>DJWL01000088.1 GCA_002441545.1 Flavobacteriaceae bacterium UBA6231 | reverse complement strand
CTTGTTTTTTAACACAGTTCTTGAAAAGTGTGAGAATTATTTTTTTGCTAGTTCTTTAATTTTAATTTTTAGTGCTGCAAATAAAAGGGTAGTAAATGGACTCAACCAATTGAATATAGCATAACCAGCATAATGTAAGGTGTCAACACCTAAAACACCACTTTGGTAAGCGCCACAAGTATTCCAAGGAACTAAAACCGATGTAACTGTTCCACTGTCTTCTAAAGTTCTTGATAAATTTTCTGGCGCTAAACCTTTATCTTTAAAAGCTTTAGCATACATTTTACCTGGAACTACTATTGCTAAATATTGATCGCTAGCAGTAACATTTAAAGCTAAACAACTGGCAACTGTACTGGCAAATAATCCAAATGTAGTGTGGAATAATTTTAATAATGCTTTACTAATAGTTGTTAATGCCCCAATTGCATCCATAATTCCACCAAAGGTCATGGCACAAAGGATAAGCCAAATGGTCCCCATCATTTTTGCCATTCCACCCGCTTTAAACAATCCTTTTAAGGCTTCATTCTCAGTTGGAATGAAGGTATCAGTAGTTATAGCATTCATGATGCCTTTGTAACCTGTAGAGAAATCTAAAGTTGTGCCTCCGCCTATTGCAACCACTATATTTGGTTGAAATATAAGCGCAGCAATTCCTCCTAAAATTGTTCCAAATAAAAGAGCTATCAAAGGAGATGTTTTTTTAACAATTAATATTATTACTATTATAGGAACTATAAATAACCAAGGACTTACATTAATTGCAGATTCAATTGATTGTAAAATCTCGTGAGTATCTGCAGTTCCTTTAGGTTCGAGATTTAATCCAATAATAACAAATACTATAAGTGTAACTAGAATTGTTGGCACTGTTGTAATAAGCATATATCTTATATGAGTAAACAAATCAGTTCCAGCCATTGCAGGAGCCAAATTTGTAGTGTCGCTCATGGGTGAAATTTTATCACCAAAATAAGCCCCAGATAGAATGGCACCAGCAGTCATGCCTAGAGGCACACCCAATGCATCAGCTATCCCAATTAGTGCGATACCAACTGTTGCTGAAGTTGTCCAACTACTTCCTGTAGCTACTGAAATGATGGAGCAAATAATAACACAGGCTGCGAGAAAAATTGTTGGGTTTAAAACCTGTAAACCATAATAAATCATAGTTGGAATGATGCCACTTATTAGCCAAGTGCCAGCTAAAGCACCAACCATTAATAATATAAGGATTGAACCTGCTGTTGATTTTATGTTTTCAGCAACTTCTTCAATCATTTGCTCAAACTTTACTTTATTAAATACACCAACTATTGCTGCAACAGCTGCTCCTAATAATAATATAAATTGATTTGAACCGCTAAGTGCATCTTCACCAAAAGTATATACATTGTAAGCCAACATACCAACCAATGCAAACACAGGAATTAATGCTTCCCAAATATTTAATTCTCTATTTTCTACAATATGTTCATCTTGTGGTACTCTTGGTTTAATGTCTTGGCTTTTCATAAAAAGTGTAAGTTTATTTTAGAAGTGTAATGTTACGCTTTTAGAATAAAAATAACAAATAGAAAAAAGCCGAAAGGTATCTTTCGGCTTTTAATTTGATTGAATTAATTATATTTAAAATGTTATTAATCCAAAATATTGAGTTGTTTCATACAAGCATGCATCATTTGATAAGTTCTTTCAATATCATCATCTAATCCAATAGAAAAACGAACTAATCCATTACTTAATCCCATTTCTTTTTGTTCTTCTTCAGGTATTTCACTAGATGTAGATGTTCCTGGAGCGCTGAATAAAGTTTTATAAAAACCTAAACTAACTGCTAAATAACCAAGATTATTGTTTTGCATAAGTTCCATAAGTTCGTTGGCCTTGTCTAATGTGCCAACATCAATGGTTAGCATACCACCAAAACCATAATCTGAGTGCATCATACTTTTAAATAATTCATGTGAAGGATGCGATTTTAATCCTGGGTAAACAGTTTTTAAACCATCTAGCTCAAACTTCTGAGCAAGATATAATGCGTTTTTGCTGTGTTGCTTTATTCTAATATGAAGAGTTCTTAGGTTTTTTAAAACAGATGCGGCTCTTAGGCTATCCATTGTTGAACCCAATAACATGCAAGCACCATTATTAACGTTTCGTAGATCATTTATAAATTGTTGAGTACCACAAACTACACCACCTACAGTATCACTAGAACCATTTATGAACTTAGTTAAGCTATGAATAACAACATCTGCTCCTAGAATAGCTGGAGAAATTGAAAGTGGAGAAAAGGTATTATCTACTACCAACTTTAAGTTATGCTTTTTTGCAATTTTAGCTAAAGCTGGAATATCAGCTACTTCTAAAAGAGGATTGCTAACAGATTCACAATATAATACTTTAGTGTTTTTATTAATGGCTGCTTCAACAACATTTGGCTTTGTAATATCAACAAATGTAGTTTCAATTTGCATTCTAGGAATGAAATTTTTCAAAAAGGCATAAGTACCTCCATAAATAGTACGACTGCTAACAATATGGTCTCCCGCTTGACAAAGTTGTAAAAGAGTAGGTGTGATGGCTCCCATACCAGATGCGGCAACGTTTGCTGTTTCAGTGCCTTCCATGGCAGCTAAAGCTTCCCCTAAATATAGATTTGATGGTGATGAATGTCTGGAATATAAATAACAACCATCTGCATTGCCTTCAAAGGTATCAAACATGGTTTTTGCTGAAAGAAACGTATAGGTCGAGGAATCTGAAATAGAAGGATTTACTCCTCCAAATTCTCCAAAATATTGTAAATCTTGAATGTTATTAGCGGGTTTAAAAGACATGGTTTTAGTTTTAAATTACATCAAATTTCTTTAATTTTAGTTTAAAAAACAATGAAAATGATTTTATTTAGAAAATAAAACTATAAAATATTATATTTACAGTTAATAAGTTATTTTGAGTTGCTTTTGTTCCGCTATTTAGGAAAATTTTTCAATTATGATATTAGATACTATTGACAAAAAACTATTGGGCTTTTTGCAGCAAGATTGTAAGCAAACCAATAAAGAACTTTCAAACAAGTTGAACCTTTCGGTTACAGCAGTTTACGAACGTATTAAAAAGCTTGAAAAAGAAGGCATCATTAACAAGTATGTTGCTCTAGTTAAAAAGGAGCATATTGATAAAGCATTTGTGGTATTTTGCCACATTAAACTCATACAACATTCACAGGAATATGTTATTAAATTTGAGCATGAGGTGGCTAATTTAAACGAGGTGCTTGAGTGTTACCATATTAGTGGGGATTATGATTATTTGTTGAAAGTGCTGGTTAAAGATATGGAAGCCTTTAGGGAGTTTATGGTGAATAAATTAACCAATATCAATCATATTGGGAGCACTCACAGTATGTTTGTAATTAGTGAAGTAAAACATACAACAGCAATAAATGTTTAAAATGAAATCAAGTACCTATAAGCTTATAGAATTATTTTCAATTTTTATTTTGGTCCCTGTTAGTTTTACATTCTCATTTCCATTATGGATTAAACTGACTATTGGTTTTTTTGGTTTTAGTTACATTATATTCGTGTTGCTAAAAGTTGAAAAACAACAAGTCAAGATTGCGCCAAATTTAAATTGGAAATTATTTTGGAAGCAAACAATTATAAAATTTTCAATTATTATTGTTTTAACCACCCTTTTTGTTTGGTTTACTAATAAGGAAGCTCTTTTTAATGTTGTAATAAATAAACCAAAATTATGGGTGTTCATTTTATTTATTTACAGTGTTTTTTCAGTGTATCCTCAAGAATTAATTTACAGAACGTTTTTCTTTCAACGGTATGAAGACTTGTTTAAAGACAATAACCAATTTATTTTTTTTAACGCGATAGTGTTTTCGTTAGGGCATATTTTCTTTAAAAACGCCTTGGTACTTATTCTTACTTTTTTGGGAGGTCTGCTTTTTGCAATGAACTTTAAAAATACAAAATCAACATTTTTAGTCTCGGTAGAACATGCCATTTATGGTTCTTGGTTATTTACCGTTGGAATGGGAACCATGTTGGGATTTCCTGCATAATGCATAATAATTGTATCCTTATCTAATGTTTTTTGTTATTTTTATACAACTAAAATTAATTTAAAAAAATGAAAAAAACGTCTCTCTTTTTATTAGGAATTATTTTAGGTGCTTTGGCAACCTATTTTTTTTGTCCACGATTGCCTAAAGATGAATCTTCGGAAACAAAAATTGTAAAACCAATGGGTGTTATTACGCAAGCCCAGGCAAAAGAGCTAAATGCCAATTGGACTTTACATAGAAAAGCTGCTGTAGATTCTGCAGCGCAAAAGCAAGGAAGAAATCAAGACGACCGTTCTACTTGGTGGTCTTTAGCAGATGTGGAAAATTATTTGGTTTATGCCAAAAGTCAATCTGATAGTTTAGGTTATGATATGACTGGTATTCGTCTGTATTTAGGTGTTTACGGAAAAAATGCAGGCCAAACCAAAAAAGATTTAACCACCATGTTTATGGTGCCAACAGGAAAAATAACTAAATCAGAAGCCAGTGTTATTATGTTTCCACTAAAGGATGGTGATTTACCGGTAGATCCTCTTAATGAAGGAAATGGAGGAAGCACAAGCTATCCTAATTAGGTTAATGGAAGAATTTCTATTAAATTATAAAGGTTTAATAACATTTTGTGTAGAATCTTTATCTGCAATTACTGGAGTATTATTATATAAAAAATATAAATTTACCACTGGTAAATACTTCATATTTTTTTTAATATATCTTACCATTTGTGATACTATAGGTAATTATACCTTACATATTAGAAATGGTGGTTTTTTTAGTTTTCTAGAAGGCACTGTTTTTGTACAAAATTATTGGTGGTTTACTTTATGTTGGAAAATAGGAGCAATTTTATTTTTCTCTTTCTATTTTCAAAAAATTTTGGTAAACAAAGCATTTAGACAAGTATTAAGTTATTCTACATATGTTTTTTTTGTTTTTTCAATATCCTATGTCATAATAAACTGGAAAGATTTTTTTATCAGGTTTTTTCCGGCAATAAGCGTATTTGGAGCCTATATAGTTTTTTTATGCTCTGTTTTTTATTTTATTGAAATTTTGAAAAGTGATAAAATATTAACCTTTTACAGATCTCTTAA
Organism: Flavobacteriaceae bacterium UBA6231; assembly: GCA_002441545.1. Taxonomy (GTDB): domain Bacteria; phylum Bacteroidota; class Bacteroidia; order Flavobacteriales; family Flavobacteriaceae; genus Yeosuana. The sequence continues at coordinate 213,770 of DJWL01000088.1, read as the reverse complement.
TTTTTATATAAGTACAGGCATATTTGTTTGGTGGCTTATTATTACACCATTAGTGTTTTATGATATTTATATGACTAACAGAGATTGGAATTTTATTTTTTTAAGATGGCAAATTTATTTATTTGCCAATATATTAATGTATTCAACCTTTACATTTGCTTTAATATGGTGCAAACCGGAGAACGATTAGCCAGCACAACTGCTGAAAGATATTTATTGGTGTATATGATTGCTGTTTTAGTAATTGTAACAACTCTTGTTATTGTATTTTTCATCGTATTTCAAAAGCGTAAAAACAAATTACTGTTAGATAAAATACAACAACAGCAAGCCTTTGAAGAAGAGATTACTAAAGCACAGACAGAGATACAGGAACAAACCTTAAAAAATATTGGTTGGGAATTACATGATAATGTAGGCCAGTTATTAGCCTTTGCAAGTATGCAATTAAGTATTTTAAAAATGCAGGTTTCTGATGATGTAAAAGATAAGTTTAAAGATACTTCTGAAGCATTAAAGGAAAGTTTAAAAGAAGTTCGTTCATTATCAAAATCATTAAACAATGAAGTGGTACTGAATATTGGTTTTGAAAAATCAATAAATAATGAGCTAGACAGGTTGAAGAAAATGAAATTTGCTTCGGCAACTTTAGAAGTTAAGGGAGAGAAAGTTGAATTTAATAACAGAAAAGATGAGATAATTATTTTCAGGATTATACAAGAATTTTTATCCAATTCAGTAAAATATTCTGAAGCAAAACACCTAAAAATTAAGCTTCAATACGAACCAGATTATTTAAAAATAATAGCTTCTGATGATGGTAAGGGATTTAATATTGACAATGTTGAAAAGGGCTCCGGATTGCTTAATATGGAGAGTAGGGCTGCGTTAATTAATGCTAAATTACATCTTGTTTCAAAACCCAAAGAAGGTGTACAACTAACTCTAGAATACCCATTCAAAGCAAATTAGAAATATTTCAAAAAGAATTTTATAAGTTTTATTTTGCCTTTGTATGGAGCATAACGTAAAGGAACATCTAACCAATTACCTCTTTTTACTACTGGTTTTTTATGCGAAAATGTATAAAAGGTGTGTTTACCATGATAAGAACCAATACCGCTTGAACCCACACCTCCAAAAGGTAATTTTGGGTTTGCAAAATGAACAATAGTATCATTAATAGTGCCGCCACCAAAAGAAAAACTAGTTATCATTTTTTTTGAAAAAGCATTGTTGGTACTAAACACATACAATGATAAAGGTTTGTTGTATTTATGAATGATGTTCGTAATATCTTCTTCATTTGAATAGCTTAAAATAGGTAAAATGGGTCCGAAAATTTCATCTTTCATTACTTCACTATCTAATTTGGGTTCATCAATAACAGTCGGCGCCATGTATAATGTTTCTTCATTGATTTCACCTCCAAAAACAATGCTTTCATTTTTTAGCATATTTGCCAATCTTGATAAATTACTGGAGTTTATTATTCTGGCAAAATCTGTAGATTCTTGAGGGTTTTTAGAATAAGATATTTCTATTTCATTTTGAAGGGCTTCAATAAATTCCTGCTTTACTGAATAGTGAATAATTATATAATCTGGAGCAATACAAGTTTGACCAGCATTTAAAAACTTGCCCCAAACAATACGCTTGGCAGCAAGTTTAATGTTAGCAGTTTTATCAACAATGCAAGGGTTTTTTCCGCCAAGTTCCAAGGTTGTTGGTGTAAGATATTGTGCTGCAGCTTGAGCTACAATTTTGCCCACGTTTACACTACCTGTAAAAAAAATATAATCCCATTGCTGTTTTAACAATTCTTGAGAAACCTTTGCGTCTCCTTGAATTACCGCTACAAAATGCTCTTCAAACGCATTTTTTATTATTGTTTCGACAATTTTTGATGTGTTTGGTGTTAATTCACTAGGTTTTAATACTACTGTATTACCTGCAGCAATAGCACCAATTATTGGTAATAATGATAATTGAAAGGGATAATTCCAAGGAGCAATAACCAAAACGGTACCGTATGGTTCATAATATATTTTATCAGTTGAAGGGAAGTTTAAAAATGATGGAAATACACGTTTTGGTTTAGCCCAAGAGTTTAATTTTTTTATGGTTAAATCAAGTTCAGAAAGTACTAGTCCAGTTTCAGATAAAACAGATTCAAATGCAGGTTTTTTAAAATCAGCATATAAAGCTTCAATGATAGTTTGTTCGCTTTTAATGAGTTCGGATTTTAAACGTAATAACATTTTTTTTCTGAAAGCTAAAGATTTGGTTTCTTCAGTCAAGAAAAAAGCTTTTTGATCATTAACTATTTTTGAAATCATTTATGAAGCGATTTATAGTAAATCTACAAAATTATTTACATGCATCCCAAATAGCATCTTTAGGCAAAGGTGCAGTGATTTCTATGGGTTCATTTTTTACTGGATGAATGAATGATATATGTCTGGCATGTAAATGAATACTACCATCTTCATTACTTCTGTCAAAACCATATTTTAAATCGCCTTTAATGGGGCAACCAATTTGTGATAATTGCGACCTGATTTGATGATGTCTGCCAGTTTCTAATCTTACTTCAAGCAGAAAATAGCTATTTAGTTTTTTAATTACATTATAATGAAGAATCGCCTTTTTGCTTTCAGGAACTTCTTTATTGTACACATATGATTTATTGTTTTTCGGATTCTTTTTTAACCAATCAATTAAAGTGTCTTTTTCTTTTTTAGGTTTCTCTTTTACAATGGCCCAATAGGTTTTAGCGATATCTTTTGATACAAAAAGCGCATTTAATCTTGGTAAAACTTTACTTGTTCTAGCAAAAATGACTAAACCAGTTGTAGGTCGGTCAAGCCTGTGAACCACTCCTAAATAGACATTTCCAGGTTTGTTATATTTTTCAGCAATATATTCTTTTACAACATCGCTTAAAGGTTTGTCGCCTGTTTTATCACCTTGTACAATATCACCAGCTCGTTTATTTACAACGATGATGTGATTGTCTTCATACAGAATAAGAAGGTTAGATTTATTAGATAAAATCTTAGACATTTTAGCTTTTAGAATATTAGAAAGTTAGATTTTTAGAGTTGATTTGAATTTTGAAATCATTTTACAATTTCTTCCAATTCTTTTGAAAGAAGATTTAGTTCTTCAAAAGAAATAAATTTTAAATCGAAAGCAATAAGCAATTGTGTTTCTATTTCATAGCAAGAACCTTCGGCAATATTAGAAGGGATAGAGACAGATGATCTTCTTAGTTGATTGGTTAGACCAAATTTTTCAGAGTCAGGAAAGTTTGAAGTTGTACTATAAATTTCAGAACAAAATAATCTGCTTCTTTTCCAAATTTCTAAATCTTTAAATCTATGCATTAATCTAAAAGTCTAATAATCAATATGTCTAACGAATCTAAATCAATATTGTTCTTTATCACTTGGGAAATCATTGCTTTTAACATCGGTAACATATTGCGAAATGGCATCAGTCATGTCTTCATATAAATTCATATATCTGCGTAAAAAACGGGGATTAAACTCATGAGTCATTCCTAACATATCATGAAGCACCAAAACTTGTCCGTCAACACCGTTACCAGCACCAATTCCAATAATAGGAATGCTTACGCTTTCAGCAACTTGCTGTGCTAATTTGGCAGGAATTTTTTCAAGAACAATTGCAAAGCATCCAATACGCTCTAACATTTTAGCATCTTCAATTAAATCTTCAGCTTCTTGTTCTTCTTTGGCTCTTACGGTATAAGTTCCAAATTTATAAATAGATTGAGGTGTTAATCCTAAATGCCCCATTACAGGAATTCCTGCATTTAAAATTCTTTTAATGGATTCTTTTATTTCTTTTCCACCTTCCATTTTAACCGAATGAGCACCACTTTCTTTCATAATCCTAATGGCAGAACGCAAGGCTTCTTTCGGGTCACTTTGGTAACTACCAAAAGGCAAATCTACGACAACAAGAGCCCTATCCACAGCTCGAATTACAGAAGAGGCGTGATATATCATTTGATCTAAAGTAATTGGTAAAGTGGTTTCATGGCCTGCCATGACATTGCTTGCCGAATCACCAACTAGAATAACATCAATGCCAGCACCATCAACAATTTTTGCCATGGAATAATCATAAGCTGTTAGCATGGATATTTTTTCACCATTGGCTTTCATATCAACCAACGTTTTTACAGTAATTCGTTTGTATTCTTTTTTTGCTGTAGACATAATTTGTTTGTTATAAGATTGTAAAAATACTAAATAATACGAAGAGAGAGATATTGTTAAACTTTTCTTTAACTGTATTTATGCAAACAACATTAAGTTTATATTTATTAAAAAAATTAAAACCATGACCAGAATTATAGCTTATTTATGTATTATTCTAACATCAACATTATATGCGCAAGACGATGAAACTATTAAAGTTAAGGACGCAGTTGACACATTTTTTGAAGGATTTCACAAAGGAGATACTTTACTTATGAAATCTGTTATGATGGATAAAATAGTATTACAGACTACATATACAAATAAAGAAGGCAAAAATGTTTTAGTTACTGAAGAATCTTCTAAACTAATAAGCACCATTGCGAATAGAACTAGCGACCAAAAATGGGATGAGCGCTTATTGGATTATAATATTCAAATCGATGGCATCATGGCTAATGTATGGACACCCTATGAGTTTTGGTTTAATGATGCGTTTAGCCATTGTGGAGTAAATTGTTTCCAGCTATTTAATGATAATGGACAATGGAAAATAATTTATTTAATCGATACCAGGCATAAGCAAGGTTGTAATCAATAATAAATTAGCAATCAGACAAATTGACGCCTACAGCTAAACCGCCTTCAGAGGTTTCTTTGTATTTAGAGTTCATGTCTTTTGCAGTTTCCCACATAGTAGAAATCACTTTATCTAAAGGAACTTTTACATGTTCCGGATTTGTTTCTAAGGCTAATTCAGCTGCATTTATAGCTTTTAATGCACCCATTGAGTTACGTTCGATACAAGGTATTTGAACCAGTCCACCTATAGGATCACAGGTTAATCCTAAATGATGTTCCATAGCAATTTCGGCAGCTATTAATACTTGTTCTGGTGAGCCTCCAAGCAATTCTGTTAAAGCACCCGCAGCCATAGCCGATGATACACCAATTTCGGCTTGACAACCACCCATTGCGGCAGAGATTGTAGCACCCTTTTTAAAGATGCTCCCTATTTCTCCAGCGACTAGCAAGAATTTTTTAATATGTTCAAAATCAGCGTCATGGTTTTCAATAACCATATAATACATAAGTACAGCGGGAATAACACCAGCGCTTCCGTTAGTTGGTGCAGTAACAACACGACCTAAAGAGGCATTTACCTCATTAACACTTAAGGCAAAACAGCTTACCCATTTTAGAATTTGTCTGAATTTAACTTCTGTTAATCTAATAGTTTCTAACCACTCTTGAGGATTACTATACGGTAAATCTCCTTTTAAGTTTTTTAGAATATCATTGGCACGTCTCCGTACATTTAAACCTCCTGGAAGATTACCTTCTGTATGACAACCAATATACATACACTCCAACATGGTATTCCATATACGCTGTAACTCATAATCAATTGTTTCTGAAGGGCGGATTGATTTTTCATTTTCTAATACAACATCAGAAATTGACATATTCAATTCTTTACAGTAAGTTAAAAGTTCTGTTCCTAATTTAATTGGATATGGAAATGTGTTGAAAATTTGCTTGTTTCTTTTGGCATTTTTTCGTTCTTCTTTTACCACAAATCCACCACCAATAGAGTAAAATGTTGATTTTAGCTTTTTCCCATTAACAGTTGCAGTAAACACTAGTCCATTGGCATGAAAAGGCAAAAATTTTCTATTGAAAACAATATTTTTTTCAGGCTTGAATTCTAGTGCCATCTCATTGTTAAAAAGGATTGTATTGGTCTTTTTTATAGAATCTATAATGGTGTTAATGTTATCTATTGGAATTAATTCAGGATTAGAGCCACTTAACCCAAGCATAATAGCTAAATCAGTAGCATGTCCTTTTCCAGTTAATGATAATGACCCGTACAAATCTACTTGGACGTTTTCAACCTTGTTAAATATATTGGCATCTTTCAATTCTTTAATCCATCGTTCAGCAGCCCGCCAAGGTCCCAATGTGTGAGAACTTGAAGGACCAACCCCAATCTTTAACATGTCAAAAACAGAAATACATTCCATATATACTATTTAATTGCTCGTAAAAATAGTTTTTTCAATTGAACTGTAACATAAATGTTTTAAAGTTTAAAATCCAAAATGACAGGTTGTCAGTTTTTTGTTGTTGGCATAATCATTGACTTTAACACCATGAATTTAAAAACGAACATTCAACGCAATAAAAAATAAATTATGAGTAAAATAATTGGAATCGATTTAGGAACAACCAACTCTTGCGTTTCTGTAATGGAAGGTAATGAACCAGTTGTTATCCCAAATGCAGAAGGTAAACGTACTACACCATCGGTTATCGCTTTTGTTGAAGGAGGCGAAATTAAAGTTGGCGATCCAGCAAAACGCCAAGCAGTTACAAACCCAACAAAAACTGTTTATTCTATTAAACGTTTTATGGGAAATAAGTTTTCTGAATCTAAAAAGGAAGCAGATCGTGTACCATATAAAGTAGTAAAAGGTGATAATGATACTCCAAGAGTTGATATTGATGGGCGTTTATACACGCCTCAAGAATTATCGGCTATGATTCTTCAAAAAATGAAGAAAACTGCAGAAGACTATTTAGGGACTACTGTAACCGAAGCGGTTATAACAGTTCCTGCATATTTTAATGACTCACAACGTCAAGCAACTAAAGAAGCTGGAGAAATAGCAGGTTTAAAAGTTAGAAGAATTATCAACGAACCTACCGCTGCTGCTTTAGCTTATGGCTTAGATAAAAAAGGAAAAGATCAAAAAATTGTGGTTTTCGACTTTGGTGGTGGAACACATGACGTTTCAATCCTTGAATTAGGCGATGGTGTTTTTGAAGTATTATCAACTGATGGTGACACGCATTTAGGTGGTGATGATGTTGATGAAAAAATCATTAATTGGTTAGCAGATGAGTTTAATGCTGAAGAAGGTATGGATTTACGTAAGGATCCTATGTCTTTACAACGTTTAAAAGAAGCAGCTGAAAAGGCTAAGATTGAGTTATCATCTTCTGCGCAAACAGAAATCAACTTACCATATATCACAGCTACCGCTAGTGGACCAAAACATTTAGTACGCACGTTAACACGTTCTAAATTTGAACAATTAATCGATGATTTAGTAAAACGTACTATTGCACCTTGCGAATCAGCTTTAAAAGCTGCTGGTTTAAGCAAAAGTGATATAGATGAAGTTATTTTAGTAGGTGGTTCTACACGTATTCCTGCAGTTCAAGCAGCTGTAGAGAAATTCTTTGGAAAAACACCAAGTAAAGGAGTTAATCCTGACGAAGTAGTATCATTAGGAGCAGGTATTCAAGGTGGTGTTTTAACCGGAGATGTTAAGGATGTATTGTTATTAGATGTAACTCCATTATCACTTGGTATTGAAACTATGGGTAATGTAATGACTAAGCTTATTGAAGCTAACACTACAATTCCTACTAAAAAATCACAAATATTCTCAACAGCTGCCGATAATCAGCCATCAGTAGAGATACATGTGTTACAAGGTGAGCGTGCTATGGCAGGTGATAATAAAACGATAGGTCGTTTCCATTTAGATGGAATTCCACCAGCTAGAAGAGGAACACCACAAATTGAAGTGACTTTTGATATTGATGCTAACGGTATTATTCACGTGACTGCTGGTGATAAAGCAACAGGTAAAACTCAAGATATTCGTATTGAAGCATCTTCTGGTTTAACTGAAGAAGAAATCAAAAAAATGAAAGCTGATGCTGAAGCGAATGCTGAAGCTGATAAAATAGCAAAAGAAAAAGCTGAAAAATTAAATGCGGCTGATGCTATGATTTTCCAAACAGAAAGCCAGCTAAAAGAATTTGGTGATAAACTATCTGATGATAAAAAGAAACCAATTGAAGAAGCATTAGAAGAGCTTAAAAAGGCTTACGAAACGAAAGACATAACTGTAATTGACCCTGCTTTAGAAAAAATAAACGAAGCTTGGAAAGTAGCTTCTGAAGAAATGTATAAAGCACAAGCTGATGCTCAACAAGGAGGAAATACTCAACCAGGACCAGATGCTAGTCAAAATGGACAATCAGAGTCTAGTGATGTTGAAGACGTAGACTTCGAAGAAGTCAAGTAGCCTGTCCTGAGCGAAGTCGAAGCGTAGATTTTGAAGAAGTAAAATAATTATTTGTCATACTGAACTTGTTTCAGCATCACATTGTAAAAAGTGCAATCAGAAATGATTGCGCTTTTTGTTTTATATATATTTTAAAAATCTAAAACACTAATTAAAATATGCGTGCATAATATTTTGTTATATTTGTTTATATTGAAAAAAAAATATGGGAACGAAACTTTCTAATCTTCTTAACATTAAATATCCAATTATACAAGCTCCAATGTTCTTGGTATCAAATACTGCTATGGTGAAAGAGGCCATGAAGAGTGGTATAGCAGGTTGTATTCCAGCACTAAATTATAGGGGTTTAGATGAATTAAGAAATGCTATTAAAGAATTGAAGGCTGCCAAAGTAGAAGGTGGTTCTTTTGGTTTTAATTTAATTGTAAATAAATCAAATATTAAATACAAAGGACAATTAGAGGTTTTGTGTGAAGAAGGTTGTGATTTTATAATAACATCATTAGGTAGTCCTGAAGAAACTATTAATCAAGCACATAAGGTGGGAATTAAAGTTTTTTGTGATGTAGTTGATTTAAAATTTGCGCAAAAAGTGGAAGGATTAGGAGCAGATGCCATTATTGCTGTAAATAATGAAGCTGGTGGACATAGAGGTGATAAGTCTCCTGAAGAGTTAATTAAAAATATTGTTTCAAATTGTAAAATCCCTGTCATTTCTGCTGGTGGCGTGGGTTGTAAAGCAGATATAGATAGAATGATTGGTTACGGTGCAGCAGGAGTTTCGGTAGGCAGTCCTTTTATAGCTTCAGTTGAAGCAAATGTAACCGAAGAATACAAACAGGCATGTGTAGATTATGGTGCTAAAGATATTGTTGTAACAGAGCGTATTTCTGGAACGCCATGTACCGTAATTAATACACCTTATGTTAAAAAAGTTGGAACTAAACAAACTTGGTTGGAGTCTATATTAAATAAGAATAAAAAACTTAAAAAATGGGTGAAGATGATTCGATTTTCAGTTGGTATGAAAGCAACAGAAAACGCTGCAACTAAAGTTACCTATAAAACAGTTTGGGTTGCAGGACCTAGTATAGAACACACAAAAGCTATTTTACCTACTAAAGATATTATTAAGAATCTTATAGGCTAATTATTATGAAGTTAATGTTGTGTTTTTTAAGTTGATAGATTATATTAATTTAATTATGAGGGAGTTAAAAGAATAGTATTAGCTCATCATTAAATTTGTTTGATAAAAATTCAATTTTATTCCGAAAATAAGTGATCATAATTTCATTTTTTTGATGAAAATATATCTATTTTTAGAATCTTAAAATTATTTAAATCTAAACAACTATAAATTAATTATGAGTTCTGAAAATTCTACTACAAAATGGGGACAATTCATTCCTCTTGTCTCTGTTTTCTTTTTTTGGGGATTTGTTGCCGCCAGTAATGATATTCTAATTCCAGTATTTAAAAAAGCATTTGATTTAACACAGGGTCAAAGCCAATTGGTTTCCCTGGCCTTTTATATAGCTTATACCGTTGGTTCCCTTATTTATATGGGAATTTCTATTTTAATAAAGAAAGATATTGTTAATACAATAGGCTATAAAAACGGTCTTGTATTAGGACTTGTTATTTCAGCCTTGGGAACATTATTGTTTTATCCAGCAGCAAATACAGGTTCATTTGCTTTAATGTTATCAGGTTTATTCATTGTGGCGTTAGGGTTTTCTTTACAACAAACCGTTGCTAATCCATTAGCTATTGCGCTTGGACCAATTTCTACAGGGTCACAACGATTAACATTAGCAGGAGGAATCAATAATTTTGGAACAACGATTGGACCACTAATTGTAAGTTTTGCCATATTTGGAACCTCAATTGGAAAAACAACCAATATGAGTATTGAGAGTGTTAAAATACCATATTTGGTTTTAGGTTTAGCCTTTCTAATTGTTGCAGTGTTATTAAAATTTTCATCAATACCCGATAAACCAGAAGCTATTGTTGAGAAAGAAGGAAGCACAGGATTAGAAAGATCTTCTGCGTTAAAATATCCACAGTTGGTTTTAGGAATGATTGGTATATTTGTTTATGTTGGTGTTGAAGTTTCTACTGCTAGTAATTTACCAGCTTATATGGAACACAACTTAGGTTTTGCCATTTCAGACATTGCCCCTTATATTTCATTGTATTGGGCAAGTTTGATGATAGGAAGATGGACTGGTGCTGTTGAAGCATTCACTAATGAAGTCAATCTTCGTAAAATATTACGTTTTATAGCGCCATATCTGGCTTTTGGAGTGTTTTTAGCTGTAAATGCGATAGCAAAACATAATTTGACACCTTTTTATGTTTATGCTTTGATTATTTTAGTATTGATAGCAGCTGATATTGCAAGTAAAGGGAATCCTGCTAGAATGTTATTTATATTTTCACTTTTAGGAATTATAGCCTTAGCTGTTGGAATGTCCAATGATGGAATGGTGAGTGTTTATGCTTTTACAAGTGTAGGTTTGTTTTGTAGTACCTTATGGCCTTGTATTTTTACATTGGCTGTTAGCGGTTTAGGTAATAACACAAGTCAAGGAAGTAGTTTTTTAATAATGATGATTATGGGTGGAGGTATAGTTAGTTGGCTACAAGGATATGTATCAGAGAGTATAGGTATACAAACTAGTTATATAGTTGGAGTATTTTGTTTTGCTTATTTAGCTTTTTATGCATGGAGAGTTAAAGGTATTTTAAGAGCTCAAGGTATTAGCTTTGAAGAAAAGATAGTAGGAGGTCATTAAAAAATGTAATCTTTATAAAAAAGTCCTAATGAATTACATTAGGTTTTTTTTTTTTTGAATTTTTAATAATGAATAAATTGTAGTTATAGTGAAGTGCTTAAAGTTTATTACATTAATTATTTTTCTCTCTTTTATAAATCAAAAAGCTAATGCGCAAGATTGGGCAAATCTTAAGAAGTTTCAAAAAGAAAATTACCGGTTAATGAATTCAGCTATTAAAGATAATTCTGTTGTTTTTATGGGGAATTCCATTACTGATGGATGGTTAATTTATCATCCCGAATATTTTAAGGGTAAGCCGTATATAAACAGAGGGATTAGTGGACAAACAACATCACAAATGTTGTTACGTTTTAAACAAGATGTTGTTGATTTAAAACCTTCGGTTGTTGTTATTTTAGCAGGGATAAATGATATTGCTCAAAACACAGGACCAATTTCTATTGATATGATAGCTGAAAACATTAAATCAATGGCAGAATTAGCAAAGGCAAATCACATTAAAGTTGTGTTGTGCTCCGTTCTTCCTGCTATAGATTTTTCATGGAGACCGGGTTTAGAACCCGCTGAGAAAATAATCAAACTTAATAGTCTTATTAAATCTTATGCTATTTTAAATAACATTGTTTATGTAGATTATTTTTCTGCCATGGTTGATTCATCTAATGGGTTGAAAAAAGACTTGGGAATAGATACTGTACATCCAAACAAAAAGGGTTACTTAATAATGGAACCACTTCTAGAACAAGGATTAAAAAAAGTCTTTAATAAAAATTAAAAGGCTTTAAATATTTTTTCTTTTATAACTTCCCATTCTTCTTCTAACATACCATAACAACAGGTGTTTCGTTTGAAGCCATCTGTTAAATAGACATTTTTTCGTAAAATACCTTCAAGCTGACAGCCCAATTTTTCAACAGCTTTTCTTGAGCGAATGTTACGCTCGTCAATTCTGAATTCAACTTTTTCAAAATTAAGGGTTTCAAAAGCATAGGTCAGCATTAAAAATTTCATTTGACTATTTAAGCCGGTTCCTTGAAACTCTCTACCAATCCAAGTTGAGCCAATTTCTAAAACCTTATAATTCCAGTTAATGTTCATATATCTGGTACTGCCTGCATATTCCTTTTTAACTTTATCAAAAACAATAAATGGAATAGCCGTTTTATGATAATACGCATCTACAGCAATTTCAACATAGTTTTTTAATTTTTCTGGTGTTGAAATATCACTGGGAGAATATTGTATTAAGTTTTCTTGTTGGGCAATTGGTAATAAATGTTTGTAATTACTTAAGTCAAGCAAAGATAATTTTACATGGTCATTTTCTAAGGTAGGTACTTTCATAATTCGCTCTAATCAAAGATTCATTTTAAGCTTTGGTTTTGTACTTTTACATTTCAGATTTAAAAATACATTATTTATATGAAATGAGCATAACCGATAATTGGTCGCAAACACCAATGATGATATGCGACCCGAGCGAAAGCGAACAGGCGAAGCAATTACATATAACCAATTAAAAACAATAAAGATCAACATATGAAATTAAATAAAGAAGCTGTTTTAGCTGAAGCAAATTCTACATGTAAAGGGACTTTAATGGAAACTTTAAATATTGAAGTTATTGATTATGGAAGTGATTTTTTAACAGCTAGAATGCCAGTAAACTCAAGAGTATATCAACCAGATGGTGTTTTGCATGGTGGCGCAACAGCAGCTTTAGCAGAAAGTGTTGGAAGTTTTGCTTCACATATTTTTGTTGATACAGATGAGTTTTTTGTCCGTGGTATAGAAATCACAGCCAATCACTTAAAAAGTGTTACAAAAGGCTTTGTTTATGCCAAGGCAACCTTTTTACATAAAGGAAGAACCACACAATTATTAGATATTAAAATAACTGATGATGATGATAATTTAATATCTGTTTGTAGATTATCGACCATTTCACTACCAAAAAAGAGATAGATTTGTTTACTTCTGATATGTTTTTTGAAACCATTCAAAAACAATTTAAAAATAAATTACCATTTGTAGCTTACAGAAAGCCCAATACATTAGAAATTAAAGCACTTTTACAATTCAATGATGCTATTCATTTTGTTGAAAGTTATAATGAAGTTGGTTTTGTTTTTGCACCATTTGATGATTCTGAGAAAGGTGTTTTAATCCCTTTGGAAAGTGCTAGTAAAATTGAAACTTCATATGTTGAGAATACTCAGGAGACATCTTTTAAGAATGTTTTTCTGATAAATAATGAAGATAAACAACAACATATTAAACTTATAGAAAAAGGAATTGAGTCAATAAAAAACAACGTTTTTCAAAAGGTAGTTTTATCAAGAATGGAAACTGTTAATATTTCTGAATTTAATCTTATTGACATTTATAAGAACCTTTTAAATAATTATCCGCTTGCTTTTGTGTATTGTTGGTATCATCCAAAAACAGGGTTATGGTTAGGAGCTACACCAGAGACTTTAATGAAAATTGAAGGAAATCAATTTTCAATGATGTCATTAGCAGGCACACAAGAATATAATGGAACTTTAGATGTGGTTTGGGAAGAAAAAGAAAAACGAGAACAGCAAATAGTAACCAATTTTATTTTTGAAAACCTTAAACCATTAGTTAATAACTTGCAAGTATCTGAAGTAGAAACAGTAAAAGCAGGAAATTTGGTGCATTTGAAAACCATGATTAAGGCGAGTTTAAAACTTGAAACTTTAAATATGAAACATATGCTCTCTGTTTTACATCCTACACCGGCAGTTTGTGGAATGCCCAAACTACCTTCAAAAAAATTTATTTTAGAGAATGAATTTTATAATCGCGAGTTTTATACCGGTTATTTGGGTGAACTTAACTTTGAAACTAAGATTAGTCCAAAATCAAGTAAAAGAAATATAGAAAAAAGAGCTTACTCAATTACTAAAAAAAACAGTCAGTTGTATGTTAATTTACGTTGCATGCAGATTAAAAATAATAATGCTTTAGTTTATGTAGGTGGAGGTATTACAGAAGCTTCCAATTCTTTAAAGGAATGGGAGGAAACCGTTTCAAAATCTAGGGTGATTAAAAACATTTTGTAATAGGTTTTTATAAAGCCTATTTCTTATTTTTGCTATAGAAAAATTAACAATGACATATCCAAAAATTCCTCTTGCACAAACTGTTATTCAACTTTGTAAGATTAAAAATATTAAGCATATTGTAATTTCACCTGGAAGCAGAAATGCGCCTTTAACAATAGGGTTTACAAACGATTCTTATTTTAAATGCTACAGTATTGTAGATGAACGTTGTGCAGCATTTTTTGCATTAGGAATTGCTCAAAAAATTAAGTATCCTGTAGCTGTTTTATGTACATCTGGTAGTGCCATGTTAAATTATTATCCAGCAATTTCAGAAGCTTTTTATAGTGATATTCCTTTAGTAGTTTTATCGTCAGACAGACCAAAACATTTAATAGATATTGGAGATGGACAGACCATTAATCAGAAATACGTTTTTGCAAACCATATTTTACATTCAGCCAATTTAAAACTAGATTTAAAGGACGAAAAAAATATTCCAGTTACTGATGAGCTCCCAATTATGAAAAATTTGGAAGATAAATTAGAACGGTTTTTAGGATTTCAAAAAGATATCCAAACACATAATGAGTTTGAAATTAATACAGCAATTAATACAGCAATAATTAGTAAAGGACCAGTACATATCAATGTCCCTTTTGACGAGCCACTTTACGAAACTGTAGATAAACTGAGTGTTGAGCCTAAGGAAATAGAAATTTCATCAAAACAAAAACCTATTGATTCTTATACCCAACAAGAGTGTTTTGAATATTGGAATTCTGCTTCAAAAAAAATGATTTTGGTTGGTGTTAATGGGCCAAATGAAATAGAGAAGAAGTGGTTAAATGAAATTACAAAAGATGATAGTGTTATTGTATTGACAGAAACTTTATCAAATCTTTATGATGATAGTTTTTTTCCGAGTATAGACCAATTAATTGCACCATTAACCGAAGAGGAAAAAAAGCATTTGCAACCTGAAGTTTTATTAACTTTTGGTGGATTAATAGTTTCAAAAAAAATTAAAGCCTTTTTAAGAAAGTTTCAACCTAAACATCATTGGCATGTTGATAAGAAAAGAGCTAATGACACTTTTTTCTGTTTAAGTCTTCATATAGAAGCAACACCAAATCAATTTTTCGAAGCTCTGTTACCAAAAATAACACATTATGTAAAGAGCGATTATAAAGATACCTGGAGTTTGGTTAAACAAAATAGATTATTAAAGCATAATTTATACATAAAAAAAGTCCCTTTTTCAGATTTTAAAGTTTTTGATGTTCTGCTAAAATCAATTCCTAATAATTATGTTTTTCAAGTAGGTAACAGTTCTGCTGTAAGATATACGCAATTGTTTAATATAAATAAAACACTTGAAGTTTATTGCAACAGAGGAACTAGTGGAATAGATGGTAGCACAAGTACAGCTATTGGATTTGCTGTTGCAAGTGAAAAACCAACTGTTTTTATAACCGGTGATTTAAGTTTTTTATATGACAGTAACGGATTGTGGAATAATTATATTCCAAATAATTTCAGAATTATTGTTGTAAATAATCAAGGTGGAGGTATTTTTAGAATTTTGCCAGGTCAAAAAAACACACAAAATTTTGATGATTACTTTGAAACAAAGCATAATTTAAATGCCAAACACTTAAGTAGAATGTATGGATTTGAGTATTTAAGCGCTAAAACAGAAAGACAATTAAAAAACAAACTACAGTTTTTTTATTCAGATTCTGAAACTCCTAAATTACTTGAAGTATTTACTCCAAGAACAGTTAATGACGAAGTACTTTTAAAATATTTTGATTTTATAGCTTAATTAACAAAAAATTAATGCGACTTTTTATTTTACTTGTTTCATAATAGTTATATTTAAAAATACTTAATTTATTATATAACTTAAAACATTTATTATGAGCAAAAGAGATGAGTTAATTGCAAAATATGCAGCTGATTTAAAAGAAAAATGTGGAATTAATGCAGATATGGATTTATTAACTAAGGTTACTATTGGTTGCGGACCATCAATTTATAATGCCGATTCTTCAACAGTTTCAGGTACTGATGAGGCTGAATTAGCAACGGTAAAAAACAATTTTTTAATTAAAAAATTAGGATTAAAAGACAGTGCTGATTTAGATAAAGGTATTGCATCCGTTATTGAAACATATGGTTTGTCTAATAAAAATAAATATAGAGCAGTAGTTTATTATTTATTAACTAAACATTTCAAAAAAGAATCTGTTTATTAATAATTGCTAAAATATAATATTTTAAAGCGTTGCAATATAGCAACGCTTTTTTATTTAAAAAACATGAATATCATTACCTTTGCAGCATGATACATTTAGGGCAAACAAACACATTAGAAATTATTAGGGAAGCAGTACAAGGTCTTTATATTGCAGATGAAGAAGGCAATGAAGTATTGTTGCCAAACAGATATGTTCCAGAAGCATTTAAAATTTGGGATAAAATAGATGTTTTTGTGTATTTAGATAACGAAGAACGTTTAGTAGCAACTACAGATAAACCTTATATAAAATTACACGATTTTGCTGTTTTACGCTGTAACCAAGTAACTGATTATGGTGCTTTTTTAGATTGGGGATTGGTTAAAGAACTTTTTTGCCCTTTTAAAGAACAAGCCTTTAAAATGAAATCTGGCGGATGGTATTTAGTGTATTGCTATCTAGATGAAAAAACAGGAAGATTAGCTGCATCAAGTAAAACAAATAACTTTTTAGACAATAATAAACTTACTGTAAAAGAATTTGATGAGGTAGAACTAATTGTTTCTCATCCTTCAGAAATTGGAATGAATGTAATAGTAAATAAAGTTCATGCAGGATTGATTTATAAAGATTCCATTTTTAAAGATTTAAGTATTGGTGATAGATTGAAAGGCATTGTAAAAAAGATTAGACCAGGAAATAAACTGGACATTTCTTTAGGACAAATAGGGTACAGAAATATTGAGCCAAATGCAGAGTTAATTATGCATGAATTACATGATAATGGAGGTTTTTTAAATCTTACCGATAAGTCAGAACCAGAAGCAATTAAAGATTCACTTCAAATGAGTAAAAAGAATTTCAAAAAAGCTATTGGAACTCTTTATAAACAGCGTTTGATTGATATTAAACCTGATGGAATTTATTTAGTTTAAGCCAATTATTAACATGATTTATAACGATACCATAGTTGCCTTAGCCACACCTTCTGGTGCTGGTGCAATTGCCGTTATAAGATTATCTGGAAAAGATGCTATTACTATTGCAGAAAAGCAATTTAAGTCAATTTCAGGTAAGCATTTATCAAAGCAAAAAACGCATACCATTCATTTGGGGCATATTATTGATGGTGCTAAAACAATTGATGAAGTACTAGTTTCAATTTTTAAAAATCCAAATTCATATACTGGTGAAAATGTTATTGAAATTTCGTGTCATGGCTCTCATTATATACAACAGGAAATCATTCAATTATTTTTAAGAAATGGTTGTAGAATGGCATCAGCAGGAGAGTTCACGCTTCGAGCTTTTTTAAATGGAAAATTAGATTTAAGTCAGGCAGAAGCAGTTGCCGATTTAATTGCCAGTGATAACGAAGCATCTCATCAAATAGCAATGCAGCAAATGCGTGGAGGCTTTTCATCAGAAATAGCCAAACTTCGTGAAGAACTTTTAAACTTTGCTTCCTTAATAGAGCTTGAATTAGATTTTGCTGAAGAAGATGTTGAGTTTGCTGATAGAACCAAATTTAAAGAATTAGTAGAGCGTATTAGCTTTGTTTTAAAGCGTTTAATTGATTCGTTTGCAGTTGGTAACGTAATAAAAAATGGCATTCCTGTGGCAATAGTTGGAGAACCTAACGTAGGTAAATCAACGCTTTTAAATGCATTATTAAATGAAGAAAGAGCCATTGTTTCTGAAATTGCAGGCACAACACGAGATACTATTGAAGATGAAATTACAATAGGAGGAATAGGGTTTCGTTTTATTGATACAGCTGGTATTAGAGAAACTAAAGATGTAGTTGAAAGTATAGGGATTAAAAAAACATTTGAAAAAATTGACCAAGCTCAAGTTGTTATTTATTTATTTGATAGTACTCAGTTTAAAGCTCATAGTACAGAATTTAAAGTAGAACTTGAAAAAATTAAAAATAAATATCCTCAAAAACCACTCATTGTTATTGCTAATAAAATAGATCAGATCAACAATTCGCAAATTGAAATGATGAAAGCTGAAATTCCAGAAATCAACTTATTATCGGCTAAGACAGGTTTTGGTGTAGAACAGTTAACCAATTCACTTCTTAAATTAATTAATACAGGTGCTTTAAGAAATAATGAAACCATCATCACCAATTCTCGTCATTATGATGCGCTTTTAAAGGCTTTTGAAGAAATTCAAAAGGTAAAAAATGGCTTAGATTCTGGACTGTCAGGCGACTTATTAGCTATTGATATCCGTCAAGCTTTGTATCACTTTGGTGAAATCACTGGTGAAATCACAAATGATGATTTACTGGGTAATATTTTTGCAAACTTCTGCATCGGGAAGTAACTTACCTTCTTTTGCTTGTTAACTTATTGTTTTTCTTCACTTTATATTCTTTTACTTGTTGCTTATTTGTGCTTTTTTCATTATATTTGTTGTGTATCTGTTGCCTTAAATACGGATTTGTTGCCCAATTCCGTTGGCAAATAGATTGGCGAAATGATGCACCATATTGCCCCACGTTGCACCATAACGCTACATAAAGCACCATTTATGAGCAGTAATTTATTCATTCCAAAATCCTGTAAACATTGCGGTAAGGCCTTTACTGCTCGTACTACTGTCACTAATTATTGCGGCGATACCTGTGCGAAGAAAGCTTATAAAGTACGTAAGCGCAATGAGAAAATACAAACTACACTTGATAAGGCTGTGCAACAGCCAAGAGAAATCGTTAATCACTACAATCAAGATGCTGTAAACAACAAGGATTTTTTAAGCGTTACAGAAGCTTCTCAACTCATTGGTGTAAGTAGATGGACCATTCAAAGAATGATTCAACAAGGACGTTTAAAAGCGGTTCCCTTTGGTAGAAAACATATAGTTGCTCGTTGGCAAATTGAAAACCTTTTTAATTGATTTACTATGAAAGTTACATTAAGACAGCGCAAAAAGAATGACAGTATTAGTTTGTATTTGGACTACTACCATAAGGGCAAAAGAAAAACAGAGTATTTGAGATTATATCTTACGCCTAATCCTCAAACCAAAACAGAAAGAGAAGTCAACAAGAAAACCAAGCAATTGGCTGAAACCATTTGTGCACAACGCCAAATTGAAATCCAAAACGGCATTTATGGCTTTCGAGATATTGAGAAGTTAAAAGGAAGCTTTATTACCTATGTTTCAACATTGGTAGAAAAGAAGAATACAAGTGCTGGAAATTATGGCAATTGGAATAGCATGTTAAAACATCTGAAGGCTTTCTGTCCACATGATGTCAGTTTTCAGGATATTGACAAAATATTTGTTGAAAGGTTCAGAGATTATTTGGACAAGGATGCCATTGCAAGAGCAGGAAAAAAGCTTTCTCAAAACTCCAAATATTCCTATTATGGGAAATTCGCAGCTGCTTTAAAACATGCAGTAAAAGATGGAATTTTAAAAATGAATCCTGCCACTGGTGTTGAGTATTTTAAACAAGGGGAACCTCAACGAGAATTCTTAACGCTTGATGAATTACAACGAGCTGCCAATACAGAATGTGAGTTGCCTCTACTAAAGAAAGCTTTTATATTTTCAGCAATAACCGGATTAAGATGGTCAGACATTGAAAAGTTAATATGGTCAGAGGTACAGCATTCTAAAGAAATGGGATACTATATACGATTCAGACAAAAGAAAACAAAAGGAGCGGAAACATTACCTATTTCTGAACAAGCTAGGGAATTACTAGGAGAAGAAGGAGAGCCAAAAGATAAAATCTTCAAAGATTTACATTATAGTGCCTGGTCTAATTTAAAGTTACAACAATGGATGATGAAAGCAGGAATCACAAAAAGTATTACCTTTCATTGCGCGCGTCATACGTATGCAACTTTGCAATTAACTTTGGGTACTGATATTTATACAGTATCAAAATTATTAGGCCATAAAGAATTGAGAACAACCCAGATTTATGCAAAGGTAATCGACGACAAAAAGAAAGATGCCGCCAACCGTATTCAATTGGATTTATAATGAATAACATATTTTCAAATTTAGTTTCCATTACTAAAGGTTTACATCGGGACCATAGGTCAGAAAGAGAATACCAAATCTTACTTCCAGATATAAAGCTAGATTCTATTGCTACAAATGGCATTTTCAAATTAAATTTTAAAAGACCCTTAAGCAGCAAAAAGCAATATTATCAGAAATTGATTTTTAATCAAACTGAAACGGAAATTCTTTCATTTGTCACTGACTTTCCCCAAAATGCAACGATATATGAAAATAAATATACCTACACAGTACTATCGAATAAATTTGATAAGTATCTAAATGATATTGCAAAATACGTTGGTGACAGGGCTATAACGGACGATTTAGGAAATGATGACAATTATATCATCCATTACCTTAAAGTGTCAGCCATAAGGCTATATGTTGAATTGCAAGAGCAATACGGCCAATATTCAGAACACGATTTGTTTACCATTCCAGAAATTGCGGAAAAGTATTTCAATGATTCTGAATTTGATGCAGCAATGATTGAAAAAATGAATACTCCTAAAATAGAAGTATTTAAAAAACCTTTGAAACCTTCAAGCAAGACTAAATCATCATTTGGTTACTTGAACCAAGACCCTGACTGGTTATTGAAAATTTTAAAGAGGTTGCAATTAAGTATTGATTTGCTTGATACAAAAACAGATGTTGAGGACCTACATAATTTATTTATTGCCAAAGATATTATAGATTACAAAAAAGAAATCTATTTAGATTGTAAGACAACCGAGTTTAAATATATAATTAAAAAATTACAGAATAGCTTTAAAAACCTGAATCCAACATTTATTGAATCAACAGGGCTTTTTTTCACTAAATCAGGTAAACCTCTCACTGCACAAAACCTTTATACCAAAAGTAAAGAACCTCTAAAAAAGGAAATCATTGATAATATCTTCAAACAAATGCAATAAAAAACAATGAGAATAATTAGAAAACTCATTGTAATCTCACACTCTACTAAAACTCTCCCGCTTTAAAAATCAGAGTTTTTCAACCTTTGTCATGTTCTTGAAAAACAAGAATGACATTAGGCCTGATGTCCTTATTTATTTTAATCACAAATAAAGATGGACTCAAACATCACAGAACAATTGAACCGCATCGAAAAAATGTTGCAGGAGCAACAAACGATGCAAAAGCAAGTATTGAATTTTAATGAAACTTGCAATTATTTAGAACTTTCCCAATCGCACTTGTACAAACTCACAAGTACGGGAGCCATTCCACATTATAAACCGAATGGCAAAAAGATTTACTTCCAACGTGAGGAATTAGACCGATGGTTATTGCGCAACCGTATGAACTCTCAAGACGAAATCGAGCAGCAAGCTGCCGACTTCTTAATTAAGAAAGGAGCGGTGAAGTTATGACTGAAATCATCGAGTTAATCTTGGCGCTTTCCCAAGAAATTAAGGACATGAAAGCCCGGTTGGACATTTTCAGACAATCAAGGGCTGAACTGTTAAAGGAAACTTGGTTGGACAATCAAGACGTATTGCAAACCTTGCATATTAGCAAGCGCACACTACAGACCTTTAGGGATAATGGAACACTGCCATACAGCAAAATCCAAGGGAAGTTCTATTACAAGGTGTCAGATTTAGAGCAATTGCTTCAAGACAACTACTATAACCATAATTTCAAACAACATGGAAGTAAGTAGGCAAGCAATTTTGGATAGAACACATTATGGTTTAAATATTTACGCCTATGTGTTGAGACAGTATTATCCTGAAACTACAGTCCTTTCCGTAAAAGGAAGGGACTGCGGGATAACCCGAAACCCATTTAATGGTGGCAAAGAAACCTTGCGAATCCATATCGATGGAGTGATTGCAACCCATAAAGACGAAGAATTACTAAACTTTAATGGGGATGTGTTTGATTTCGCACAATATCATTTCAAGCTTTCCAATGAGGAAGATGTATTGGCCAAGATTAATGAAGCAATGCATCTGAATCTTACGGCAAAACAAACAAACGATTTGGATTGGTTAGATGGTCCTGATGATAGCTGGTATACGGATTGTAGTTTTTTCAAAGCACCGGTTCGCAATGTATTTCCTGCGGAAACACTTCGTTTACATGATATATTCCAATTGATTACTTCTGACAACTACAAAGCTATTACTGAAAAGTTAAGAAGCATTCAGGATGTCAAGGAAGCACGGAAATTCAAAGCGAATAATTTCGATTACGTTACATTTTCGGGAGTATTTGAAAAGCGAAACGATGCCGACTTAATCAAACATTCAAGTTTAATGGCAATTGACTTCGACCACTTGGAGAATCTTCAAGAACTGAAAAGTCAATTACTCAACGATGAATATTTTGAAACCGAAATGCTGTTCGTTTCTCCATCTGGTGATGGACTCAAATGGATAATTCGCATCGATATTTCTGAAGTATCACATAGTGAGTATTTCAAGGCAATAGCAAATTACATAAAACACACGTATAACATTGAGGTTGACCAGTCGGGGAAAGATGTTTCCAGAGCTTGCTTTCTACCATACGACCCAACAGCCTTTTTACACTCAAGACATCAAGCATTATGAGCAAAACATTTAACCCTAAAAAATGGTTGGAGCTTCCTGAAAAGGAAGCTCAACCTAAAAAGGCTATTCCAGCTATTAAAAGTGTATCAATTCCCAACAATGATATAGATTCCTATATATCAGAAATAGAAAAATTAGGAATTGACATAACAGGAAATTACCAAGTATGGCGGGCTTTAGGCTTCGCACTTGCAGATGGATTCGGGGAAATTGGAAGAGATTATTTTCATCGCATTAGTAGGACCTATATAAATTACGAAACAAAAGAATGTGACGAACAGTTTGATAAGTGTTTAAAGGCGAAAGGTCACGGCATCACTATCGCAACATTTTACCACCACGCACATCATGCAGGAATTAGAACTCAAAAAAATGATGAAATAGCATTGCCAAAATCAGAAAAGGAGAGTGTTCAACAATCCATGCCAACCATTCCTGATACTGTTTACAACAACTTGCCACTGTTTTTGCAACAAGTTGTGGAGCCAGCAGGCAGTCCAGAGGAAAAGGATATTTTATTGTTGGGAGCACTGACGGCCTTTAGTGCCTGTTTCCCCAAACTATTTGGGGTGTATGACCAGAAAAAAGTGTTTAGCAATTTGTACTTATTTGTAACCGCACCTGCATCTGCAGGTAAAGGAAGACTGAACCAGATAAAAGGATTGGTAAACCCTGTTCATAAGATTATGAGTGACCAGGCTAAAGTATTGAAGCAGCAATTTGAAGTTGAAAACGCAACCTATAACATGAATAAAGGCAAGAATGAAAATATGGAAAAACCGAGCAAGCCACCTGAAAGAATGTTGTTCATTCCTGCCAATAACAGCGTAACAGGTGTATATCAATTGATATCGGATAATGAAGGTAGAGGATTGATTTTCGAAACCGAAGGCGATACCTTGGCACAAGCATTTAAAAGCGATTACGGCAATTATTCCGATGGGTTCCGCAAAGCATTCCATCACGAAACCATTAGCTACTATCGCAGGACAGATAGGGAATATGTGGATATTGAAAGACCTTGTTTGTCAACTGTACTTTCTGGTACTCCAAAGCAAGTGGCAACACTTATTCCAAACGCCGAAAATGGGTTGTTCAGTAGGTTTATATTCTACTATATGAATATCAAACCACATTGGAAAAATGTATTTGAATCAAATTTCAAAACAGGATTGGACGATTATTATTCACAATTAGGTCAGGAATTTTTGGAACTGTACAAAACCCTTAAAAATAATCCTGAAATAGAGATAGGTTTATCTCTCTCACAGCAACAACAGTTTAATGTCTTTTTCGAATCTTTGCAAACCAAATACCTCAATTTGCAGCCAGAAGAATATATGGCTACGGTGCGACGATTAGGCTTGATAGCTTTTCGTTTAATGATGCTTTTTACGGCGTTTAGGATTATGGAAGATGGTGAAGTGACAAACGTGAAGCAATGTGAGGATATAGACTTTCAAAACGCTTTAAATTGCATTAAAATTCTCATTAAACACAGTAGCAAAGTATTCAACGATTTACCAATGGAGCCAAATGCACCAAAACGCCAAAATCGCAAAGAGCGTTTTCTAGATAGTTTACCAAAACAATTTTCTAGACAAGATTATTTGGATATGGCGGATAAGCACAGCATTCCCCATAAAACAGCAGAAGGTTACATCTCCAAATTTGTTGAAACTGGACTAATCCATCGAGAAGCTCATAATGCCTACTCAAATACTTCAAAAGAGGAATAAAGGAAATGAGGATTTTAAGGAAATGCGAAATCTTTAAAATCCTTCAAATCCTCAATATCCTCAACAACCATTTTTTTCATACGGTTTCCCGCATAAATGAATGAATGTTAAAAACTACTTTTAAAATAATGTTTGTGGTTGGTTGAATGTTGTTTTCTTTTACTATTTTAGAAACGTAATTCTCCCTAACTATTAATACCTTAAGCATTTGCTTTTATGAGGTCATAAAAGTCATGCTTATTTGTAACTAAATGTAACTAAATGCCATTATTCCAAACATCAGTATTAAAAACATATCTAGCACAACAGGACCAATCAGCAATTGATAGGGCATATAAAAAATATTCCAAGTATTTCCATAATCTTGCAATCCAGGAGAATATCAAAAACTCAAAAGAAGAGCAATTTCAAGCGACCTTTTTAACAGAGTTGTTCGTTAACATATTGGATTATACACTAAATCCGAAACCTGACTTTAATCTTACAACCGAGTTCAAAAACCAATCGGGAGCAGGTAAAGCCGATGGAGCTATTTTAAAAAATGGCAATGCGATTGGCGTAATAGAATTAAAGGGTACAAATACAAAGGATTTGGAAAGTATTCGTAAACAGGCATTCGACTACAAAGCCAACCAAAAAGCCTGTGTCTATGTCATTACTTCCAACTTCGAGAAGTTGAGGTTCTACATCAACGATGCCACCGAGTTTTTGGAGTTCAATCTGTTTACATTGGCTATTGATGACTTCGCATTGTTATATCTCTGTCTGCACAAGGACAACATAATGAACAATCTTCCCTTAACCATAAAAGAAGCATCTTTAGTGGAAGAGGACAAAATCACAAAACAGTTTTATAACGATTACTCGGTATTTAAGCGCGAACTCTTTAGAGACTTGGTAAAGCGTAACGCCAAACGCATTAAGATTGATGCTGTCATTGGGAACCACGAGGAACGAAGTGGGCGGCAATCTCAAAACGAAAACAGTCACCCAGAGCATGTCGAAGGGCTTAATGAGAACAAAGCCCTCGAAAAAAACGTCAAGCTATCCCTATTCAAAAAATCCCAAAAGCTCATAGACCGTTTTCTATTCATTTTTTTTGCTGAAGACAGGGATTTACTGCCACCAAATTCAACCATCCAAATCCTGGACAAATGGAAAGCCGATATTGATTTTGGAGACGAACGACCATTGTACAATCTTTTTAAACAATACTTTCATTTCTTGGATGAAGGTAGAAAGGGCACAACCTCAAGAGCAGAAATCTATGCCTATAACGGTGGACTATTCAAACCGGATAGCATTTTGGACAATCTCGAAATTGACGATAATTTACTGTATAAGCACACCTATAAACTTGCCAAATACGATTTCAGCAGTCAGGTAGATGTCAATATTCTTGGACATATCTTTGAAAACTCACTCAACGAAATTGAAAGTGTCAATGCCGAAATAGAAGGTAGCGAGTTCGACAAGCAAAAGAGCAAACGCAAAAAAGATGGCGTATTCTACACCCCAAAATACATTACCAAATACATTGTAGAAAACACCGTTGGCAAACTCTGCCAAGAGAAAAAAGATGAATTGGGCTTTAAGGAAGAAGCTTATTTCGAGCTTAAAAAAGGCACACACCAAAACACCAAAAAACAGTTGTTGGATGTGTTAGATGCCTATAGAGCGTGGCTATTGCAAATCACCATTTGTGACCCTGCCTGTGGCTCTGGTGCATTCTTAAACCAAGCCTTGGACTTTCTGATTAAAGAACACCGCTACATTGATGAACTAAAGGCTAAAGTTTTGGGTGGTGGCTTCATTTTAAGCGACATAGAAACTACAATTCTCGAAAACAATATTTATGGTGTAGACCTCAATGAAGAATCGGTAGAAATTGCCAAACTATCCCTTTGGTTGCGCACCGCACAACCACGGCGCAAGCTCAACGATTTAAGTAATAATATCAAATGCGGTAATTCGCTCATTGATAGCAAAGCAGTTGCAGGTGATAAAGCTTTTAATTGGCAACAGGAATTTCCTCAAATTTTTAATACAGGAGCCAGCGTTGAGCAAAGTCGAAACGTCATTGCGAGCGAAGCGCGGCAATCTCAAGGCTTCGATGTCATCATTGGGAATCCGCCTTATGTAAGAGCTGAACTTCTTACTAACTATTTAGAATATTTTGAAAAGAATTATAAAGTCTACCATTCTGCCAGTGATTTATTTGCCTATTTCTACGAATTAGGCTCAAAGATTATTAACAAAATTGGTTTAATGGGTTACATCTCCAATACTTTCGATAAAACAACCGCAGGTAAAGTATTAAGAGAATACCTTACAAATAATACGGACTTAAAACAATACATTGATTTTACTGAAGTTCAAATTTTTGAAGGCGCAACTACATATCCAGTCATTCTAATTCTTGCAAATCACATTGATAGTAATAGTAAGTTTATTTATAAAAAAATCCCAAAGTCTTCTCAATCTCGGGTGATTGATATAGATATTGAAAATGAGATAGATGTATTACAATCATCATTAGATTCCAATGCTTGGTCATTTTCTTCAGTTGAAAAAGCTAATATTTTAAATAAAATCTCCAAGCATCCCACTTTACGACATTCTTATGGGAAATGTTATTATGGGGTTAAAACAGCATTAAATGATGCGTTTATAGTACAAAATAATTGGTCTATTTCAGAACATATAAAACCTATTTTAGAAGGAAAAGAAATTAAAAAATGGAATGTCCAAAAAGCAGAACAAAAGTTAGTTCTATTTAAAAGCAAATGGACAAATGAAGTTTATGGTAATGAGATTTCAGAAGATGAAAAACTTCTGAATATTACAAAGGACTTTCCCGAAATCTTCAATCATTTACTGCCCTATAAAGAAAGAGCAATAAATAGGTATGATAAAGGGGATTATTGGTGGGAATTAAGAAATTGTGCTTATTATCATTTATT
This sequence comes from Flavobacteriaceae bacterium UBA6231, assembly GCA_002441545.1. Taxonomy (GTDB): domain Bacteria; phylum Bacteroidota; class Bacteroidia; order Flavobacteriales; family Flavobacteriaceae; genus Yeosuana. Next base: position 186,004 of record DJWL01000088.1, on the reverse strand, counting down.
CAACAAGCCTAAAATTATTTTTCCTAACCTTCAAAACTCTAATAAATTTTGTTTCGATTCAGTAGGAACTTTTGTTAATGCACCAGCTGTTTTTTTGCCTGTTGATAGTAAGACTTTGCTTTGTATATTAAACTCAAAAGTTGTTTGGCTGTTTCTTAAATCAATATGTGTTGTTCGTAGTGGAGGATATATAGAAGTAAAACCTCAATATTTTGAACAAATACCCATTCCGAAATTAAAAAACGAAGATGAATTTGAAAAAAAAGCAAATGATGTCATTGGTTTTGTAAATGAATTTCAAAGTTTAAATTCAAGATTTCAAGGTTACCTTTCGTCAAAATTTCAAATAGTAAAACTAACCCGCAAACTCGAAAATTGGTACGAGTTAGACTTCGCAGACTTTATTAAAGAACTCAACAAAGCCATAAAAACATCAGGAGGCACACTACTCACCAAAAAAGACGAGTTTGAGTGGCTGGAGCTATTTGAGGAAAACAAGAAAAAAGCCCAAGACCTACAAACCCAAATCACCCAAACAGAAAAAGCAATAGATACAATGGTGTACGACCTCTACGGCCTTACACTAGAAGAACGTGAAATAGTGGAAAACTCATAGAAATAAATATGGATGTCATTGCGAGCGAAGCGCGGCAATCTTTTAAATATAAAAATTATGGCAACGGAAGAAATGAAAGCAATGAATCTTGAAGCATTTTTAAACAGAGCTTATAGATTTGACAAACGTATCACAAGACCCTCAAAAGGTGAATATTACACCCTTACCAGAGCAGAACAAAAGGGGAATAGTCAAAAAGAATTAGTTGTTCTTAAAAAAAGAATAGAACAGGCAATAGACATCTTTTTTAAGCAAGAGTTAAGTTACGAAACTCAAGAATACTTAAAGATACTTTTATCCATGAATGCACAGGCTAAATCCAGTGAAGATATAGCGGATGTTATTGATAGAGGTTTGTTTTTTACGGCACAGTTTAAATAAAAATGGTCGAAATGTAAGCCCAAAATATGTACAGAAAAGTAAAAAATATGGTAGAAAGTTGTAAAAAATGGTATAATGTTTGTACTTTTGCACTAACAGTACACACCACGCTACCCATTAGAACAGCGTCCCAGGGTGTGTCTTTTGCTTTATATACCTTCCCTTTGTTAAACAGCAATGCCTTTTCCAATGTTTAGCAAAAAGCCTTTTACCATACAACAACAGATTGCTCAATTGCAGAAAAGAGGCTTGGAAATTACCAATGTACCATTGGCAGAAAAATACTTGGCCAATATTAGTTATTACCGTCTTGGCGAGTATTGGTATGTCATGCAAGCAGACAAAGAACAACACACGTTCAAACCCAATAGTAGGTTTACAGATGTCATAGCCTTATACAATTTTGATGCAGAGCTTCGCTTGTTATTGTTTGATGTGATTGAAAAAATAGAAATCAGTTTAAGAACCAAACTTATCTATAACCTCTCGCATGAAATCGGCCCTTGGTGGTTTTGTAATTCAGAAATATTCATCGATAGACTGCAATTTTCACGAACACTTGCAAAGATTGAAGAAGAGATTACAAGAGCACGAAGTAAGGATGTGACAATCAAAAATCACTTCAATAAGCATAAAGATGATTTACGATTTCCTCCAGCTTGGAAAAGTCTGGAGCAAGTAAGTTTTGGGAATTTGTCAAAACTATATGGTAATTTAATCCACTCCGTGAACTCTAAAGATGCCATTGCAATAGAGTACGGTGCAGTTAACCATACCTATCTACCCAGTTGGTTACAATCCATCGCTCAAATAAGGAATTTCTGTGCCCACCATTCCCGATTATGGAACCGTAATTTGCCTAGTACAGTAAAACTGTTGCCCAATCCGCCAAATCCTTGGATTACTGAAGCAGACAATGTTCCCAAACAGCATGAGTTTAAACAACTGTATGTTCACATGTGTTTAATGAAGTACATGCTTGATACCATACAGCCAAACAACAGTTTTACACAGCGATTGGCTAACTTGTTTTATAAATATCCCAATGTAGACCCCTTGGCTTTAGGTATGAAACCAGACTGGCAAAAAGAGCCTTTATGGCAATAAATCTAATTATCATTAATAAGACCCAATAAACCAAATATGTAAAACCTAACAACCGCTTATTCCATGCAAGAACACCTAAAATTCAACATCCTTTCCTTTAATTGGCCAGCACAATCGCCAACATTCTATTTTTCACTTCACGAGAGCGAAGGGAGTCATCTAATTCACCGTTCTAAATTTTCACCTCAAATTTTAGAAACCTTCCCAGAGTTGGACCCAAAGGTCACGGAATTCATCTACACAACCTTTACAGAAGAAACGGAAGGCAGTATTGGTTTACAAATGGAAATGTATGATGAAGAATTGCGTATCTACAAACAATATCTCAAAAATCGTATCAAACATTATTTTATAGCACAAGGAAATATAGTTTGTCGAAACTTTGTAGGGGATACCCAAGTATGGATTCAAGCACTAAAAACCAAAAACGAACATTACAATCTATATTACAAGTTCTCTTTAAAAATCCAATTCACAACAGTGTCCGACTATCCCGAATTGGTGGTATCTTTTGATGGCACATCCAAAGTCCTTAAAACATCAGTCGCAGATATTGAGGAAAGTACCATCATTAAGCGCTGTGTCTATGAGCAAAGTACCTTTAACTATCAGATGGATTTAGACACAGAAGATAAAGAGGAATTTTACAATAATATTAATTTTAAAGAGGCCTTCCCAATATTCAATTTAGAACTGGCGAAAGCTTTAAATATTCCTTTGGAAGCCCCAGACAGGCAAAATAAATATGCAAAATATATAAAGGCGATTTCGGCTTTTGCAACAAAATACCTTTTTACAGAAGGCTTTAAGGAAGTCATACCAATCTATAGGGATATATTTATAGATGTACCCAAAGCCCGCGTCAATCATATTGACCCTCAAATAGGATTGTTAGAGTTTGGCAACAAGCGCACCGGATTGATACCAAAAAAAATGATAGGTCGTTGCAGCCCATATCGCAGACCGAAAAACCAAAATATTAAGTTCTTCTTTATACATCACGAAAGCCATCAAGAAGTAATAAAAAAACTGACTACCTATTTAAAAACAGGTATCAATGACTATTATAAAGGATTGGGCGACTATATCAACATACCATTCACATTAGCGGGCCAACACTTTATAAAATACCAAAACCTAAACAATCCATTGCACGAAATCAAGGAGCAGCTGGAACAATTAGACTTTGAAGAAAATGTAGCCTATGCAGCCTTTTATATAAGCCCTTTTGACAAATATGCACCTGATACAGCAGATAGGATGGTGTATGTGCGAGTGAAGGAATTGCTACTTAACGAAGGTATCGTCACTCAAGCAATAGATTATGATGATATTGCCCAAAACATAGGTAAGTACCAATGGCATTTAAACAACATTTCATTGGCATTACATGCCAAATTAGGCGGTGTGCCTTGGAAGTTGGCGGTAACAGATAAAAAGGAACTCGTAATTGGAGTAGGAGCATTCACAAATCAAGACGAAAACAGAAGATATATTGCAAGTGCCTTTAGTTTTCAAAACAATGGCCTGTTCAGAAAGTTTGAATACTTTACCCAAAATGAAACAACTCTATTGGCAGGAAGTATTTGTAAAGCTATACGAGAATTTACATCGGTAGCAGAAGCAGATAAAGTAGTGATTCATTTTTACAAGGAAATGAGTTATGAAGAACTCCAACCCATAAAAGACGGCATGAATGAATTAGGTCTGAATGTTCCGCTCTACATTCTAAACATCAACAAAACAGAATCCGAAGACATCATTGCTTACGACCTCAATTGGAAAGAAAGATATATGCCAAAAAGTGGAACCTATGTACGTGTTGGTCATAATCAATTCTTGTTATTCAACAATGCAAGATACGACGATTCAGAAACGTATGGAGCGACTGAAGGCTATCCGTTTCCAATTAAAATAAGAATAAGCAGCCCAGATGAAGATGCATTTGAAGATGCCAATGTAGTGTTGGATTTACTGACCCAAGTATATCAATTCAGTAAATTATACTGGAAATCCCTTCAACAACAAAATGTACCAATCACCATAAAATACCCTGAAATGGTCGCGCAAATCGCCCCACGCTTTGAACAGACCGTTCCTGAACATGCTAAAGATAAATTGTGGTTTTTGTAATTATTTAAATATGTCAAGGACAAGAAAAGACGAATCACTAAAGTCAATAATGGGATTGGGGTTCATTCAGTTTGAGTTTCATTTAATAGAAGATTATATGAACCATATGGAAACTCATTTTGAAAGAGAGTTAAAGAGCATTAAATCTGAATACGAAAAATTTCATAAGTCAGAAGAAAAGGATAAATCTGATTATTCGGAGGAGTATCTTAATCACGTTCAAGATTCATTTATAGATAATATTTTTATGTTTAATGATGTATATATAAAAAGCTACAGAAATGCTCAAATTATACAATTATATTCTTTTTTAGAAGATGTGTTGAAGAGAGGTTGTGACAGGTTCGCTCATTTTAAAAAAACTGATTACAAGGTCGATGACTTAAACGGAAACAATGATATTGATAAGATTAAAAAATTTTTAAGGCAATCTGCAAAAGTTGATTTCTCGTTGCTTAATCCAGAATGGAAATTTATGGATGATTTTAGACAAGTCAGAAATTTAATAGTACATCATAAGGGTATCATCAAGAATAACGATACTGTTAACAATAGTGATAGAAAGTTTAATACAATTAAGAGTTTTGGTAAAGGAAGATTTAAGCTAAAAAATTACGTGTCTTCAGATTATAAATTTGAAATAGTTTTTGATAACCCGATTTTTTTCAAAGAAATAATAAGAAATATTGAATCTCTGTTGGAAAAGATAGGTAAAACAAAAATTTCATAAAATAACTTAATTATGTCAAATCCTGTAAGACAACATTATATTCCGCGTTCATATCTCAAAAATTTCGCAATTCCAAAAGATAAGAAAACTTTCTTGGTAGATGCATATAATTTAGAAGCCGAAAATTTAATTGAGAATATCAGTACAAAAGATATTTGTTTAGAGAAACACATTTATACAATAGAAACTAATGACCCAACAAAGAAATTTGCATTGGAAAAATATTATGCTGATAATGTAGATTCGGAATACCCTAATATTTATAAAATACTCACTGATAAATCAATAAGAAAGGTTGATGAAAACCAAAAATGGCAAATTTTATACGTTTGCTTATCATTATATTTTAGGACACCACATTATCTAACTCAACATAATAAGATAACTAATGAAATTTTAGACAATACGGTACCTTATGCAAATAAAGAAGGCATTATAACTTTAGACTATTTTGGAAAGCAAGTCACATTTCATAAAGATGAGATTGAAGAGGTTAAGAAGGAGTTTAATATAGAGAATAAGACAATATTTCACTTCAAACATCTTGAGCAATGGATGAATTTTGTTCACTTTAAATATGGATGTGTTATAAATGTAATTGAGATTGAAGATAAATCAGGTCCATTGATTACTTGTGATAATCCTGTTTCAATTAGACATATGAAAACAAATAAGTTTGCTGGTCTATTTGATATTGATTCTGTGATAACTTTACCATTAGACCCTTATCATTTTTTAGAAATTCATCCAAATACCTATGCAGATGGTGACACAAAAATCAATAGACTTGTGCACGATAAGGATTTTGCATTTACTACTAATGCCATAACACAAAGCAATGCTTCTAATTGGTTAATAGGTAAATCAGGCACTATTGATACTCATTTTAAAATTCAAGAACATTATGATAAACCTGAAAATGGAGAGGCGTTTGTAGATAAAGCAAAGTTTAGAGCAGAAGAAATGCAAAGAATATTGACATTAACAGAAAGCGAAGGTTTTTCAGAAAATGTGATTAATGAATATAAAAAATTGGAAAAACATCCATATTTCAAAGATGATAAAAATTTAAAACATCATATTATATTGATGAAGAAAAAAGGGTTGATGTAATTTCATTTAATTTGTTTATAGAAAAAACCATTAAACATCCGTGAGCAGGTAATAAGGTGTTCGTCAGTCGTTCCATTCTGTAAAACATTTTTACACAACATTTTGCTTTTTGTCATTCTAGTTCAAATTCCTAAAAGCACTAGGCGTCTGTCCCACCTGTTGTTTAAATAAGCGTGTAAAGTGTTGTGGGTAACTAAATCCCAACTCATAAGCAATCTCACTAATCGATTTGCTATCGTCAAAAATGCGCTGTTTCGCCACATTGATAACCTTCCACTGTATATAATCCTGCGCAGTTTTACCAGTTTCTTTTTTGATTAAGTCCCCAAAATAATTGGATGATAAATTCAAATGCTCTGCAAAGTAATGCACCATCGGAAAACCAATGTTTTGAGCCTTTTCGGTTGTAAGATAATCATTGAGCATCGCTTCAAAATTTGATAGAATATCAGAATTGATATGCTCTCTAGTGATAAACTGTCGGTCGTAAAAACGCTCACAATAATTTAAAAACAGTTCAATATTGGAGGCTATAAGCTTTTTACTATGCTTATCCACGTTCTGCTGTAATTCAAAATTAATTTTAGCAAAGCAATCCATGATAATCTGTTTTTCCTTTTGTGAAATATGCAAGGCTTCGTTGGATTGGTAATTAAAAAAGCTATAGCCATTCATCGCATTTGCCAACGGTGTCCCTAATAATAAATCAGGATGAAACACCAAGCCGTAACCCATCGGTTGATAGGCATCAGTTTTATTTACAACATCTATCACTTGACCTGGAGACACAAAAACCAAAGTGCCTTCCTGATAATCATAGGTCTGTTTCCCGTATTTTAAATCGCCGCATTTTACGTCCTTCAAAAATATTCCATAGAGATTAAAATACATTTTAGACCCTGTACGGATAGCTGCTTTTGAAAAATCAATCACATTAACCAACGGATGAAAAGTTTCGTGTTGATTGAATTGATTGTATTCATCTACTGTATTGAAGTTAAAATTTCGTTCCATTGCATCAATGTTTAAACTTCAAAAGTACTAAATTGATTGCTTCAACAATCTATAAATAAGGCATATCAGTAATATTGGTAAGTCTATCAGGAATTGATATAAGGTCTACTCTTCATTATTGTACCACCTTTGTAATACCGAAATATTAATAATTAAAAACTATATAAAATGAAATATGTTACCTTGAACAATGGCGTAAAAATGCCCATATTGGGGTATGGAGTTTTTCAAATCCCAAATCACGATGAATGTAAAAAAAGTGTATTGACAGCCCTCGAAACGGGTTATAGAAGTATAGATACAGCACAAATATATGGTAATGAAAAAGCCGTGGGTGACGCTATTAAAGAAAGTGGCATTAACAGAGATGAGCTTTTTGTTACTACCAAGTTATGGATTTCCGATTACGGTTATGAAAAGGCCAAAAAAGCCTTTGACGAATCATTGAGTAAACTTCAATTGGATTATATTGATTTGTATTTATTGCACCAACCGTATAATGATATTTATGGCTCTTGGCGTGCTTTGTCAGAATTGAATAATGAAGGAAAGGCAAAAGCCATTGGCGTGAGCAATTTTTTTTCAGACCGTGTGGTGGATTTAGTGAGCTTTAACGAAATAAAACCAGCTTTAAATCAAATTGAAACCCATCCTTTCTACCAAAGAGGAGAAGACCATAAAGTGTTGAATGAATTTGATATCCAGCACGAATCATGGGCTCCTTTTGCCGAAGGTAAAAGTGATTTTTTCCAAAATGAGCTACTTTCCAAGATAGGTAAAGTATACGGGAAATCCGTGGCTCAAGTAACTTTGCGTTGGATGATACAACGAAACATAGTTGTCATACCGAAATCGGTAACACCTTCTAGAATAAAAGAGAACATTGATGTATTTGATTTTGAATTGACTGAAAAAGAGATGGATTCCATTGCATCTTTAGACACAAACACCACAAAATTCTTTGACCACAAAGACCCAGAAAGAGTAAAATGGTTCGCATCCACCGTAAAATAATCCAATAAATATATAGTATGAAACGCAGAGATTTATTAAGAACAGCAGGATTGGCCACAATGGCCACGGCTCTTGTCCCATCAACATTGATGGTTGCCTGTGCAAATGCATCAACATCTAAAAGTGCAAACAATGCAACGGCCGCACTTTCTGGTCGAAGAAAACTAGGAAATTCTTTAGAGGTATCAAGTATAGGTCTCGGCGTGCAAAATATGAGTCGAAGGTACGAAACCACCATTCCTTTACGTTCAGAAATGCATCATATCATTCGTACAGCTTATGATAATGGAGTCACTTTTTTTGATGCAGCGGAAGCCTATGGCCCTTTTGAAGTAGAACGGATTTTAGGGGAAGGTGTAAAAGGTTTTCGTGATAACATTAAAATTGCAACCAAATTTGGTTGGAACATTGACCAAGAAACTGGAAAGCGATTAGCGGGATTAAACAGCAAACCCGAACACATCAAAATAGTCGTCGAAGGCATGTTAAAACGTCTGCAAACTGACCGCATCGATTTATTATACCAACATCGCGTAGACCCCGAAGTACCAATTGAAGATGTGGTAGGAGCCATCAAAGATTTGATGCAGGAAGGGAAAGTGTTACATTATGGTCTTTCTGAACCTGGGCTGCAAACTGTAAGACGGGCACACGCTGAACATCCTATGGCAGCCATTCAAAATGAACATTCCCTATTTTATCACGGTTCTGATGACGATGTTATTCCACTTTGCGAAGAATTAGGCATTGGTTTTGTGCCTTGGAGTCCATTGGGTGTCGGTTTTTTAACTGGTGCAATTGATGAAAATACAAGGTTTGCCCAAGGAGATATTCGTGGAGCAGAATCTCGTTTTTCCCCAGAAAACTTGCCTAAAAATATGGAATTGGTAAAGTTACTTCAAAAATGGGGCACAGAAAAAGAAGCAACACCTGCCCAAATTTCATTGGCTTGGTTGTTGGCCCAAAAACCGTGGATTGTTCCAATTCCGGGAACTACCAATATGGCACATATGAAACAAAATATTGGTGCGGATGCTGTAAAGTTATCTAATGAAGAATGGCAACAATTCAACAATGAACTAGCTAACATAGAAATAGTAGGTGCAAGATTGCCTGAATTTGTTCTGCAATTTTCAAAAGTTGAAGCACCACAAAAACAATAAAGTCATGAAAATAATCGTCTCACTTTTTTTATTTTCTATTTTCAATGTTACTGGATGCAACGTAGACCAAAAAAAAGTGTCTCAAAAACAAACTGAAACAGAAACGGTTCTGTCAAAAAATATTTTAATCGTTTATCTGTCACGTACCAATAATACTGAAACAGTAGCTAAAATTATCCAAAAACAGGTTGGAGGCGATTTGGTGGAACTCGAATTGGTAAATCCATATCCTGAAAATTATCAAGCAATAGTTCAACAGGTAGATAAGGAAAACGAAGATGGATTCTTGCCTGAATTGAAAACCAAAATAAATGATTTAGAAAATTATGATACAGTTTTTCTGGGCTTCCCAACTTGGGATATGCAGATGCCACCACCAATGAAAAGTTTTTTGTCAAATAATGATTTAAGTGGAAAAACAGTCATTCCATTCAATACCAATGCAGGCTATGGCGTAGGTAGCAGTTTTAGAACGGTTGAAGAGCTATGTCCCAATTCCACAATATTAGAGGGTTATTCCACAAAGGGAGGCATTGAACGCGATGGGATTTTATTTGTAATGGAAGGTGAAAAATTGATTGAAGTAAAAAATCAAGTAGCTACTTGGCTGGAGAAAATTGGATTTTAAAATAAGACAAAACAAATGAAACTATACAAGGTAATCATTGCACTATTAATAAGCGGTATCAGCGTTCAACTTACAGCGCAGACACTAAATAAGCAGCAACAGAGCATTGCCATCATTGCAGCATTAACCGCAAAAGGGGATTGGGATAATTTGAAACCAGCATTATCTCAAGGATTGGACAATGGATTAACTGTTAATGAAATTAAGGAAGAATTGGTGCATCTCTACGCCTATGTAGGATTTCCAAAAAGTATTAGTGGTTTAAATAGTTTAATTTCAGTGTTAGACGAAAGAAAAGCTAACGGAATTGTGGATGTTCCAGGTAGAGAAGCATCGCCAATAGATGATAGTGGTAATAAATACAAACGAGGAAAAGCTGTTTTGGAAGAATTGTTGCAAAGTCCTTTACCAGAAAAACAACCTGAATACCAACAATTTTCACCTGCAATAGACACCTTTCTAAAAGCACATTTATTTGCCGATATTTTTGAACGTGATGTATTGAGCTTTCAGCAAAGGGAACTTATAACCATTTCCGCATTAATTGCCTTGGGGAATGTAGAACCAATGTTGAACTCACACTTGAAAATAGGAATCATCCAAGGATTTACCAAGGAGCAAATGGAGCATTTGGTTACAATATTGCAACCTTATTTAGATACAGAAAAAATAAAATCTGCTAAAAAAATCATAGAAGAATTGGAATAAATACATCAGTAACATTGGTATAAGTCTCGGTAATTCATATAAGCTTCACTGTTATATTATTCCGAAATTTGTTTAATCAAAATAAACATTACAAATGAAAAAAGTCATTTTATCGATAGTTACCATTTTTGGTTTCTTAATTGTCAGTGCTCAAAATAATGAAACCAATTATTTAGTAATACAGGAGCAAGGCACTTTTGCCGTTGGTGGTGACGTAAAAGTAAGCCCAGGAACTTTTGACCCTATTAAACACGGTGCATTCAATCCAACAAACCAATCTACCGAAGGGCAAACCCTGCACGGAGACCACGCAACAGTATTCTATCAAATCCCTTTTGAAGCCAAAGAGTTGCCATTGGTATTTTGGCACGGCTATGGCCAATCAATGCGAACGTGGCAAACTACACCCGATGGCCGTGAAGGATATCAAAGTATTTTTTTAAAAAAGGGATTTCCAGTCTATTTGTTAGACCAGCCCAGAAGAGGACTTGCAGGTCAAGGTTTGGAAGGTAAGTTAATAGAAGCCCGAACCGAAGACCAACTTTGGTTTGGTATTTTCAGAATGGGCGTAGGCACAACATTCTATCCGGACATACAATTCTCGAAAGACCCAAAAGCGTTAAATCAATTTTTTCGTCAGAGCACACCAGATACAGGTCCTTTGGACATCAATATTAACATAGATGCCGTTTCAGCACTTTTTGACAAAATAGGAGATGGCATTCTGGTAACACATTCCCACAGTGGAGGTCAGGGGTGGCTAACAGCAATTAAAAATGACAATATTAAAGCCATTGTATCGTATGAGCCTGGTAGTAATTTTGTTTTTCCTGAAAATAATATTCCAGAACCCCTTCCTTTTGTGGGCGGTACTTTAAGTGCCCGAGGGGTATCAAGTGAAGAATTCAATAAACTCACCAAAATTCCCATCGTAATTTATTATGGAGATTACATTCCAGAAACAGTTGTAGAAAATCCTGCTCAAGAACAATGGCGCGCTTCTCTTACAATGGCTCGTAGATGGACAAAAGCAGTAAATGATGCAGGAGGTGATGTCACGCTAGTCGTACTGCCAGAAATAGGCATTAAAGGCAACACGCATTTCCCAATGTCAGATTTAAACAATAAACAAATAGCAGAATTAATGTCAGATTGGTTAACCAAGAAAAGGCTGGATAAAACTTCAAATTCAGGCACATCATTAATCGAGGATATAAAAACCCTTTCAAAAACAAAATGGCAATGGATGGCAGATAAAAATGTAGATAGCCTTACAAATCTCTTTCACGAGAAAGCAAAGTTTGTGCACATGGGTGGCACTTGGGGAACAGAACGTGAGCTACAAGTAATAAAAAGCGGTGGCATTTGGTACAAAAAAGCCGATGTGCATAATGTTTCCGTAGAACTCTTTGGCAATACCGCCATTGTTTGGAATGAAATAACGCTTTTAGCAGTAGTAGGCACTAACGAAGTAACCAATCGCTTTATGGTAACAGAAGTTTATCAAAAGGATAATAAGGACTGGAAATTGACCAATTTAACTTTTTCAAAACTCCTTTAGCCTTCATTTAAATTTAAAAGCACGAAAACAATGAAAAATAGAATAATTATAGCAACTCTTTTAACATTGGCTACAATGAATATTACAAAAGCTCAAACGGACCAAAAAAATCCATATACCTTGGTTTATAAGGGAGCCATTTCAGAAAACGTAAAAGGAAAAGTCAACATCCATCCCGTTACTTACAAATTAAACGGAATTGATATAGCAGCAAATGTTTACACACCCGCCAATTATGACCCATCAAATTCCTATCCAGCAATTACAGTTGCACATCCCAATGGAGGTATTAAAGAACAGACCGCTGGTCTATATGCACAAAAATTGGCAGAAGCAGGTTACATCACCATTGCTGCAGATGCAGCCTATCAAGGTGCAAGTGGCGGAGAGCCACGACATACAGATAAACCGCAATTTCGTACAGAAGACATTCACGGAATGACCGATTTTATTTCCCACTATCCAGGAGTTGATGTCAATCGTATTGGCGCTTTAGGCATTTGTGGGGGCGGTGGTTATACATTGAAAGCAGCCCAATCCGATAAACGCTTTAAAGCTGTTGCAACCTTGAGTATGTTTAATTCTGGTTTGGTAAGACGGAATGGCTTTCAAAATTCGCAATTGGAAACCATTCAGGAACGATTGAAAAAAGCTTCTGATGCCCGTGCACAGGAAGTTGCCAATTCAAATATTCCTCTAGACAAACGAATAGAAACAGGCGGAAAACCTATCTATTCAGGAGTGGCAAGTATCACCAATGAAGAAATTGCCAATACAGCAACCGATTTGTATCGTGAAGGATATGAATATTATTATCGTACCCACGCACATCCCAATTCAACCTTTCTTTATACTACAAGCAGCTTAATGGATTTAATGACTTGGGATGCCACAGACCAAATTGAACAAATCAATCAGCCTTTGCTGATGATGGCAGGAAGTAAAGCTGATACAAAATATATGACCGATGAAGCATTCTCGAAAGCAATAAATGCCACAGACAAAGAACTATTTTTAATTGACGGAGCCACGCATATTCAAACCTATTATAAACCTGAATACGTCAATCAAGCACTGAATAAATTAAAGCAATTTTATCAAAAACATCTATAAAATGAAAATGAAAACCATAATAAGTATTTGTTTCATCACAGCTATTATACTTTCTTGTAAGCAAGAAAATCAAGAAGTTCCTTCACCAGAGCAAACTTTGCAATTCAATAAAGGAAATAAAATAGAGAACAACAATTTTACGGGAAATGCTTGGTTGGAAATGTTGGTGGAAGCGGATAGTATTAATCAAAATTCAGTTGGTAGTGTCACATTTGAAGCTGGCGCACGCACAAATTGGCATTTACACCCAAATGGACAGATAATTTTGGCACTTGAAGGCAAAGGATATTACCAAGAGAAAGGAAGTCCGAAAAGAATTTTAAGTAAAGGAGATGTCGTTAAATGTCCTCCAAACCTTCCACATTGGCATGGTGCATCAGAAGATAGTGAATTTATTCAAGTTGCTATAACAAGTCGGGTTGATGGCCCAACAGAATGGTTGGAAAAAGTTTCAGATAATGAATATTTAGACAATTAACAAAGATTCTTTACATACAATCCCCACCTCCGGCACATGCTCATTCATTCGTTCCGTGCCTACACTCATTCATTCCCAAGAGCCTCCATTTCCCCGCAGTACTCGCAGTAATGACAATCTTAATTGTAATTTTCAATTTTATAATAGCAGTCATTACTGCCAGTACTTTTTGCCATTGCCCTCAATTCCGTCCAAAATCCATTCCGTCTTCGTCCCATGAATCAATACAAAATTTGGACATCTAGGAGGGGCAGGTAATAAGGTGTTCGTCAGTCGCTCCATTTTGTTCCATAAAACATACCGTCAAGGCTTGGACATCTATCTAGATTTTTTAATCTATAATACAATTACCATTTGGGCTATCTGCAAGTGTAGTACAAGATGCCTTGCCGGTACCATAAATAGTACCACTGCGGCGAAACGTCCTCGTTGGCACTATTCATTTGTTTTATTACACACATTACGCTCCTTCCTCACCCGCAGCTACTCTTGTACCCAAACCCAATAAGGTTTCGCTGCGCGAGCGTTTTTATTGGGTACAACCGCTGCTTCACTTTATGCGAGCCTGCGGGTCGCTTCGGGCAAAACCCACAGTAAATCCGCTTTTATTTCAAATTTGAGCCTTTCATTTAACTTTCGTGCTCATTTAATATTCCGAACATATAAAACTGTGGGTCTGCGGGTGTCACATTTTTTGAACCTCTCAAGTTTGCAAATAAGATAATCGCAGTACGATTCAGAATATTTGTTATTGAATTGACAATCTTTAATTTAAGGATATCTTGAACTTCAATTAACACTGCGGATTATCCTATTTTGCAAAGTGTACACAAGAGCAACTCATTCAGTCAGCAAATTCCATCCAACGCTCAATAGTTTTTACATTCCGGGTTTGCCTTTATTTTGTCTTGAAGTTTATCGTTTCCTCAAAATCCTATAATTCCTCAAATCCTATTTGTGCAATAAAAGAGGCAAACCCAAAATGAAAACTATTCCCAAGCCTTCCAATTGCTTCCTTCAATCCTTGCACTTGCCTAAACTTGAATATTCCGAACTACCTATAAAAATCCCACTGGGTACAATGTGAAAATCAAAAAATGCGCCACCCTTGCGGTAAACCGTAGGTGTGGTACGCCCTTTTGCAGAAATATGCAACGGGCTATTTACCACACCACCCTCGCTCAACTCGCAGCCGGCTCGCGCCTTTTAGATTACCTGCTTAATAATATTTTAAGTAATTTTAGATAAAATATAATTGAATGAACAAAGAGCTTTTATACAATAATCCCCTAATATTTTACGAATATTTGCTTTTGAATCCATTGACGGAAATTTATATGGTTAGAAAAAAAGCCTCTATTCAAAATTGGGAGGAGTATTCCAACTTACTCATTGATAAGTTTGCAATTCATTCAAGTTCATTTCATCATTTGTCGAAAGGGATTATTGAACACCGAAATTCAGGTGAAACATTAAAGATGACAGGTTATGACTTGTTCACTGTTAATACAGTCTTTCGAGCAATTATGGAAACTTATGCTACTTTCAATCATATTTTTGTTCAACCAAAAACATTAGAAGAGAAAGAATTCCGTTTTCTTTTATGGAAATTAGATGGCTATTATCAAGTAAAAAAGTATAAAATAAATGTATCGGATTTTGAAGGAGTAGAAAAGGTTTTAGAGGATAATGAAAATATTATCACCTCAACTATTCAGCAAATACATAATTCTTCGTTTATTAAGACTTTAAAAAAAGAACAGATTATAAAAATCTTCAATCCAGAAAACAAATCTTGTAAATGGCGTTTTTTGATTAGGAATGGTAATATTAAATGTATGCAAATAATAGATTTAATTGAACATACATTTAGAACAAGAGCTTTTATAAATGCATATAAACACTCTTCAATTCATATTCATTCTAATTTTCCTGCCATTGATGATTTTAAAAAGAAAAGAGGCAAAACAATATCCAAAGAATATACAGACCCATTAACTCGATTAGCAATCTATTTAACCTGTTTAATGATTTATGACATTTGTAATATTAATGCAAACGCAAATAAAGTATTCCAATCATACGCTCCAGAACTTAAAAATTTTATCGAGGGCATGAGCACTACTATTTTACAATTTGAAGATGAAAAAATAAAAAGGTAGCAAAGTTAAATTGCTCCCATAAGCCACCGCATTCATCCTATAAAGTTCAAGCCCTTCGGGTTTTGTAAAAAATTTTGCTTCAATTTTTAAGACATATTCGAAGTGGCATTTTTATAAAGCAATATTTTTCACAAAAAACTTGACAGGATGGCCACGCCATTAAAAACGGTGCTTTCTTTTTTCTTTTTCTTTTGAAAAAACAATGGTTGTTTTTTGTCTTTACCGGATTGAAGTTTGGAAAGATAATGGAATAAAACCTCCATTGGAGCCATTGCCGAAAATCGACTACTGCGAACAAGCCATAGCGATTGAATAGAACAATGAAGAAAATAAAAACTCAAACAAAAAGCAAAGGTACAGGCGTGCGGATGCGAGAGCCACAAGGGTACGCTTCGCCTGTTGAAAAAAATCTCCACCCTCACTTTTTCCTTTTTATTACAATTATTCTTTAATTGATACTGTCCACTGCCACTGAAAACTACGGACTATAACCGGGTAGTATTTTTTCCACAGCCCTTGCACCAATCGCACCGTCCTGTAAAAAAGGCATTATGTTTAAGTTATTATTTAGAGCCCGTTTAGGTAGCCTGTGGTTACTGGCGGGCATACGTACATCAGGTAGCCCATTCCATGTGTATGTGCATTACGTTGGCTTTAAAGAGTACACGTTGCGCATCTTTTGGTTCGAGTGCTGTCTTTCAGAGCTTCCTTTTTAGGAGGCTCTTTTTTTTGCTCGCTTCTGAAGAAAACAAGATGAAAACAAAACTAAAAGGAATGATTAAATCCATCAAAACCCTCGGATTGAATAGCTGTCATTATATGGATTGAAAAAAATAATCAGATTTGTCATAATCTCTTCCCCTGATTAAAAGAAAGCAAATTTGCGATTCTTAATCCTGACGCTACAGCAAAATAAAGCAAATGAACGCAACAATTTACCTAAACCTATGACTGCATGATATTTGCCATACATTTAATCGGAAGGTATTGCTTCGGGCCAAAGCCGTACCAAGTCCAAACAAAAAATTGTTTCATTTAAATTATTAGAAAAAATGGGTAAAATTGCTCAAGGTATTTTAGGAGGGCTTTCAGGTAAGGTTGGAAACATTATCGGTGGAAGCTGGAAAGGGATTGACTACATTAGAATTAAACCTTCTAGTGTGGCAAATCCAAGAACTGTAGGACAGGTAAATCAAAGAACAAAGTTTACCGCTACTTTAGAATTTATTCAGGCTATTAAGCCTTTTATCCAGAAAGGATACAAGTTTTTAGCTGTGAAGAAAACTGCATTTAATGCAGCAATGTCTTATGTGTTGAACAATGCGATTACAGGAATTGAACCCAACTTTGAGGTGGATTACGCAAATGCATTGGTGAGTAGAGGAGGTTTGTCCGGTGCGCTAAACCCGACTGTTGACCTTTCAGTTCCTGGGGAAGTCACCTTTAATTGGGATGACAACTCTATGGAAGGTAATGCGAATGCCACCGATAGAGCGATGGTGTTAGTCTACAATCCTTCAAAAAAGGAATCCATGTCTAGCACAGAAGGAGCAGCTAGAACAGTTGGAACGCAAACGGTTCCAATTCCAACTACCTACGTAGGAGACACGGTAGAGCTTTTTATGGCCTTTACTGCTGCTGATGGTACACAATTGTCAAACAGTACTTATTTAGGCTCTGGAATAGCTAATTAAGGCTTGGTGTTTTATTTTGGAAACCGCTCAACTTGGGCGGTTTTTTTTATGCTATATTTGTATTAATAGCAATCCAATATTTTGTTTTTACTTGTTACAAATATTCCCTTTTTTAGCAATTTTTGTATCCTATTTGTTGCCCAAATGCAGTAATCTCAATGGGTACAAGGGTAGTTAGATATTGCATCGGAAAGTAATTTCACAAATTACCACAAACCAAATCAACTACCCGATTATAAATGGATAAAAATTGTTTCAAAAGAAGAAATTTTTCATATAAAATTATTGTTTTTAATATATAATGATGTCAGCATAAGATAGTTTTGAAAAAAGTCAAGTTCCTGCTAGAATTAGTTTAGCAAGGTCTAGTACACGAATATTAGCGGATTTTTACGTACTAACTTTTCGATTAAACCTTATACATTGTTGTCATTAGTTATTTCTAGCTCTAAGGCCTTTTGAAATGATTTCACAGATTTAGAAATGTCATTTTTAGTTGTGGCCCAAGAACAAATACTAACGCGCATAACCTTTTTACCAAACCACATAGAACCTCCCAACCAACACTCTCTTAACATTTGAATATTATTTAATACTTTTTCTGTGATTTTATCTGTGTCGCATCTAACGATTACTTGATTGAACACAATGTCATTTTCAACATAGAAACCTGTTGTTTTATTTATTTCATCTGCAAATTGTTTAGCTCTTTGATTCATGGTTAGAATCATTTCATCTATACCATTTTTGCCAAGGTACTTCATTACCGCCCATAATTCTATTATCCTAGCTCTTCGCGACATTTCAGGAGTATAAAACATTCCATCCCTTTCAGAGCTTTCTATAATGTAACTTCCAGACATATGAAACGCAGAAGTCATTGCTTCTTGGTCTGAGCATAATATGATTCCACAATCATAAGGTGTGTTGAGGGTTTTGTGGCCATCAACAGCCCATGAGTTTGCTTTTTCAATTCCTTTAGTTAAATATTTCAGGTCCTCAACAGCTCCAGCCCAAAGTCCAAATGCTCCATCAATATGAACCCAAGAATTTGCTTTTTGTGCCTTGTTACAAATGGTTTCAAAGTCATCAAATGAACCACTATTAACGTTACCAGCTTGTAAAATTAATATTGTATTTTCATCCAATTCAGGAATTGCTTCAGGTATTATCCTTCCTTGATTGTCAACATCAACCCATTCAATATTTTCTTGTCCAAGACTTAAAATACCTATAGCTTTCAAAACTGTAGAATGAGCTTGTTTACCTGCTACAATTCTTATTTTTGGGGCATTATATAATCCTTTTTTATTAATGTCCCAGTTATTCTTTTTGAGGATTCGATATCTTGCAGCGGCCAAACCGCATAAATTTGCTGCGGAAGTACCGCTAACAAAACCAGCCACAGTACCTTTAGGTAATTTAAACAACTCTACTAACCAGCCTTCTACAATAGATTCTAATTTGCTCCCTATTGGAGAAAGAACATTCATAGCAGGAGCTTGATCCCAATATGTTGCTAAATTCTTTGCAGCTAGACCTATTGGCAGAGCACTTCCGCAAACAAATCCAAAATAGCGTCCGCCTAATGTTGCAGTTGTTGCTGGGCTCCCATATTGATTTAATTGTTCAAGTACTTTTTCAGCTTTAGTTGAGAAAAGAGGTAGCTCTTCATCAAATTTAGATAAATTATTTATTGCTTCTTCTGTAGGATAAACATTTCTGTCAAAAACATTTTCTAAATAATCAAAAGAATATTGTTGAGCTTGTTTAAATAATTCTTTATCTCTGATTTCTAAAAACATTTCATTTTGAATATTGATTTTCTTCATTTTCTTATGCTTACTATATTACTTTTATTTCTTAATCACTTTGGAAGATTGAACAATACTTGTTAGTCAAGAATTATCTGAAAGCAATTTCAACTTCTTTTAGCATTTTATTCAATGCTTGCCTGTCAAACCATTTACCTTTTAAAATAACACCCTCAATAGATTTTGTATTTTGTATATCATCAAGAGGGTTTTTATTCAGTAATACCAGATTTGCATTTTTCCCTTCAGTAATAGTTCCTTCTTCCGAGTATTTATTTAAATATCTTGCTGGATTTACAGTGCTGGCTAACAAAATGTCATAGGGTTTAATACCAGCTTCTTGTAGAAACACAAACTCTTTATGTAACGAAAACCCAACAATCCCCATCCCATAAGTATCACTACCAGTTAGCAAACGAACCTTGTTGTCTGACAGTATTTTTGAAAAGGTCTTTATCCACGTGAAGTATGCGTCGAATAGTATTGGCGCTTTTACGCCATCGAACTCACGGTCTTTTAGTTTACGATAATCATTTCTCTCTGAGAGAAAATCTTCCCTTTCTTTTTTAGCAAGATATTTCACAAGACTATCCTGCCTAAAAGCTTTGAATTTCTCATCGTCCAGACAATTCTTTATGAAATCAAAGATAACCAGGGTTGTGCCAATATAAACTCCACTTTCATGCAACTGTTTAGCTAACACATTTAATTTGTCTTTACTTTGCTTAAAAATGGAGTTATTATTTTCATCTGATAAATAAATAAATTCTTCAATATGTTCAATGGATTTCATCCTCAAGGAGTATTCAAGTGGCAGGCTCCTTTGAGAGTGCCCAATTATTGGGATTTTGTAGTTTTCACATTCTTCCAGTAATTTTAGATATATATTTAGAGGCAAGTTGTCTGCAATCTTTAAAAAATCATAACCTCTTTGCTTATGTATTTTCACAACTGTTTTTACATCCTCGATTGTCCGTAGTTGTTCTGATTTTAAATAGGGTCCAGTAGTAAAGTAATTAGGGCCTAGTATTTCGCCTGAGGTAACTTTTTGTCGTATTGCTATTTGATCTTGGCCATCAAACTCTGCCATATTTCTTACAGTGGTAATTCCATTTGCAACTAATAACTTGAAGTCACTTACAATGTCATTGCTCCTGAAGTGATAATGCATTTCTGATAGGCCTGGAGTTAAATATTTATCTGTTCCGTCAATGGTTAAACTAACCTTACCTTTAAACGGTGATAAACACGGTTCAATATTTATAATTTTACCTTCTGAAATTAGAACTCTTTGGTTAAGGAGCACAACTTCTTTGGTCATTGGAATAATATTAACATTTTCAATTAAAATAGTATCCCTGTTTTGACCAAAAGATTTAGGTATTACAGTTGTTAGGATGAAGATAAAAGAGAAGAAATAGTTTTTCATAAAATGATTCTTATTTCGCTGAGATATTTATTAAATTTTTTCACCCAACACGATTAGCGTTGATGATACGGATTCGTTTTTTAGATGTATGAAGTTTTGCTTACAGTCATCTTTCATAAAATTATTTAAGTCTTGTTTAGAATCAAAGGACATAAAGTGAATTTCATAAGGAAGTTCTTTTGTTTCAGAAATAAAATTCTCTTTTTTAGGTCGAATTCGGTAAATTATTTTTCCATTGTATTTTTCCATTAGAGGTATTGCAAAATTTTTAAAATTTTTGAATTCAAGTTAGTTTATGGATTCCTAGTAAGTATTTAAAAAACGACTAAGATAAATAGTAATGAACTAAAAAAGAGCATAGCAAGTAAAAACACTCATATCGCTTTTGTTAATTTTGTTTTCATAATGCTCATTGCTTTACTTAAACCTATAACCCAAGGTTAACATTATGCTTCTATTATTAAACTTATTACCTTGAAAATCATCTTTATTAGCAATATTTGATAAGCCATGAATATATCCTAATTGAATCATTCCTTTTTCTAAAACATGCATGCCTACTACAGCATTAAGTCCAAAGTCAAAACGCTTAAATCCAGCACCACCATCTTCAATATCTTTAAAAGCTTTTGCATCATAAAACTCTGTTTGGGTTTGAGAACCAATATGAGTGGTTTGAAATACTTCTATTTTACCAGAAATACCATATCCAAAAGACGGGCCTGCACCCATATACCATTTGTTTGAATTATCACCTATATTGTACATTAATAATACAGGTAATTCTATATAACTTAGATTCATGCGTGACTCTTCTGTAGCAGTACTTCCTTCTCCAATAATAAAATCTTCTATTACTTTAGCTCCTTTTTGTAGGTAATTTATAGATGTTCTTAAATAAAATGCGCTTGAAACTGGAATTTCGGCAAATAGACCTCCTCCATATCCAAACTTCCAGTTTTTTTCTGGTGATGTATCTACTTCTGCTGTAAATGATGCCGTATTTAATGTTCCGTGTAACTGTGCCCCATATTTAATTTGAGCTTTTAATGAAATACTTGATAAAGTTATTGCTGCTAAAATGATTCTTTTTTTCATGATTGTGATTTTGATTGATAATAGATTATAATTTATTTTTCATTTAAAACGTATTGATAGTGTTGTTCATGTCCTGAAGCTGTTGAGTTTTCAGAATAACTTATTTCTGCAATCTTACTTATGGACTCACCAATATTTAATTCAATTTGAGCTAATGACATTTCTGTATTTGTACCGGTATATATACTCTGCATTTTACTATTTACTCGATATTCATTTTTATCTAAAAAAGAATAGTAATCATTAGTTGATTCATTGACACTATTTATTAAATGCTTGTACTCAACTTGCACTTGTGAAAGTTCCAATGAGGCTCTTTCCTTGTGTTTTAATGCGTATTTGATATTTAAATCTTTTACCTTTTTTGGATCAGGAATTTTTCCTTCTCCCATAACTATCAGAGGTATTTTTTTATATAATTCTGAATAACTTTTATTCAATTCATCATGATTACCAGTTGTTTTTCGTAATTTTTCAATGGTTGAATTATAGGTTTTAAAAGCTTCTGATATTTTAGAAAAGTTCTTGCTAACAAATGAGTTAATGTCTATTGTGTTTTTAGCATTTTGTTTTTGCTTTGATTGCATTTCAAATTCACTATTTGATACATCAACATTCTTTGTTTCTAGTTGATTTTTAACTAAATCCGCTTTCTGTTTTTCAGTCATATTATTATACTTCACTGCCATTTGCTTAGCATATTCAGAGTCATTAATCATACGTTGCATTTCTGCTTGAGAAAAGGGACTAAATGTCGAAGCTGAAGTGTTTATGGCAAGCGCTTTTTTAGCTGCTATCTCTCGTTCTTTTTCACTCATTTGGCTAATTTTATCTACTCCACCCATTTGTTGTATCAATTCATTTTGGTTTACTTGTTTTTTTGAATCGTTATACAATCCTTCACGTCCTTTTTTACCATAAAAGTCTTGAGCTTTGGACTTAAGCGAAGACGCTAATTGATTGGAGTACATTTCCATCTTTTTCTTAAAATTTTCATACTGAGTTTCCAGTTGCGAATCACCTTGACAATTGATATCTTTATTACAAGCGTATTCAAAAGCAGCTTCTGGAGTTGATTGCAATACGGGAGCAGATTTTAATAGTGCATAAAAATCTACGTTTCCTAGTATTGATGGTTTTGATTGTTGTGAATAAATACTGTTTGTGATTATTAAAAATAAAATTGTGAATGATAATTTCATGATGATGTTTGTTTTAAATTTTGCTTTTTTATAGTATGAGGGTTTCTGCTGTTTTTTTATGTAACAACTCAAGTTGTAAATCTTCTAAAGCAATTTTAAACTCACTTTTTAAAATGGTGTTCAGCTCTTCTTTTGAAGATATTGATGTAGCCAATTTATTTTCTCCCTTAGTACTAATAAGCTTTGGACCGGTTAAGGTTATTCTCCCTTCCTCTTGATAAATTGAAGCTAATGTTCCTTTAAGGAAAACCGATTCTGGTGAGGTTTCTATAAAGACACAAGCTTGTTTAAAGTCTTCTCGCTTTCTAGGAAACAGATCAAAAACATATCTAGGGGTTAATTTCCTATTGGAATCTTTAAAATACAATGCTTTAATATCCTGAAAATCATTAACTATGTAATGTGAGTCTTCTCCTTTTGAATATGCCTTTTTTAATATAGGAATAGGACTACCAAATGATTTGCCATTACCCACATCAACCAAGAAAATTTCATCATCAATACGAACCAATAAGGCCATGTGCATATGGTTTAAATCATTTTTAAGCGGTAGTCCCTTAAACATTTCACCACTTATAAAATCTACTTGAAAACCAATAGTTTTCAAAATGTCATAAAAAAGACTATTGTTTTCATAGCAAACGCCACCTCTATGCCGTTCAATAATTTTATTATAAATATGTGATGATGAATAGTCTAAAGGGATATTTAAATGAATATCAAGGTTTTCAAAAGGAACATGCAATAAAAACTGCTTTTGCAAATTATTTAAAACATCATATGTGGGTTTAAATTTACCAAAGTATTGAATTCTGTCTCTTACTCTTTCTAAGTTCATAATTTAACTATTAATTATTAAATTTTTATAAATTCTACACGTCTGTTCTTGGCTTTTCCTTCTATTGCATTATTGTCTGAAATAGGAAACTTTTCTCCCTTACCAGAGGTTTTCATACGTTCTTTTTTAATATTGAATTGAGTATTAAAAAAGGTGCTAATTGAAGTTGCTCTTTTCTCTGAGAGAATTTGATTTTCGCTTTCTGTACCAACATTATCAGTATGTCCAACAATTTCAATCTTTAATTCTGGATTTGATTTAAGGATATTTCCTATTTCATTTAAAATACCATAAGACTCTGGTTTAATGATTGCTTTATCGGTATCAAAAAGTATGGCTGATGTAGTGAATGACCCTTTGTCTAAAAGATTTTTTCGTAGATCTGGGTTTCCTTTTGCTGCACGGATGTTTGAAATGAAAACTCCAACGTTTTCATCAGACAAACCAATATCACTCACTTGAAAATACAGTTGATTTATCTTATGATTTAATGCAATAGCTTTTGGGAGATCAAAGATTTTGTTTTCATTGATCAACAATCTGTAACGTTCTTTTTGGACTTGTACAGATATATGAACAGGTTTATTTACAATCTTTTCCAATTTTGGAAAAGTTTTTATTTCTGTTTTAAAATATTCACTTCCGTTTTCTAAACTTTCAAGCTGCAATATTGAGTTTCCATTACCATCCTTAATCAATCCTAAATATACCTTAGTCAAGAAATCTTCATCAGGAAACCCTAAAAGCGAATTGTGATTAGAAGGTTTTTCCCCAGAGGAAAGAAAACCAAAATAAAAAGCTGGATAATTAGGCAATCTCATCTCCAAGGCTATTAAACATTAGATCGAATTCTACTGTGAAGTTTTCTTCAAATAAAGACGTGTTATCTGTTAAAAAGGTTGAATTCTGCATTAATTTTAACCAATTTCCAGATAGATTATTAAAAGTTACCACCTCGCCAGATCCATTGATGTTCCAACCCGTTGGGAGTTCTCCTATATTGTCTTCTACAAAATCCCTGTAGTAAACAACCGTTTCTCCAGGAGTAAAAACGAACTTAGAATATTGCTTTAAAAAAGTTGGCTTTACCGAATCTGTTTGATGTGCTATTTTATCTTCATTTTTTGAAGACTTTTTATGTTTTTTCTTAGAAAAAGCACTGTCTAAAGTATTTGTGGTTTTCTCTTCTGCCTTATTTAAAATAACGTTTTCTGAAGTTTGTTTAGTGGTTTCCTTTATCTTTTTAAACAAGCTTTGAGATTGTATTATTTGAGATAAAAGAATACACATAAGTAGCACTAAATATTTCACTGTTAGTTTTATAATTAAATGATTTTTTTATTTTTAGACATAAATAGTCTGGCTCCAAAAGGGGAGTTTATATCTATAATAAAAATGGAGTTATACTTTAGATTTGTGGGGCTATTGGCTGTGGAACTATATTTTCAACAGGTTTTATACTTTTTAAATATGCAAAAATGGCTTTGATGTCTTCATCAGGCATTTGTGAGTAGGAAGGCCATGGCATAGGAGGCAATAGTTGTCTGCTATTTTCAAGGCCTTTATACTTTCCTTGTTTCATAGCTCTTAAAAAATGTTCGTCAGACCACGACCCAATACCTGTCGCGTCTGGAGTTAAATTTGCAGCGAAAGATGTTCCCCAAGGACCTACAACTGCCGTACTGTTCATGTTAAACAAAACATAACCTTTAACTGTTTCTGGGTTAAAAGGAGGTAATGCTTCATTTGAATCATGCCCGGATAACAACCTGTTAGGATCTGGAATAGGACCTTTTTCTGTCATGATTTTGGGAGAGTGGCAATCATTACATCCAATGGTATTTACTAAATACTTTCCTCTTGTTATTTGATCTTGCACGGTTGCTTTGTTCTGATAATCTTTTTTTTCATTGTTTGAGTTATTGCATCCTAAAATAATTAGAACTGTAACTGCTGTAACTAATTTAAAAATGTTGTTTTTCATGATTTTATTCGTTTTTTTGATTAATGATTGTTTTCTAACAGATGTAATGACGGCAGTCATAAAACTTTGTTACAATATTTATTATTTTTTATATAGTTTACTATTCTTTTTTTCGTGTTATTAAAATATTTTTACTACTTGTATTTATAAATTGATATATTAAATTAAGGATACAAAGAACATATCAATATCGAAGTTTGACAATAACATGAAAATGTGAAAATCATCTTCAAAAAAATAAAAAGATGTGATAAAAATTCACATCTTTTTATTCAAATCATATTAAGATCAAATTATTAAACTCTAATAATATCTTTTGGGTTTTAAAGATAATGTTTCCTTCTTGTCTCTCCTTTTAATCTCAACAGTAAAGGTTTTATTGGAATCATTTAATATTTTTCTAGCATCTGAAGTGTTTTCACAAGTCATTCCATCAATACCAATAATAATATCATTTTTTTGAAAACCTGCTATAGAAGCAGGTGAATTTTCAGTAACATAATTTACTGTAATTTCGTTTTTGTTCTGTTTTAAACTTAAACCAGTTAAATTGAAATTAAACGGATTGCTATAATGACTGTTAGGAAAAAGAATCAGGCTAGTTTTTTTATAATCCAAAACCACATTGAATCTTTTAATAATATCAATTCCTAAAATTCCATCTATTTTTTCAGATGAAGAGGCTCCTGATTTCGCCATTGAAACAGATATTGGTAAATCATTAAATGAATAATTTAACAATGTTAATTGATTAAGAGTTGCCATATAATTTTCAAAACTATTGGACATTGAGGCATCCATAACTGGAATTTTGGTTTTTTTATCAAATTCATTTAAAAGGTTGTGCTTTTCTGCAAATGAAGAATTGACGCTCAAAGAAAAACCGGCACCAGAATCAAAATAAAAATTTCCAGCAAAGGTTTTACCACTTGTTGTAGTAAAACTTAAACTTACCGTTGGTAAATCTTCAACTAGTGTAAAAGGTACCGAATTGTAAGTATCAAAAGCCTTAGTATTAGATGGGTAAAACTCTAATTGATTCTTTTCATAATTTAAAAGAGTTACATAATCCTTTAATAATTCATAACCAATAACACCATCCAACTTTTCCCCTTGAAAAGTTATATGCGAAATATCATCTATATAAAAGTTTATGTTATTGATATCTAAACCTTCTAAATGCAACATGTTGTCATGTGAAATAGGCACAGTGCTAACACCTCCGGCAGTCTCTAAAACAACTTCTTCACTTGATTTGATTAATTTAGTTTCATCTGCTAATGATAAAGACGCTACAGATGAACCAGCTCTAGTATCAAATAGAAATACATAACTTTTATCAGAATTATTTATTTTAACTTTAATAAAGGTATGTACTCCTTGCTGTAAAAGTGGGACAATGGCAATAGGTTGTTCTTGAGCTTTACAAAAGAAACAAATCATTACCACCAAACAGAGTGCTTTTAGATTTTTCATTTTTTAAATTATCTCAGCAAATAAAAGATGTTATTACATGTTCTGCAATCGCATAAAAGAGTGAAAGTTGAACCCTAAAGCAAAAAAGACGTGAATTTAAATCACATCTTTTTTGCTTCCTTCTACAACTATTTATAGTAATTTATCTTTAAAGGCTTTAGCCACAGCTTCGCTCTTGCTGTTTACATGAAGTTTTTCGTAGATTTTTTTTATGTGAGAACGAACCGTATCAATGGCTATAAACATATCATTAGCAATCATTTTATAACTGTAACCATTTACAAGAAATTGCAAAACCTGTTTTTCACGTTCGCTTAAATTATATTCGTTATTTGATTGTTGAGGTAATTCTGAAAACATTTTAAGAACTTGTGTAGCGATAGATGAAGTCATTGGTGCTCCACCTGAAGCTACGTCTCCAATATATTCCAACAATTTTGCTGGTGGTGTTTTTTTTAACAAATAACCATTAGCCCCATTCTTTAAGGCCTCAAATACGTTTTTATTATCATCAAAAACAGTAAGCATTAAAATCTTAACTTCTTGGTTAATTTCTCTTACTTTTTTGAGCCCTTCTATTCCATTTACTCCAGGCATATCAATATCCATTAAAAGAACATCTGGTTCCCATGTTTTTAATTCGCTTAAAATATTGTTACAGTTTTTGTAAGAAGCCACTACATTAAACCCTTCACTTCCATCTATGAGCATTGTTAAGCCTTCTCTTAGCTGTGGATTATCTTCGTAAATTAGCACTCTTATCATGATTTTTTGTTACAAAATTACAAATTGATTAACAATCAAAACACACATAAATATGTGAAAATCATGTATTGACAGGAATATTTAAAATAACTTCCGTGCCAAAACCTTGTTGACTTTTTATTTCTATTATTCCTTGCAATGACTCTGCTCTCTTTTTCATGTTTCCTAAACCATTTCCTCCATCTGCTTCAAGCACTTCAAATCCTCTCCCATTATCTTTTACAATCATTATAAGCTTATGATTCTTGTATTTTAACTCAATGTCCGCTTTACTACAAGAAGAATATTTAGCTATATTATTTACAGCTTCTTTAAATATTAAAAATACATCACGTCTTGCTTCCATATTTAATCTAATATCAAGTACTCTTTCTTCAATATTGAAATTAATTTCTATATCTTTTGGTTCAAGTATTCCTGAGACATGTTCCCTCATTCTAGCTACAATTTTTAGCATGCTGTCATTATCTGGTTTTATACTCCACACAATATCATCCATAGCCTCCATCATTTGTTGGCTATTATCTGTTATCTTACTTATATATGAACTTGTCTTAACAGGATCTGTAATCATTTTACTTTTTGCCATTGAGCTTAGGATATTTATTGTGCTTAAAGTTGAGCCAATATCGTCATGAAGATCACGAGCAACTTTAGTTCTTATACGTTCAACAGCCAATAACTTGTTAATGCGTTGATGATAAATAAAATATATTAAAATACTCACAGCAAGTAAAACAAGAATTGTGAACCACCAAGTTTGGTAATAATGCGGTAAAATTGACAGACTTAAAGAGGTGATGCCAGTAGATTTGTCACTTTGCTGGTTAACACATTTAACTTTAAAATTATAATTACCAGGTGGTAAAACGGTGTAATTTGCAGCAAGTTCACGCCCTGCTTTAACCCATTCGTTATCTACTCCTTCAAGTTTATAATAATATACAAGATTGTACTGCTGTGTATAACTTAATGATGAAAAATAAATTGTAAATGAATTTTGTTCGGGTTTCAGTTTTACTTTATCTAATGAAAGTAATGAGTCAAGGGGAATGAATTTATTGAATATTTTAAAATCTGTTAATGTCACTTCATTTGGAACATTATCAACATTTAGTTGGAAAGGGTTAAATTTGTATAATATATTTTCTCCAGCGAACCACAACTCACCATTTCTCTTTTTTAATTTACTAAAAATTGATTTATTGCCGAAAATAACTCCGTTTCTTTCATTGTAAGAAGCAAATACTTTTTTTTCATGATTATAGCTTCCGATACCGTTGTTATGAGTGAACCATAGAATTTCATTATTGTCCAATAACATTCTAGAGACTTCTGCACCTGCTAGTCCATCTAATTGGGTAAGTGTTTTAAAGTCACCAGTATTAGAATTAATGATATTTAGAAATCCATTACTGACGAAATAAATACTATCATTATACTGTTCAATATCAGCTATGCCAAGTCCAATTGGAGGCAAATCTGTATAAGGCTTTTCCATAAAATGTGAAATCACATTTTTCCCAATAGGATCCATTAAATATACACCTGCCTTATGCGTTCCAATCCAGATACGATTTGCATTGTCCTTATAAAGAACAAAAATACTGGTATTAAACTCATGAATAATTTCAAAACTTTCATTAATAATTTTACTTCCTTTTGTCCACTTAATGAGGCGTCCACTTTGAGTTCCAAAAAGAAGATTTCCATCTTTATCCTCCAGAACCTGACGAATTGTTGAATTCTCAAATATTGGCAGGTTCAATAGTTCTAAAGGCTTATTTGTGTCTGGATTGAAAATCATTAAAAAGCCACCTTGACAACCTGCCCAAATAAGTCCCGATTCTTCATGCTGGCATAAATCCCAAATCTGAGAATATTGCTTATGCTTTTGTATGGGTATTGACTCATATAGATTATTTTTAATTTCCTTTATATGGTTGTCAAGTAAAAAGATTCCATTACCCCAAGTTCCTATCCAATTTTTTGAATTTTTTGTTTCAAGTAGAGATGTCACCGTTAAATTATTGTTCAATTCACTTTTATCAAAAGTATAATTGAAGATAGCATTGTCTTCAGAAAATATATAAATCCCGTTATCTGTACAAATCCAAATGTTACCTTCTCGATCTTGGTACATTTGATTTATTTTTCTGCAATTAATATCAAAATCTGAAGGAGTAGACTTTTTATATTGAACTAATGCTTTTGATTCGGACTCATATTTAAGGAGTGAGTTTAGTCCTCCAGACCATATATTTCCCTTTTTAGTTTCAAAAACCCAAGATAACTCATAATAAGCAGGTAAATGTGACTTTAAGTCAATTGTATCAGGAATAACTTGATTCTTTTTAGGATCATAGTGAATAATTTTAGCCCTTTCATCCAAAGGATTATAATCCCAGTAAAAAATCCACCAGGTATTGGATTTGTCAATATAAAAATTATATACAAATAACAAATTTTGATTTTCAAAAAATGCTATTTTTTCCTGATTGTGATTGTGGTAATTGATGGATTTATTTTTATGATTATATACTGCTAAACCTTTAGCACTGCATATCCAATAATCATCTCTTAAAGTATCTTCATATAAATCACTAACCGGCCACCCATCGGGTACTTTAATTGGCAGGTTATTTTTAGTGAATTTATTATTTTCTTGATCATACCAGAGGAGCTCATATTTTTCTAAACATAAAAATGTATTATCCCTACTATCACGAACCAGTTTGATATTTCCTGAGCTAGAGTATTTATGGTAGTCCTCTATTGGTATATTAGAATATTCAAAAGTAATTGGGTTGAATAAACCAACAATACTACCCTGCCTTATCCACATCTTATTATTACCAGCATCCAATATCTGGTCTATGCTGTAAGGAGGCAATGATTTTGTAAGACCATTACTTCTAAAGTTTATAAATTTACGACCGTCAAATCTTTGAATTCCATTCTGAGTTCCAATCCAAAAAAAACCTTTTTTGTCTTGATAGATGCAGTTAACTTTATTTGTGTTTAAACCTTCAGTAGTTGAAATTCGGTTATAAACATTTTGTATTTGACCAATTGCTGAAAAGTTAATAACAAACAAAATACACAAAAAGATAACACGAACCATTTATTGCTTTTATAGTAAAATTACAAAAACATTCTTTTCAATAAATGAAAAAACTTAAAACCACATGTTTATGTTATATAACTTTAAACGACATAGGTTTATGATACTTCATTTAGTAAATATAAATATTGTCAATACAAAAATTAAGGGTTTTGTGTTCGATAAAGTAGAAATATTATAAAACCAAAGACTATTTATGAATTTATTACTATAATTCTTCAATTTTTTCAACTTTTCTCAAATTATATAGAAAGATTTGGCAATCCAAAATGAGATTTTTTGTTGAGACACAATTTCAAATTTGATAGAACAAATTAGTTTTATTGTATTTTTTATTAATACCAATAATGCTAGATATATTGGCGTTGCTGAAAAGTAGAATAATGGAGATTTATCCAATAAAGTCTTAATATATTGTACTCATGCTTAATGAGATTAATGTTTGAAATTAATTAGCCTTTATTTAAAACGGGGCAGGTTTTTAGTATAAAAGGTAACTGTTTAAAACTATTTAAATTATTCTTTAACAATGCCAACAGCAATTCCTGTTTTGCAATCAACTCTTAATAACTCTCCCTTTCTTAATCCATATTTATTTGGTGAAACTTTATAGTTAGCCATTCCATTATTAGAAGATACCATAATAAGTTGTGTTCCATCTCTTGGGTCTATCATTGGATTTATACATGAGTTATCATTAAGAAATAAACCTTTTGCTGGCAAGAAATTTTCAGGAGTATTTTCAGCTTGTCTAATAACAAGATTGCTATTTCCAGAATTTTGAAATACACTACATCCTATAGTTAGTATAAAGAATGTAATAGCTATTAATGAGAATATTACTCTTTTCATTTTTTATAATTTTATAAAATTAAAAATAGCTATTTTTAATTTAAAATAGAAAATGAGGATTATTATTTTTCGTTAACTACAATTCAGGTATCATTATGTGAAAATTTATAATAATAGCACCAATTAAAATTGGTAGATGAGCTAACATCATGCTAACAAACATAAAACATATGCCTTTAATAAACAGAAAAAACCCTAGTAATGCATAATAAGTTTAGAGGAAAATAAGTATGGTCAATTGTATTCATTCTTGAAATGGCCAAATACAAAATTTCATTGAAAAAGTAAAATTTAACTTATTAAAAACCAATTTGAGTTGCTTTTATGTCTGTTGATTAAAATATTTTTTAGAAGAAAAGAGCCTAAAGTTTAGTTGTTTTAATCAATTATTTAAGATTAGAATTAAAAAAATACCTATTCTGATTCGTTAAAAATGGAAGCTAAAAGATTTTTTAAGAGTGTTGATTTTTTAGATAATATATTTTATCAACAAAAATGCTTTTAACTATTTGTTTTTAAATAGATTAATTTTAAAAAATGAGATATTGAAAGTGCCTATATATTAACTTTTTAAAATTTTAACAAAATATTATAAGGGGTATTTATAATAAATGCGTCTTAAATAATAAACGATAGAATTGTATTTGCATTTTTAATTTTGTTGAGTTAGTCATAAAACAAATTATTTAAAAGGACAGTTAAGAACTATCCTCTTTTATTAAAAGTATCTTAAATAAACTTTTGTAAACTGTTAAAAACTTATTTTTGCCATATGAGACGTATTTGTTTATTTAAATTTTCTTTTTTTATTGATATCAATAGTAAATGTCAAGTTAAAGAAATTATAGAACCTGTTAAAAAATGTATCTAAATTAGAGGTGTATTCTCTAGCTATAAGGGGAGAGACTATAGTATCCTATTTAAAAAAGGTTTTAGCAGAAAAAACAATCAATACTGGTATAGGCTTGAGGGATAATAGCAAATCGCTTTTTGGTAATTAAATAACAAAAGATGTTAAAATTATGTTGCAAATGGTTATAAAACCTCGTTTTAATGAGCAAGTATTAAAGGTTTCATATGATCTTGTCAGGTAATTTTTAAACCAAAGCAATAAATTATACACATGAAAAATATCATTTTTATTTTAGTCTTCTTAACATCATTTATTACAAAAGGGCAGATACTAGAACCTGTTAAATGGACAACCTCAGTTACAAAAATATCTGAAGTAGAATTTGAACTGATAGCAACAGCAATAATTAAATCAGGATGGCATTTATATTCTCAAAATGTTCCACAAGATGGGCCAATACCAACAAAATTTGCTTTTGAAGGTAATGTAAATTACCTTAAAAAAGGCAATACTGTTGAAGATAGGGGCCATACTATTCAAGACCCTATTTTTGGTATGGAAATCACTTATTTTGAAAAAAAAGCAGCTTTTAAGCAGCGTATCAAAGTTAAAGGAAAAGCACCATTTCAAGTTAAAGGAACGGTTGAATTTATGGTTTGTGATGATAGCAGATGTTTACCACCTACAGAGGTTGACTTGATTTTCAAAGTAAAATAATTTAAATTAATATCATGAGGAAGTTACTTGTTGCATTGGCAGTTTTAGTTTTATCTACAACTGGATATACGCAAATCTTAGAACCAGTAAAATGGACAACATCAGTAGAAAAAGTATCTAATACTGAGTACGACTTAATAACAAAAGCAACTATAGAATCGGGTTGGCACCTATATTCTCAAACAGTTCCAGAAGGAGGTCCAATAGCAACGTCATTTATTTATGATGATAGTGAAGGTAACATTACAATTGTAGGAAACACATCTGAAGAAGAAGGGCATACCGTTAACGATCCTGTTTTCAAAATGGAAATCAAATATTTTGAAAAAGATGCGACCTTCAAACAACGCATAAAAGTAGAAGAAGGCGTATCGACCCTCATGGCATTTGTAGAGTTTATGGTATGTGATGATTCCAAATGTTTGCCACCAACAGAAGTAGAGTTGGTTTTTAATTTATCAGAGAACACAAAAGCAACTGCCGGTACTGATAGTCAAAATATAAAAGCTGATACAATAGAATCGTCATCATCTCAAAAAGACTCTCAAAAAGGTCTTTGGTCTATCTTTTTTATAGCTTTTCTGTCTGGATTTGCTGCTTTGTTAACGCCATGTGTATTTCCAATGATACCCATGACAGTTAGCTTTTTTACCAAGCAAAGTAAAACAAAAGCAGCAGGTATAAGAAATGCCATTATTTATGGAATTTCTATTATTGTTATTTACGTGTTATTAGGAACAGCAGTGACCGGTATTTTTGGAGCAGATGCCTTAAATGCACTAGCAACCAATGTGTGGTTTAATATTATTTTCTTTTTACTGTTAGTCATTTTTGCAGTGTCCTTTTTAGGAGCTTTTGAGATTATGTTACCAAACTCATGGGCTAATAAAGTAGATTCAAAAGCCGATAGAGGCGGACTTATAGGTATTTTCTTTATGGCATTAGCATTAGCTATTGTATCTTTCTCTTGTACAGGTCCAATTGTTGGAACATTACTTGTGCAGGCAGCCTCAAAAGGAGGATTAGCCCCAATTATTGGGATGTTAGGCTTTTCACTAGCCATAGCTTTACCATTTGCAATATTTGCAGCCTTTCCAGGATGGTTAAACTCCTTACCAAAATCTGGTGGTTGGCTAAATACGGTAAAAGTAGTATTAGGGTTTTTAGAATTGGCATTGGCGTTTAAATTTCTATCACAGGCTGATTTAGTATTGCAAACACATATTTTAGAGCGTGAAGTTTTCTTGGCTATTTGGATAGCTGTTTTTGGAACTTTAGCATTTTATTTATTTGGAAAAATTAAATTGCCACATGATTCACCATTAACTCATATCTCTGTTGGTAGGCTTAGTTTAGGTCTTTTGGTTTTATCATTCACTATTTATATGATTCCAGGTCTATGGGGAGCACCGTTAAATTTAATAAGCGCATTTCCTCCACCACAAAATTATAGTGAATCGCCTTATGGAGTAGGCTTTTCAAAAGTTAGTGAAGGTAGACAATCAAATAGTAACCATGATAATTTACCAGAAGGGGCACATTTATTGGCACCTCATGATATTATTGCCTTTAATGATTATGATAAAGGATTAGCTTATGCTAAACAAGTTGGCAAACCAGTAATGATTGATTTCACAGGATGGGCTTGCGTAAACTGTAGAAAAATGGAACAAAACGTTTGGCCAAATCCTAACGTATTAAATATTTTAAAAAATGATGTGGTTTTAATTTCATTGTATGTTGATGATAAACGTCCATTAGAGTTAAGTGATGTTGTAGAGTCCAAACTAAAACCCGGAAAACAACTAAAGTATATTGGACAAAAATGGAGTGAGCTACAAACCTTAAAATACAAAGCAAATTCGCAACCATTTTATGTATTAATGGATCATAATGAAGAAAATCTTATCGATCCAGTTTCATATACTCCAAATGCTGATGACTATCTTAATTGGCTAAAAAAAGGAATTTCTAATTTTGGTAATTAGAAAAAAAGATTAAGACAATGGCTAATCAAATTGAGAACAAAACAAAACTAGAGTCTTATTTTTCTAAATTTAGAAATAATATTGTTGGTATCGATCAAGAGTTTGAATCTCCATATGGCAAGAAAAAAATTATTTATGCCGATTGGACTGCCAGTGGTCGTTTGTACAGACCCATAGAAAAAAAGATATTAGAAGAGATAGGGCCGTTTGTTGCCAATACCCATACTGAAACTTCTATTACAGGAAGTGTGATGACTCATGCTTACCATGAAGCAAGGGCCATAATTAAAAAACATGTTAATGCTACTAATGATGATGTACTGATTACAGTAGGAACAGGCATGACTGGTGCAATCAACAAATTTCAACGTATTTTAGGCATCAAACTTAATGAAAATTTAAAAGATTATACCAATGTTCCTGACGAAAAAAGACCTATTATTTTTGTGTCTCATATGGAACATCATTCTAACCAAACCTCATGGTTAGAAACCATTGCAAAAGTGGTAGTTATTCCTTCAAGTAATGAAGGATTACCGTGTTTAGACAGTTTAAAATCCTTGTTGCAAGAATATAGCCAGGTTCCTATTAAAATAGCTGCTATTACTGGTTGTTCAAACGTCACAGGAATTAGGACTAATTATCATGAAGTGTCTAAAATAATGCATCAAAACAATGGTCTGTGCTTTGTGGATTTTGCGTGTTCTGCACCTTATGTAAGTATAGATATGCATCCAGATGATGAAGATTCATATTTAGATGCCATAACCTTTTCACCACATAAGTTTTTAGGTGGACCTGGAACATCGGGTGTTTTAATTTTTAATAAAAAACTATATAAAAACTTAGTGCCAGATAATCCTGGTGGAGGAACCGTTAGTTATACAAATCCTTGGGGCGACCATGATTATATTGATGATATTGAAACTCGTGAAGATGGTGGAACACCAGGGTTTTTGCAAGCCATAAGAATTGCTCTTTCTGTGAAACTTAAAGAGGACATGGGCATTCAAAATATTTTAGAGAGAGAACACGAACTCAATGCAATCATATTCAATAGATTATCTCAAATTGGTAATTTAAAAATACTGGCTCCAAATCATACAGACCGATTAGGAGTGTTTTCATTTTATATTGAAGAGGCTCATTATAACTTAATAGTAAAATTATTGAATGACCGTTTTGGAATTCAAACCAGAGGTGGTTGTTCGTGTGCCGGAACTTATGGACACTATTTATTGCATGTAGATCAACTAACATCCAAAGCTATTGAACAAAAAATATTAGAAGGATGTTTAATAGATCGCCCAGGTTGGATCCGTATGTCTATACATCCAACCATGACAAATTCAGAAATTGAATTTATTTGTGATGCCATCGAATCTGTGTCAAAAAATTTTAAAGAATGGGAAAAAGATTATAACTACAATGCCATTAAGAACGAATTTATATATAGAGGTAATATAAATACTGAAAAAGAAATTATTGCTAAATGGTTAAGCATTGTTTAGAACTTTAATTTACTAAATTTCAGATTCTATAATTTTTTTGCCCAAAAGCAATTATTAGTAATCATCTTTGTTAATGTTTTACAGTAATTATTTTTCTAAATAGTTTTAAAAATACTTTCCTATCCATTTGCAATTTGGGATGCCTTCTGTGTTTTTCACTGATAATTTATCTGGAAATGATGCCATGACACTTGGGTCTGTTTCGTAAATATGTTCAATGGTATATTCAATAAAATTAAATCCTGCTTTTAGGTTAAGATTATAATTATAGGTTATTTGAGCATCACCTTCTTCCAATATTCTTGTTGTTATACATTCGCCTTTAAATTGAAACGGCTTCTCTACATAAATCAACTCAAAATAAGAACCTATAATGGGTTCCATATAAGCAGGATCTTCAACCCAAGGCATTAAA
Organism: Flavobacteriaceae bacterium UBA6231; assembly: GCA_002441545.1. GTDB lineage: Bacteria > Bacteroidota > Bacteroidia > Flavobacteriales > Flavobacteriaceae > Yeosuana. The sequence continues at coordinate 148,323 of DJWL01000088.1, read as the reverse complement.
TTCTCGTCTGAAACGGTAAAAATAACGCCAGCATAACTGTCCTCATTCGTCCAAAGCGAAAGTGCCCCAGTATCAAAAGAAAAGATATTGTCTTTTTCTGAAACCATATCCCTACCATTATCGCATTGCGAAAACAAGGTGTACCATAGCTTTGACGATTCGCTATCCTGATTATCTTTTGAAATGTTTTTTAGTTGTGATGGAAAATCAAATTGAATGTCGCCTGATTTTGACATGGTTCCTATTTTAATAGGGTTATCCATACCAAAGGGCATTACAATCACATTGACATCTAAACTCCCAAATGGGTAATTCTTCACTTTTGGTTGTGTTTGCGTATGTCCTAAACTGCATACCAAAAGACTAACAATAAATAATATACTTTTTTTCATGATTTTAATTTTTAATGAATTTGATGGTTTCAAGATTTCCGCTTTTTGAAATTACTTTTAAAATATATAAACCCGAATTTAAATGTGCTATTTTTAGCTCATCATTATTATTAACATTCTGTTTATAAAGAACTTGTTCACCTAACAAATTGTAAATTTCTATATGAAAAGTTTCTGAACTCTTTGAAGAAATCATTAATTTATCTATGACGGGGTTTGGAAAAATATGTATTGTCTTTAATTTGTTATTATCTTCAGTTGATAAAGGATAGGTAACGACTTCAACCAGAGAGCCTACTGGCTGACTACCAACATCATTGCTAAAATTTAGTTTATTTAAAACAATGTTTGTTGTGGGGTTGTATTCAAATAAAACACCAGAGCCACCTATACCAGTCGTGCCTCCAGATCTATTTAAACCAAACAATTTATTTTCTGATGTTTTAAGAAACCTATATTGCGGAAAATATCCAGTGGAAATTAAATCAAAATCAATTTTTTTAGTATAGGAATGCGTGTTTAAATTATATTCAAATATGGTTCCAAAATCATAACCTTGCGAATTTGTGAAGCTATACAGTAAACCTGTACCCCATTCAATTAAAGAAGCTTGTCCGTTACCAGGATTTGTAGCTGAAAAATCAAATTTTTTTGTGAAGGTATTAGTTGCTGTATCAAATTCGAACAAAACGCCCAAGTTATTGGCTCCACCAGAAGGCAACATGCCATAAAGCTTTTGATTAGACGCCTGAAAAAGAGCCTTTAATGGATACCCCCCTGTATTAGTACCATCAAAGTCGAATAATTTTAAATACACATCATTAACAAAATCATATTCAAAAATAACGCCTACATTATTAACGCCTCCATTGCCAGTCATACCATAGATTTTTCCGTTGGTAGCCTCTATTAACTCTGTGGGATTTTGGCCTAAAACAGGATTGTTAAAAGATATTTTGGTAGTATATGTATTGGTTTGTAAATCAAATTCAAACAATTCGCCTCCGCCTGGATAATAAGCGCTTACACCATAAATTTTATTGTTTGACGCATATAAAAGCGAGGCATCTGTCGAGTTTTGCGGTGCTTCATCAAAACTAAAATCATATTTTTTAATAAGTGAATTATCCGTAGTATGATATTCTAATAATGTGCCATACCCATAAACACCCCCACCAGATGACGTAATATACAGCGTATTGCTTGAGCCTTTAGTAAATCCTGCCCTGAAATAAATACCCATATCAGCATAATTGAAATCTATTTTTTTTTCAAAAAAATTAGTTTGGACATCATATTCAAACAGAACACCACTATTTCCCAAACCACCACCTCTTGTTGTGGCATATAATTTTCCGTTGGTTGCCTGCATAAAACTTCCATTTGGTTGGCTACCTGAAACACCATCAAAATCTATCTTTTTTGTGTATATATTTGTAACTGGGTCGAATTCAAAAACGACTCCTTTGTTATTTAATCCTCCAAGATTTGTTAACCCATAGAATTTACCATTGTTGGCTTCTAATAAATGTCCATTTGGTGTACCACCAATTTCTGTACTTAAATCCATTTTTTTAGTAAATGTCTCTGTATTTATATTATACTGGTAAAGCACCCCCCTCATATTTGCGCCTCCGTCTCTAGTAAGCCCATAAAGACTACCATTTGACGATAACATTAAACTTAAAATAGGCGCACTACCACTGGTTACTCCAGTGAAATCGAATTTTTTAGTAAGTATATTTGTAGTGATGTTATACTCAAAAATAGTTCCATTATTATTTATGCCACCACTAGCGCATGTGCCATAAAGAACGTTGTTCTCCACTTCAACCAAAATGTTTGGAGATCTTCCGTAATTAGCCCCATCAAAATCAATCATTTTACTGAATGTTTCTGTTGTATAATCGTATTCGTACAAAACACCCAAATCATTTAAACCACCCCTATTTGTAAGTCCGTATAATTTGCCGTTTGAAGCTTGTATAACGTTGGCAAAAATCATATTGCCCATATTAACACCATCAAAATCTAATTTTTTAGTAAGTGTATTGGTAACTACATCATATTCAAACAAAGTTCCTAAATTATTTAGGCCACCATATAAGGTTGTACCGTACATTTTTCCATTATTGGCAAGAATTAAACCAGAATATGGGCCATCTCCAGAGGAAAGACTTTCAAAATCGTGCAACTTTAAATATTCATCCGTAATAGGATTATAAGAAAAAATAACGCCATTATCATGTTTTCCTCCTTTATAAGTGGTTCCATACAAAAGGCCGTTAAATTCACATAATTTAATATTATCAGGATGATCTCCCTCATTTTTATACTTTAATTCCTGTAATACCGTGAAATTATCTCCATTAATATCAGTTTTAAAAATGGTTCCTAAATTATTTACTCCACCAGATGAGGTAACTCCAAACAACTCTTTGGTCTGGGCTGTAGAGAATTGGAATAATAAAAGTGCCAACCATATTGCATGTAATTTTATTTTCATATGTAGATATTTAATGATTTTTAAAGGCCATATGGAATCGCCTATCTTCATTAGTCTTTGTAAGCAAAAACTATTTGTTAATAGCGATTTCATGGCTTTAATTTTTAATGAATTTAATCGTTTGAGAATTACCATTTTCTGAATTAATATTTAAATAATAAAGTCCTTTGGATAGGTTTGAAACATCTAGTGATTTTATATCTGTGTTTTTATTTAGTTTTAAAACTTGTTGTCCTAATTGGTTGAATACTTGTAGTTGTAGATTGCTTGTAAATTGTGTTTCAATAGTTAAATTGTTTGATACTGGGTTCGGGAATATTTGAAAGCGAAATGCATTAAAATTATTTATACTAAGTGTATTACAACTTACTTGTCCATAGGTGTTTCTACTTGTTTTGGTACCATCTCCCAAATTACCCGATTGATTGTCTCCAGTAGCCCATAAAGTACCATCTGTTTTTAAAGCTACTGAAAAAATGTTACCAGCGTTTACATTTTGCCAATTAGTATCAACACCTATCTGTGTTGGAGTTATAATGTATTGGTTATTATTTCCAGTACCCGTTTGACCAGCCCAATTAGATCCCCATGCAAACAATGATCCATTGCTTTTTATTGCATTAGAGTTTTCAAAGTCAGCTGCTATACTAACCCAATCAGAATCGCTACCCACTTGAGTTGGTTCATATTTAGTGTCACGAGAGTTAATCCCTAATTGGTATGAAGTATTATAACCCCAAGCCCAAAGTGAATTATCAGTTTTTAATGCGAGGTTAAAATGATCTCCAACTGCTACTGCTTTCCAATTTGTTTCGGTTCCAATTTGTATTGGTTCGTTTTTCTGAATAGTGGTACCGTCACCCAAAGTACCAAGTACATTTTTACCCCAAGCCCATAAAGTACCATCTGTTTTTATTGCAACAGAATGTGATTGGCCATTAGCATATACTTCTTTCCAGTTAGTATCAGTTCCTATTTTAATTGGTACCTTACTAGAAGTTGTATTTCCGGTACCCAATTGTCCATTAGAGTTTTTTCCCCAAGCCCACAAACTACCCTCTGATTTTATTGCCAAGGAATGTTCTGAACCAGCAGACACTTTCAACCAATTACTATCTGTGCCTATTTGAGTTGGCACCAATAGACTTGTTGTGTTACCATCGCCTAATTGACCAGAAGAGTTTCTACCCCACGCCCATAAAGTTCCATTAGTTTTTATAGCTAAATTATGTTCATTTCCTGCAGAAATATATGCCCAGTCTTTATCAGTACCTATTTGTATGGGTTCCGTTCTGTCTGTTGTCGTTCCATCTCCTACCATACCCTGATTGTTTTCGCCCCAAGCCCATAAACTGCCATCTGTTTTTAAAGCTATAACATGAACGCCGCCCGAGGAAACAGATTGCCAACATTGAGAAATTAGAGATAAAGGAAGAAAACATAAAATTGCTATTAATAAAAGTAATTGTTTCTTCATGATTAAAGTTTTTAATGGTTAGTTATTTAAATCTTCACAAACTCAACACGTCTGTTATTCGCTCTACCTTTTTCGGTGGCATTATCATCCACTGGTTCGGTTTCTCCTTTACCTATAAATTTTAATCGGTCATATTCAATTTCAAACTCTTCCCAAAGAATTTGCTTGACCATTTGCGCTCTACTCCTTGACAAATATTGGTTGGAACTATCATCTCCTTGATTATCGGTATGTCCTATAATTTCTAAGTTGATGTCTGGATTATCTTTTAGCATTTTAGCTATTTCAGATAAAATACCGTACGATTCTTTTTTTACTGTAAATGCACCAGTATCAAAGTAGATACCCGTAGTACTGAACTTTCCGTTTTTAAGCAAAAGCGATCTTAAATCTTCGTTAGATTCTGCAATTTTAAAATTCGATATCCCAACAAAATGTCCTTTTTCAGGCAATACATCCATTGCTTGTAAAATAAAATAATCACCAATATTTGCTTGCAATAAATTTGGGGAATCCACCATTTTCTCTTGGTTAACCCACATGCGAAGGCGTTTTTTATTAACTGAAATGGAAATGTGCACCTTGTTATTTAAATAATCGGTCATTTGTCTATCAATACGGCTACCAATTTTTACTTCAACTTCACCTCCAAAATTTTCAACATTGCTCACTTTAAAACCAGTATTGGAAAACAGTATTTCTATGTCTGCCAATGTACCGCCACTGCCCATGCTGTATGATTTTTTGGATAGGAATGCAAAATATAGTTTACTAAAGGGCTTACCATTGCCATACCCATTATTTACTAAATCGAATTCTATGGTATAGTTTTCCGGAAGCTTGTTTTCTAAAGTTGGCATATATCCAGAACGTCTTACTAGAGAAAGCCATTTACTATCGGAATCGCTGAGCGTTACCACCTCACCAGAGCCACCAGTTTCCCAATGTGCAGGGAAATAGCCTAAAGCATCAGCCATAAAATCATCATAAAACAAAAGCTTATTTCCTGGAACAAACGTAAAATTACTATAAACACCAAAACCTATTTGAGAGCTTTCTTCTTCTGTTTCAGCATTTACATTGCTTTCAACATTTTCATCCTCTTTGTTTTGATTTTGTTTAGAAGTTTTATTTTTTACTTTCCTATTAGAATCTTCACTATTACCCTCAAAAATGGTGTCTAAAGTTTTCGAGGTTTCGTTTGCTACTCTATCAGCTGTTTTTTCAACTGCTACGTTCTCAACTTTTTGTTCAATTCTGTTTTTTAGTTTTTTAAGGAATTGTGCTTGAGAATTTGAAATGCCCAAAAACATTAAAACCATTGTTAGGATGATTTTTGTTTTCATGATTGTAAGTGTTAAATTATTGATACGATTTATTTACAATCAAATGTAGTGTGATAAAAAAAAGACGTATTCAACCTATGTAACAAAGTATAAAACTATTGTAACATTTAAACGAATAATTTTCTTAATAACAATTAGTTAATATATTCTGAAGGAGTTTTACCGTAAACCTCTTTAAAACATTTCATAAAATAAGAGGGTGTATTGAAACCAACCATATAGGCAACTTCATTAACAGTATGGTTTGAAGTTTTTAAAATTTGAATGGCTTGTATTAAACGTTGAGACCGAATAAATGCGGAGGTGTTTAAGCCCGTAAAAGCCATCAACTTTCTGTGCAATTGCATTCTACTTAACTCCATTTCATTACTAAATAATTCAGGATTAAAATCTGGGCTATTCAAATGTTTGTCCAACACTTTTTTTATTTTGTTTAAAAAAACTTCATCTGAAGAAGTTATGGCAATATCTTTAGGCTTAAAAATAACATCTTTTTTATAACGTTCTTGAAGTGCTTTTCTACTTTCAACAATGTTATTTATTTTTATTTGAAGTGTTTTTGGGTTAAATGGCTTGGTAATGTAATCATCGGCGCCACTTTGTAATCCACTTATTTCATTAAAATCACCACTTTTTGCAGTGAGCAAAATTATTGGAATATGAGAGGTCAATTCATTATTTTTTAAATTATTACATAGCTCTATTCCATTAATATTTGGCATCATCACATCTGAAATTATTACATCAGGCAAATGATTTATTGCCATTTTAATACCTTCATCTCCGTCAACAGATTCTAAAATATTATAACTTTCTGTTAACAATGACCCTAAATAATCTCTAATATTTTTATTATCGTCAACAATCAATATAATTGGTTTTTCCTTTGTTTGTTTTTTTACTAAATCAATATTATTTTCTGATTCAACTACCTTTTTTTCATTTGAAGAAAATGCGTTTTCGGCTATTGGAAGTGTTATTTTGAAATTGATTTTTTTAGCATCGATAATTTGAGCTTCAATTTTACCATGCATTAAATTTACAAGTTCTTTAATCATTGACAAGCCAATTCCTGTACCTTCACTTTGTTCTTCAGATTTATAAAATCTTTCAAATAATTTATTAAGGTCTTTCTCTTGAAAATTTTTCACCTCGTTAGTAATTGACAAAATCAATTCTTTATTATCCTTAACAAATCCTTCAAAGGTAATTTTACCAAAAGGCGCTGTGTATTTCAAAGCATTAGAGAACAGGTTATTCATTATTTTATCTAGAATATCGGTGTCAAACCAAGCCCACGGCATTTTATCAATAGATGTATGTAATTTTAACTTCTTTTCTTTTGCCAAAAACTGAAAGGCATCTGTTGAAGACCTTATAAAAGATTCAAGATCCCCTTTTTCTACGCTAATTTTCACCACACCAGCGTCTAACTTTGATAATTCGAGTATTTGGTCCACTAATTCAATAAGTCTGTTCGTGTTTTTTTGAATTAGTTGTAAACTTGGCTTTGTTTCGTCATTTAATGTTTCACTTTCCAACAATTTTATTAAAGGGCCATTTATTAAAGTTAATGGCGTTCTAAATTCATGGGAAATGTTAGATAAGAAATGCGATTTTATTTTGTTCAATTCTTTTTCCTTTGATGCAATTTTTATTTTATTTCTGAAAACTAAAAATATTAGAATGGAAACGGCTAAAATCAAAGCTAGAAATGCTAAGTAGTAATATTTTTGTTTTTTTTCTATTTCATTTTTTAATTTAAGCAGTTCAATTTCTTTTTCCTTTTTCTGTGTTTGAAACTCTGTTTCTACTTTTAATATGGCCTCACTAAGTTTTGTTTCCCTTTCTAATTCGGTGTTTTTAATGGTTTCATTCAATAAGGAAATAGCTTCTTCATAATTTTTATTATACGTCTCAATTTCAGCCAATCCTTTATAAATTATTCGTAAATAGTCATAATTTTTTTCTTGCTTACATAGTATTTCGGCTTCTCTGTAATATTGTTCGGCATTTTTATAATCCTTAAAATACAAATATGCATCCGCTAACCTATAAAGCGCATTTGTATAATGTTTTTTGTTTTTTGGCAGTTTTGAAATCTCTACTGCTTTTAAAAAATCGTATTCCGATTCTTTAAATTTATTTAAATGTTTGTAACATAAACCTCTATCAATATAAGCTGAAATAGATCTATTATCTGGAACTTTAAATGTTTCGTAGTAAGCGATTGATTTATTTAATAAAGGAATGGCATTACTGTATTTTTCTTCAATCATATATTGTTGCGCAATATTTGATTCCATAACGGCTATATTGCTTGGAAAACCTAATTTAATTACAATATCATAGCTTTTATAAAAGTATTCTATTGCTTTATCAAATCGTTTTATTTTTTGCATTACATAACCTATATATTCTAAGCTATTAGCATGTTTTTCTGTATTTATTAGACTTGTAGTTGTATTACAAATTTTTTCTACTTCTATATAATATCCAAGTGCTTTATTAAAATCTTCATTAAAAAATGAGATATTCCCAAGAGCCAATAAGCCTATAACCATAACACTAGCATCATTTGATTCTTTTGCAAGTTCAACCCCTTTGTCCAAATAAAAAAGCATAGAGTCTTGATGGGTTATATTGTATCTATAACCCAGTCGAATATAATGATTAGCAATACCTGATTTGAAATTAAACGTTTCTAATTCGCCAATCGCATCCAAATGTTCTTTGATTGCTCTTTTTCTGGAAATATTTATTTGATACCAATTAGCCAAATTAACGCGCGCATTAGATATGCGTTTTGGTGATTTAGCTTTGCGGGCATATAAAAGACTTTTTGTAATATTATTAAAAATCGAATCTTTTTGAATATGTAAATTTGATATTGTTAGGTATTCAACCGATTTTATTGAATCAGATTTAGTCTTTACAATGATTTGATTAATTGAGTCAATTTTTTTAGAATTTTGAGAAAAACTTATAAAATAAATCAACATTATTTGCACAAAAATTAACTTTCTCATATTTGTTTTTTTATTGAACTCGTAAAAAACATTTTATAGATAAATTAGCCATAAGATTCATATCAGTAGAAGTTTTAAATCAAAACTTTATAAAACTGTGCAAGGTAGTTCATTTATTTATATATATATCATCAATAGTACTTCCTTTTGTCCAATATGATTGGTTAAAAAGGAATGAATCACTCCAATTTGGAATTTAGACTTATTTGTTGAAATCTCTATCATTCTTCTATTTTATAAAGTATCGGTTTACTTGGAGAAGCATCGTTTTCGAATGGTGCTATTTGAAGGTTTAGGAAATGCGAGCCATCCTTTACTTTGTTTGGCACATAAATAAATTCAGTAATCGTGGCATCCATTCTCAGCTTTCCATTGGTGTTCCAAAACCCATTATGTGCCAAAAGTTTTCCTCCATCTTTCTCTTTATCGACACTTGGTAGATCAATAAGTAAGTGTTTGATGCCTTTTTCCATTAAAAATATAGCAGCTTCTTCCATTAAATAAGTTGGATTGGTATTGGAGTATTGTCTTGAACGTTTCTCTTTTGTATTTGGCAAGGTTCTTAAAACCACTGCTTCTCTTTTTTTGTTTCCCAAGGCTGATTGGATTTGTTTCTTTTTAAAATGAACTCTTCAGCTTTATCAAAATCACCATAATAAGAATACCAGTAAAAAAGATTTCCGTAACATTTGTAAAGGAATTGTTTGTCATTATCTGTATTAAGTCTTTCCCAAATGGACTTTGCTTTTAAAAGTGATTCTAATTCTTTTTTGCGTAATCCTAAATTTCTGTATTCAACCGCAATGTTATTATAAGCTTGTGCCACATCTGTATTGCTTTCACCTATAATACTTTTATATAAATCGAGAGAAGTTTGATAATTTTCAACAGCTTTAGAATAATCTCCTTGTTCACTGTAAATAAATCCTATATCATAAATTAAATCTACAAAGGTTTTATCTTTTGGTGTCAAGGTATCTTTTAAAAATTGATAACCTAATTGTAATTGAGCTTGCTCTAAAGCATATTTCCAATTTCCTAAATAAGCGGTTTGATGGTATATTCTATTTTGTAATTGATACTGAAACATGCGGTCAGGATTTTTAACATGTAAATACAAATCTCTTGCTTTTTCAGCAGATTGTAAAGCACTACCTAAAAACATCTCGCGAGTATTTTTTGTGATAGCTTTATCTGGATTGTGATAGTTGTAACTTATAAATTCTAATTGCGCAGAATTAGTGTGAAAATATTTTGCTTTTAAGTATATATTGTACTCTTTAGGAGCATTTTTAACTAAATTTATTGCTTCTTTTCTTAATGAAAGTGCTTCATCATAAAAACCTTCTATTTGCAATGAGTCTGCTAAAATAGTTAAGCTATCTTTATTAAAAATGGTTTGTGCATGACCACTTGGAATGAATAAAATTAATATTAATGTTAAAAAAACAAGCTTCATTTGAATAGTTAATTAGTGCTAAAATAGACAATTAGCCCAATAATCTCTACATTACTTTTTATTAAAACAAAAACCCTCCAACTAATTAAGATTAAAGGTTCTACTTGTTCTGAAGGAGGTACTTGAATCTTTAAAATTGTTTGATTTTGATATCTAAACTATATTATTAATTTTTATCATTTTTTGTTGGGATTTGTTATCTAAATAGTAAAATATATAAACTTAAAATACTGTATCGGTAAATTAATTAAGTAAAAAAATCAACTAATAATTGTTTTATCATAAATTTAATTAGTGTTATAATAAATTATTTAAAATCAAATATTTACCGCTTAATAAATAATATTTCACGTAATCATAATTTATTTTTTTTTATCAAAATTTAGTTTATATTTGGCCATCTCCTCAAGTCTTTTTTAATAGCAGACAGAAGACTTATGAAATTATCTTTCATTAGTTCTTTTCAAAATTTTTAATAAATGTTCTTACAGTATAACCAGAGTTATTTTTATTATACTGCTTTTTAATTTTTTATAAACCAACCAACCAACACCATGAAAAATAAGTGTGCTAACCCCTTTTTTCTTTTATTCATTCTATTATTTATTTTCATATCTACACCATCTCTTGCTCAAAAAAGTAAAGATATTGAGCCTGTAGTCTATTGTGTGAAAGATTTAAGTAATGGGCTTTATCAAGCAACTTTTAGCTATTATAACCCTACTAATAAAGAAGTTATAATTGATGAATCAGGTAGTGTAATAAAATTTAATAACGGTAAAAAAGTAGCTAAAGGCTTAAATAAATTCAAACCTGGGTCTGTTGATAAGGTTTTTACTAAAGAATTTGGTCCGCATGACTATGTTGAATGGACAATTATTAGTAATGGTAATACCCATACAGTTTATGCAAATGCTAATTCTGCAAAATGTTCAGTAGATGACGGATTTATTTTTCCTGTAATTGGGAATAATGGAAAGTCCTATGATTTAATTGGCCAAGAATTATCTTCATTATGTGATAATGTAGCAGGAGATACACCTTCTGAATTAATATTTCAAATAGATGCTGGCAAAGTACTTGTTGAGATAGTTCCAAAGGCTTCTCAAATGCAAACAGTTCTTAATTTATTGCAAGGAGCTCCATTTAATATAACAACTTCAGATTTCTTACTTGATATTTCTGAGTATAGCAATTTGGCAGCTATTGATGTATATTTCAATCCTCAAGACCTTTGTGCTTTAAACAATTATGGTGACATTATTAATTTTGCCAGACCTGTTTATCCAGCTTATAATAATTCTGGTGGAGTCATTTCTCAAGGTGATGATGCTCAAACAACCAATTTAGTACGCGAATCATTTCGGGTAATTAAAAGCGATGGTAACATTTTGCCTGTTGATGGTACAGGAATAAAAGTTGGTGTTTTGTCAGATAGTTATGATATGGCTCTTGGAGTACCAAGGTATGCAGCGTTAGATATTGCTAATGGAGAATTACCAGAATCAGTTGAAGTTTTAAAGGATAATATATATAAATCGTCAGATGAAGGTAGGGCTATGCTGCAAATTATTCATGATGTTGCACCTGGAGCATCATTGGCTTTTCATGCAGCAACAGCATCACCCAGACAGTTTGAGGTAGGTTTTAATGCTCTAAAAGATATAGGTTGTGATATTATTGTTGACGACATCACATTTATTACAGAACCATTTTTTGGGATAGGACGAATATCAGAAAGTGTACAATCATTTGTAAGTCAACAAGGAAAATTTCATTATACATCGGCAGGCAATATTGCCAATAAAGGATATCAGGCAACTTTTAATACGTCTTCAAGTGTGCCAATTACAAACTTTATCCCTAGTGGAAGTCCAACACGTGCCCATGTATTTGGAACTAATGCAGATGGTTCTCAAGATTACTTACAGAAAATAAACGTGGTACCTGGAACTTATTTAATTGTATTACAGTGGAAAGAATTTGCAGCTTCACAAGAAAATCAACTAGGAGCAAATAATGATTTAGATATATATGTAGTTGATGATAATGGAAAGCTATTGGTAGGTAATAATCGTGTAAATGTAAATGGTGACCCAACAGAAATAATTGTATTCAAAGCTACTGGTGCAGGAAGTGCTAATCTTATAATTACCAGTGAAAATGGACCCACTAATGTTCCTTTTAGATATATAGTTTTTAGAACAGCAGCTGACGATGGTACACCTGACGGTCTTAAATTTCCAGAATATTTTGGAAATGGAGCACCAACAGTGAGTGGGCATGCTATGACTCCAGAATCTATTACTGTAGGAGCAGTAGATTATCGTAATGCCTCAAACCCAATAGCTGAATCGTTTTCAAGTTATGGTGGTTTATTAAAAGATGGTACTGATCTTCAAATTGATATGTATGCACCCGACGGCGGTAATACCGCTTCAACAACTATTGGGCAATTGGCAACTTGCGCTACTTGTGATAAAGATGATAAGCTTAATTTTTATGGAACATCGGCGGCTGCACCTCATGCAGCAGCAGCAATGGCTTTATTAAAATCAGCTTTGCCTTATTGGTATCCTGATGGTTCTGGTGCTGCTACATTCTCTGATAGCGAAGCGTTGTCAACATTTAAGAATAGTTCTGTTACTTTCACAGCGAGAGATGGATCAAATGGCCAATTTATAAATACGTTAAATGCTTTTAAAAGTATAGCTGCTCAAACAGCAAAAATTACCTCATTAACTATTTTAAGTGGAAATGTAGCTGTAGAGCCCATCACACTTTCTATTATTGGAGAATTTTTTCCTTTAAAAACAGCAGAGCCCTATCCAGCCAAAGTTTATTTTGATGGAAAAGAGATTACTGACATTCAAGTTCTGTCTGATACTGAAATTATTGCGACTATTCCAGCATTTATAGGAAATCCAGATTTGACTATTTATACAGAGCCAAAACCTGGAACTGAAGGTAATGGAGGTTTTTCTGATCCAGTTAAAATTTTACCAGATGGGAAATATGCAATAAATATTATTCCTAACAATGCTATTTTTGAATATGGACAAGATATTAGCTTGTCATATACCGTACAAGGTTTGCCTCCAGATGAGATAGATTCTTCACTTTCATATTCTGAAATTATGGCATCTTTAGGATTTCCAGAAATAAAATTAAATTCTGGCGCCGATGAAAAACTTGCAGCAGGTGATTATCCCATTGTTTTTGATTATGTAATTACACCTTCATTCGCAGAACCTTTATCTCAAGAATTATTAGACAAGTATCAAGTAAACCTTATTTCAGGATATGTAGCTTCAGACCCAGAAGTTGGTAAGGTAGGATATTTAACAATCACTAAAAAAGATTTAACTATTACGCCTCCAGACGTTACTTATACTTATGGGGACCCAATAGATTTTGCTTTTAATTACAATTTTGATGCTACAGGAATTTCTGATGAAGAGGCTTTTAGATTATTAATAGATCTAACACATGCTGAGGATTTTAAAGATGGAATTCCAAACAAGTTTCAAGCTCTTGTAAGCAAATTTCAAGCTTTAGTAAGCAACTACGATATGAGCTTTTTAGATGGTGGTAGCTGGAGTGCTTCTGAACGTACTATTCAAAATAAATTTCAGGCTCTTGTAAGTGGTATGAACGTTATAAATTTAGATAATGAGAATTTGACAAATTATATTTCTGCACGTGAAGATTTTGATAATGGAACGACAAGTAAATTCCAAGCGCTGGTAAGTAAGTTTCAGGCATTGGTAAGTGCTGAGGATTTGTTTGCTGGTGATGTAGAGTTAGGTGTTGAAAACAAATTTCAAGCATTGGTAAGTAAGTTTCAGGCATTGGTAAGCAGTGATGATCCAGAGAGACCATATAAAAATTATGCTGAAGTGTTTACCATAGTTGATGCAGAAGATGCACCGCCTGAAGATGGTTCAGATGACGAGAGAGCTATTTCTCAAATTTATGCATTAAACATGTTAACAGGTATTGATGTTACAAGTTCTGAAGAAGATAAACATTATATATTTCCAGGAGCATTTTTAAATGAAATGGCTGCCAACTTTAACATTACTTATCAATTTGGGCGAATAATCATTAATCCTAAAGATTTAAATGTAAGTACTGAAAACATTACCATTCCATATGGTGAAATATTAACAGAAGCAAAACTGCTACAATATACATCGTTTAATGGTTGGGCTTTTGAAGGTGAAGCTCAAGAATCTATAGAAACTGTTTTTCCAAAAGGAGTACCGTTTTATTTTGTTAAAAATAATATGGAATATGAACTTTCTGAGCTTAAGGAAATTGGTGAGTATGAGATTAAAATTCGTAATCCTAAAAATTATTTGATAATTAATGGAAATGATGGTTCTCATGGTACATTAACAATTACGCCAGCTACACTAAATGTTATCATTTCTCCTGAAGAAGCAATTACTACTCAAGGTGTTATGCCTGATTTATCTTTCGAATTTAGTGGATTTGTATATGGTGAAGATGAATCTTCTGTTTTTCCAGATGGAATTCCTTATTACTTTATTGATGATTATGGTAATGAGTATTATGACACATCTGTTCCTGGTGCATATTATGTTAAAGTTACAGATCCTGAAAATTATATAATTGTTTCAAATGAAGCCCATCTGTTTATTAATCCTTCCGATGAAAATGCTAAAAAAATAAGAACCTATGCCGATTGTGTTAGTTATGATCCAAATGAAATAAGTTCTTTAAAATATACTGTTATTTATAGGTATGAGAATGACAACGATTACGCAGTATATGTAAACGAAGGAGAAGACAACAAGTTAACAGGTACAGCTTATAATGGAAAAGTGCCAACTGTTTTTATGCCTGGAGATGGAACTTTTGAAATTAAATTTGACGGAAGCCAACTTGTATGGAGTTTAACAACTTATGATGGAACCCATAAGAGTTCGGTATCTTCTGCATCAACGAGTGAAAGTGGAAAATGCGATGCTAAACTTGATGGAGCTTATACAATTTATCCAAATCCGGTAACAACCACATTATTTATAAAACAAAATGTTATAGAAAACAATGCATCTGTATTGGTTTTAAACATGTATGGTTTTGTAGTTATCAATGCGGGTACATTCACTCAGCCTTTTTCAACTAAGGAAATTGATTTGTCAACTTTACCAACAGGTATTTATATAGTTAGGATTACAAGTGATATAGATATTAGAACCTATAATATATTAAAAGAATAAATTAAGTTTTATGAATTTTCGCCGTAAGGTATCTTTAGTTAGTATTTCTCTTTTTTTACTGCTATCAAGTTTTGTATTTGCTCAAAATAATAAGATAGATAGTTTAAAAAGAATTGTTGAAACAGGAATTAAAGATACCACAATGGTGGTTACTTTAAATGCATTAAGTAAGGAGATAATTAATACGGAAAACATTTCTGAATCTTTAATTTATGCAAAAAAAGCAAATGAGTTAGCTAAAAAATTAAAATACAAAAAAGGGTTAGCATATTCATTAAAAAATATGGGTCTGGCTCAGTATTACCAAGGTAATTATTTAGATGTACTTAATTCTTGGACACAGTCTTTAAAAGAATTTGAATCAATTCATGATACTATTGGTATAGCCAATCTTGTTAATAATTTGGGAGCTATTTATTATAGCCAAGGAAGCAATGCCAAAGCTTTGGATTACTATTTAAGATCATTAAGTATTTCAGAAAAAATAAAAGACAATTATAACACAGCTCAAACCTTGCTTAATATTGGTGGCCTTTATGCAGAAATGAACAATTTCGATAAGGCTTTAGAGTATTACAATAAATTTAATGAATATCGTAATCAATTAAACAATTCGCAACTAACATTTGGATACCTAATGGGAGTAGGAGAGATTTATTATGAAAAAGGTCTTTATAATGAGGCGTTAAACTATTATCAAGAAGCATTATCAAGTAATAAGATTATAACGTTAAGAGCAGGTAACCTTATTAAATTAAGTAAGGTGCTGTTAAAGAAAAATGATAAGAGAAATTCTATTGAATATCTTAACGAAGCTTATCAAATTGCAAAATCAAATAATCAACAACTTTTAGTAGTTCAGGCTCTAGAAGGTTTAGGAGAAGTTTATAAACAAGATGATTTTAAGAAGTCAATAGAAGCATTTAAAGAAGCAGAAATACTTGGTAAAGAAATTGAAGCCAATGATGAATTGAGAGATATATATCTTGGGTTGTCAAATACTTATGCTTTAAACAAAGACTATAAAAATGCTTATTTTTATAAAAACCTATATATAGCCCAAAAAGATTCCTTATTTAATTTAAAAACTGATGATAAAATTAGAGGGCTTCAGTTTGATTTTGATTTAGAGAAAAAAGAAGACAAAATCGGACTTTTAGAAAAAGAATCAGAGATCCAACAGCTTAAGCAAAAAAAGCAACAAGGTGTTATTTTTGCTTCACTTTTGGTAATATTATTAATATTTCTTTTGGCTCTAGGTTTAAAAAGACGATATAATTTTATTAAAGAAACCAATCGTATTATAGAAATAGAAAAAAACCGTTCGGAAACTTTATTGCATAACATTCTTCCACAAGAAACTGCAATGGAGTTAAAACTAAACGGTAGGGTTGAAGCCAAAAAATTTGATTCGGTCACCGTTTTGTTTACAGATTTTAAAGGATTTACAAACTTTGCTAAAGATTTAACCCCAGAGGAGTTGGTTAGTAGTGTAGATTATTATTTTTCTAAGTTTGATCAAATCATGGAAAAATATGGTATGGAAAAAATTAAGACTATTGGTGATGCTTACATGTGCGCCGGAGGGTTGCCTTTTCCAACGACTGATCATCCTTTTAAAATGATTTTAGCAGCTTTTGAAATAGCTCAATTTATTGAAGAAACCAAACTGAATACAAAAGAAAATATTTCTAATCTTGATATTAGAATAGGTATTAATACAGGGCCTATTGTAGCAGGAGTTGTAGGCACACATAAGTTTGCTTATGATATTTGGGGAGATACAGTAAATGTAGCTTCAAGAATGGAAACATTATCTCAACCAGGAAGAATTAATATTTCTGAATACACTTATGAATTGGTTAAAGATGTATTCAATTGTAAATATAGAGGAGAAATTGAAGTGAAGAATAGAGGAATAATGAAAATGTATTTTGTTAACGGTATAAAAAATAAAGCATTTTTAAGCGAGCTTTTTATAGAAAAAAATGCGGTTTGATTTTTATTGTAAATTTATTTCGAATTAAAATATAAGCATAATGACACCTATCCATGATCCAAACAATTATTGGGAACAACTAGAAAGATTAGAAAAATTAATTCGAGCTTCAGAACTTAAAGCTGGTATTATTTTTTCATTTCATAGCCTTGTACTAGGACTTTTTTTTGATAGATTTGAACAACTTGAAGATATGCTAAACTCAAGTGTCATATCAATCATATTGGTTTTTTTATGGTTTTTTAGTGTCATTATTTCTATTTTTTATTGTTTTAAATGCTTCAAACCACAAATTGAATTAAAATATGACAAAAATGTATTCTTTTTTGGTGATGCCGTTAGAGCTTTTGGAACTATAGAAGAATATACAAAAAGATTAGCCGAAGTATGCTCAACAGAAGAGGAATTGTTTAAACAACTTGGTGAACAGATACACGTTGAATGTAAAATTATTGATGCTAAATTTAAATGCATTCACAAATCGATGAAATTTTTCGGGCTAAGTGTTGTTTTTATAATTTTAATTATAGGTTCGTGGTTAATAACATTAAAATTTTGAAAAAGGAAGATGAAAGGATACTTAAAACTCAGAAAAAGATCATTGGAAATTTTAAACTCTAAATTACCTAAAGATTTATCTTACCATAATGTTAGACATACTTTAGATGTAGCTAATGTTGTAAATCAATATATAAGAAGAGAAAAAATTGAAACTCATAATGCTTATTTACTTAGAATAGCAGCCTTACTTCACGATATGGGTTTTACGGTCACTAAAATTGAGCATGAACAGAAGAGTATGGAAATGGCAGAAAAATTAATGCTGGAACACGGTTTTCCTTTGAAAGACATTAAAATTGTTCAAGGTTTAATTAAGGCTACCCGTGTTCCTCAATCGCCACAAAATTATTTAGAAAAAATAATTTGTGATTCAGATTTAGATTATTTAGGGAGAAATGATTTTTATGAGATAAGTAATTTATTGTTCAAAGAGTTAAAAAATGCTTCTATTATTACAGATGAGAATGAATGGAATAAGGCACAAATTAAATTTTTACAGACTCATCAATATCACACTGTTTTTGCCAAAAAATATAGGCAACCAAAAAAGGAAAAAAGAATTTCAGAGATTGAAAAGCTTATTAAAAAGTAATCGTATTCTATCTTTCCATTATTTTTTCCTTAAAGTCATTTATTTTTTTCGAGCGAATTTTTTTTAAACAGAATTCAACTATCAATATTTTCTAATTATTTAACTATCAATGTTTAATGTTGTTTTAAATGAATTAGTGCTTTCTTTATGATATATATCAGTAAAACTATCTGGTATTTATTAATAAATTTAGGGCTTAAAAAAAGCTATTAAATATGATAAGTAAATACAGTGAATGGTACCATCCATATAAACCAGATGAAAAGTACGAAAAAAAAGTAGCCTATTTTAGTATGGAGTTCGGAATCCACCAAGCTCTAAAAATTTATTCTGGAGGTCTAGGATTTTTGGCTGGTTCTCATATGCGTTCAGCACATGAACTTAAGCAAAATGTAATTGGAATTGGAATGCTTTGGAAATACGGGTATTATGATCAAGCCAGAAATGAAGATCAAACCCTTCGTACAGATTTTATTGAAAAAACATATAACTTTTTAGAGGATACTGGGATTGAAGTTACCATAAAATTACACGATAATCCAAACGTAAAAGTTAGAGCTTATGTTTTGAAACCTGAAATATTTGGTTCTGTTCCTATTTATTTACTAAGTACAGATGTAGATGGAAACGACTTTTTATCTAGAACCATTACCAATCATTTATATGATGCCAATGAAATAACAAGAGTTTCTCAAAGTATTGTTCTTGGCATTGGTGGTGTAAAAGTTGTTGAAGCATTAGGTGGCGCAGATATTTATCATTTAAACGAAGGACATGGTTTACCTGCGTTTTATTATTTAAAGGATAGAGGTGTTAAAAAACAGCAATTAGCATTTACAACACATACACCAGAGAAAGCTGGAAATGAAGAACGAGATGGGCGTCATTTAAACCGTTGTGGGTTTTTTGGCAGAACTCTTACAGATGATGAATTGGCAAAAGAAACAGTAAACGGAGGTATGATTAATTATACAGTTTCTGCACTTAGAATGGCAAGAAAAGCAAATGCGGTTTCAAAATTGCACGCTGTGGTATCAAATAATATGTGGAAAGATTACGACAAGATTTGTAAAATCATTCCAATAACCAATGCTCAAAATCAAAATTTTTGGCAAGATAATCAAATTAAAAAAGCTTGGGAAAAGAGAAATGCTCAAGCATATAAACAAAGAAAGCTAGAACTTAAGAAACAATTGTTTGATGAGGTTATTAATCAAACAGAAAAACTATTTGATCCTAATGTATTAACATTTGTTTGGGCACGTCGTTTTGCTGGTTACAAAAGAGCAGACTTATTATTGCACGATATAGAACGCTTTAAAAAATTAATTTCAAATACAAAATATCCAGTGCAAATTATTTGGGCAGGAAAACCTTATCCAATGGATTATTATGCTATTGATATTTTTAATCATTTAGTAAACTATTCAAAAACAGCACCAAATTTGGCTGTTTTGATTGGTTACGAAATAGATTTATCTAAAAAACTTAAAGAAGGATCTGATATTTGGTTGAATACTCCTAGAATTACAAGAGAAGCTTCTGGAACAAGCGGTATGACTGCTGCCATGAATGGGTCTGTAAATGTTTCGATAAATGATGGTTGGATTCCTGAATTTGAAAAGAACGGAGAAAATTGTTTTGTTTTACCAGAACTAGATCATAATATGCCAGTTTGGGAACAAGATAAATTAGATGCAAATAATTTATATGATATTCTTGAAAACAAAGTCATTCCAATGTATTATGATAACCCTAATGAATGGCAAAAAATTGTTTTTCAAAGTATAGATGATGTTATTCCTCAATTTGCAAGTCATAGAATGGCTGAACAATATTATAAAGAGCTTTATAAATAAAAAATAAATTTTTAAATTTTAATTAGGCAAGCTATTTCGGTTTGCCTTTTTTTTGAACTATTATTAGTAAAATCAATATTTAATTAAAATATTATTAAAGTTGTTTAAAAAATTAACTTTATTTTAACAAAAATTCCTTTCAGTAGAGCTTATGTTTTTTACCTTATCGGCAAACACAATTTTATGAAAATTATACAAATAAAAAGGAAAACAAAAACAGAAAAACGTTACAGCAAAAAAATGGGTGAATTACTAGTGCAAGTTACTTACATTAAAAAATATCTATTAGGATTGCCTATTAAAACACTTCACAAATACCGTGAAACTTATTACGGTAGCATAAAAGATTGTAACGAATGCTCTCTTTCTAGATAGGGCATTTATCTAAATTACAATTCATTTATTCATTAATTTATATTTAAAAAAACCAAATACTTTATGAAAGTACTAGTTATTGGTGCTGGTAACATGGGGCTTACCTATGCACAAGGCATGTCTAAATCTAAACTTCTTAAAAAAAGAAATATTATGATTTTAGATAACTCTGAAGAAAAAACTAAAGAACTAAATAAAATATTACACTTTGATGTTTATCAAGATTTAAAGGATTGTGTGACGTTGGCAGATATCATTTTTATAGCGGTAAAACCATATCATGCTGAGACAGTATTTAAAGACATAAAACCTTTAGTAAACAATGAGCAAATTATTATTTCAATTATGGCTGGAATCACAATTGATTTTATTAAAGACTTCACAGGACTATCAAAGATTGTAAGAGCAATGCCAAATTTACCAGCTCAAGTAGGAAGAGGTTTAACGTCATATATAGCTTCAACAAATGTATCAAGAGTTGAGCTTTTAATGGTTGAAAACCTATTAGATACAACCGGTAAATCAATATTGGTAAGTAATGAAAATTTTATTGATGCTTCAACAGGTATTTCTGGTAGTGGTCCAGCATATGTTTTCTATTTTATGCAAAGTATGATGGAAGCTGCTCTTCAAATGGGATTTTCAAAAAATATTTCAAAAGTATTAGTAAGCGAAACATTTACTGGTGCAGTCGAGCTTTTTAATCAATCAGATTTATCACCTAATTCATGGATGGAAATGGTCGCTTCAAAAGGAGGTACAACACGTGCTGCTCTAGACTCAATGGAAGACAATAATGTTAATGAACTAATTAAAGAAGCAGCGTTTGCAGCATTTAATAAAGCTGTTGAACTTGGAAAATAAGATGGAAAAGTATAAACAAAAAATAGTTGTTAAAGTTGGTACCAACGTCATGACCAACAAAGATAAAAGAATAGTAAGACCAGTTTTAAGGCGATTAGTACGACAAATTGCAGAGCTTTATGAGCGAGATATTATAACAGTTCTTGTGTCATCCGGTTCTGTAATTGCTGGTAAGGAAGTATTAGGACGTTCAAAAATAAAGGATAAAACACAACGAAGACAAGTTTATTCTGCTATTGGACAACCCAGAATGATGCGGTTATATTATAATATTTTTATGGATTATGGTATGAAGTGTGCTCAGGTACTTCCAACAAAACGAGATTTTAGCCCAGGTATGCACAGAGAAAATATGATAAATTGTTATGAAGGATTATTGTCTGAAGGTGTTATTCCTATTTTAAATGAAGATGATGCTGTGTCAGTAACTATGTCGATGTTTTCTGATAATGACGAACTTGCTAGTTTGGTAGCCCAACTTATAAATGCCGATAAACTAATTATTTTAACAGATATAGATGGTTTATATGATGGGCATCCAGATTCTGAAAGCAGTAAACTTATAGAAGAAGTAAACTCTAAAGAGAATGTTGATAAATATATAAAAGAAAGTAATAAAGAAGAAGCAGAAGGAAGAGGAGGTATGGGGTCAAAGTTAGATTATGCTAAACAAGCAGCGGCCATGAATATTCCAACCTTTATAGCAAATGGAAAAAACGATAATACTATTATTGATATAATAGATGGAAAAAGTGTAGGAACTAAAATCATGCGCTAGTTTTTTTGTAATTTTGCACTCTTTATTATGTTTTAAATCTTTATGGAATTAAAAGTTAAACAAAGGATTGCTTTAGGTGTTTATTTTTTTATAACAGGTTTAAGTTTTGCTACATGGGCATCGCGAATACCAACAATTAAAACTCTTTTTAATTTTAACGATGCTGAGCTTGGTACAGTACTTTTAGCTATGCCAATAAGTTCTTTAATAGGTTTGCCAATTTCTGGTTGGTTAGTATCTAAGTTTGACAGCAGAATACCATTAATTGTTTCTTTTATTGGTTTTTCATTTGCATTAACGCTTATAGGTTTTGCAACAACACCTTTTTTATTGGTTGTAGCTGTATGTGCTTTTTCATTTTGTATGCGAATTCTAAATATTGCCATTAATACACAGTCCCTGACTTTACAAAAAAAATTCGAAAAACGTATTGTAGGCTCTTTTCATGGGCTTTGGAGTACAGGTGGTTTGTTTGGGGTTGCCTTTTCAACTCTTATGGTGAAAATAGGAGTAAGTATGCAAACTCATTTACTTACTATTTCGATTATTATTTTGGTTATAGCTTTAATAGTTTATCAATTTACATTAAAGAATGATAAGTCAACGACGGGTAATAAGCTAATTATAGGAAAACCAGATACTTTTATTTTGTATTTAGGGTTAATTATTTTTTTAGCAGCTATTTGCGAAGGCGGTATGTTTGATTGGAGTGGAGTATACTTTAAGGAAGTTATAAAAGAAGAAGTCTTTACCTATGGTTATCTGTCTTTTATGATATGCATGGCAATATCAAGATTTTATTCAGATAAATTAATCCAAAAAATAGGAAGTAAAAACACTTATGTTTTTAGTTCTTCAATCATTACAGTTGGAATTTTAGTTGCTATTTTGTTTCCTTATTTTTGGTCGGCACTTATAGGTTTTTGCTTGGTTGGCTTTGGTACTGCAGCAATTTTTCCAATGACATTTGCTTTGGCAGGTGCATCAAAAAAATATTCACCAGGAATGGCTATTTCAATAATTACCACTTATGGTATTATTGGAATGTTTATTGGCCCACCGGTAATTGGGTATTTAGCACATGCTTTTGGATTGAAAAATGCTTTTTATATTTTTGTTTTTGTAGGGCTTTTAATAATCCCTTTTTCTAGAATGTTTTTTAAAAGTCAATTAAAATCAGAATAAAGTATTAGTTTTCAATAATTTCTACTTCAAACAATTTGTCCCAACGTTTACCGGTTACAAAAAGGGTTTTTGTTTTAGGATTATATGCAATACCATTTAGTACATCTAAACCAGCATGTTGAGTAACTAATTTTTTTAGAGGAGAAAAGTCAATAACGGCAATAACGGCACCGTTTTTAGGATTTATGATTGCTACACCATCTTTTTGATACCTATTGGCATAAATTTCACCATTTATCCATTCCATTTCATTAATATCGGTAATCTTACCTTTATTAGTATATACTTGGATATAATCTTGTTCAATAAGAGTCTCAGGATTTAAAGTCCAAATATCCTCAGAACCATCACTTTTATAAATTACATGGTTATCATTACATAAACCCCAGCCTTCTTTACTGTTTCCATATTTAAAGCTATTTAGCTTTTCAAAGGTATTTACATCGTAAACAAAACCAATTCCCTTGCGCCATGTTAGTTGATAAATCTTATTATTTAATATGGTTAGCCCTTCACCAAAATATTCGTCAGCAAGACCAATACTCTTGTAAATTTCACCAGTTTTATAGTTAACTTTTTTGAGTTTTGACTCTTTGTATTGACCAGTACTTTCATATAAGGTATCATTAAAAAATTCTAATCCCTGAGTATATGATGTAATGTCATGAGGATATTCGTTAAGTATTTTATAGGTGTAAATCTTTGGAACTTCATTATTTAAGATTATGATATTTTTTGTTACTGTTTGATGTTCATTATTATAAAACACTTTGGCTTCAATTGTTTGCTTTCCTAATTTAAAAGAAGTTAATGGAGTTGGATTTTGAATTTTTTTTCCTTCTAAAGCATAAGTAATTGAGTCTATAGTATGACTTTTAGGGTTTTGAATCGATAATGTTAATGCATCATTTATTGAAAATGCATTATTTTTTGAATTAGTTTTTAAAATGAAATCATTATTTTTTTGACCATTATTTGAACCACAAGCTATGATTAATGTGCTTAAAAATATGATAGTGAGGTGTTTGTAAATATTCATTTTGTTTGTAAATTTTAAGCAAGATATTTATTTAAAATCAGTTTAAAAAATCATTGTGAAAATTTTAAAAGGTTGTATCTTTGCACCCGGCAAGTCCTACACAACCAGCTCCTGTTGAATCCTCCAGGTCGGGAACGAAGCAAAGGTAAATGGTCGTAGCGGTGTGATGTAGGTAGCTTGCCTTTTTTTATGCCTTTTTCTTTCCTTAAATGTTTTTACAATAGTAACTTTACATTCTTATTTACAAAGAAATATATGTCTAAGGTTGTTTTAATTACTGGTGGTTCCTCTGGAATAGGGAAATCTATTGGTGAGTTTTTATGTGATAAAGGTTATACCGTTTACGGTACAAGTAGAAATCCTGAACGTTATGAATCTAGTAAATTTACTATTCTTACCATGGATGTAAAAGACTTAAAATCTATTTGGAGTGCCGTAGAAACAGTTATTGAAAAAGAAGGGTGCTTGGATATACTTATCAATAATGCAGGAGTTGGAATTACTGGACCTATTGAAGAAATTCCAGAAGCAGAGATTAAAGCCAATTTTGAAACAAATTTTTTCGGACCTATCAATGTTATTAAATCGGTTTTACCGCAAATGCGCATTCAAAACACAGGGTTAATTATAAACATAACGTCTATTGCTGGTTACATGGGTTTACCTTACAGAGGTATTTATAGCGCCAGTAAAGGTGCTCTTGAATTGGTTACAGAAGCCTTTAGAATGGAGTTAAAAGATTTTAATATTCAAATGACTAATGTGGCTCCAGGGGATTTTGCAACTAATATTGCTGCAGGAAGATATCATAGTCCGCTTTTAAAAGATTCTCCTTATAACAAACCTTATGGAAACACTTTAGAATTAATGAATGCTCATGTTGATAATGGAAGTAATCCAGATGTGATGGCGGAAGCAATATTTAAAATAATTAATACTGAAACTCCAAAAATTCATTATAAAGTTGGTGCATTCATGCAAAAATTTTCTATTTTTTTAAAGCGTATTTTACCAGATAAAGTGTATGAAAAGTTATTGCTAAAGCATTATAAATTATAAAAGATTTTAACATATCTTAGGTTGTTGACTTTTTTAAATTAACTACTTATGATAAAAGTACTTTCACGAACCTTGTTGGTAACCTTTTTTTTATTTTGTAGTTGCCAAGACATCTTAGAGTGTATAATAAATAAGCGTCCAGAATTATCCGACAGAAAACTAGCTGTAGCTTATGTTAATCAACTATATAGCGAAAAAATCACTGCTGATATTAAAAATGAACCATTAGATAATAGTTATAATTATTACTTTCATATTGATGGTGAATTACCTGACGGAATTGAATATATTATTGATTATAGGAGCATTATTTTAGAAGGGAGACCCTTAGTTTCTGGTAATTATAAATTTACAGTTAGACTAAGTGCAGAGCAAAAATATAATTATAGTGAAGATTGTGAGAGTAATTATAATGATTGTGACGGATTATGTAATGAGGCAACCAGTAAAACCTATACTATAATAGTAAATTAAGCTTATTCAAATTATTCTTTTAATTTATTCTTTCTATTAATAACCTAATTCAGTTTCTAATTATCGTAAATTTGTCATTATTTTTTAGCAAAACCTAAACAACTATTTTAATGAAATTTTTTATTGATACGGCCAATCTCGGCCAAATTAAAGAAGCCCAAGAACTTGGAGTTCTTGATGGAGTTACAACCAATCCGTCATTAATGGCGAAAGAAGGTATTACTGGGCATGATAATATTATGAAACACTACGTTGCTATTTGTAATATTGTTGATGGTGATGTTAGTGCAGAAGTGATAGCCACAGATTTTGAAGGCATGGTAAGAGAAGGAGAAGCATTGGCTGAATTACATGATCAAATTGTAGTTAAATTGCCAATGATAAAAGATGGTATTAAAGCTTGTAAATATTTCTCTGAAAAAGGCATTAAAACAAATGTTACTTTAGTGTTTTCTCCAGGACAAGCTTTATTGGCAGCAAAAGCTGGGGCTACTTACGTATCTCCTTTTATAGGTAGACTAGATGATATTTCAACAGACGGTTTAAACCTGATTTCAGAAATAAGACACATTTATGATAATTATGAATTTGAAACTCAAATTTTAGCAGCATCAGTTCGTCATACAATGCATATTATTGATTGCGCAAAGTTAGGAGCCGATGTTATGACAGGACCTTTAAGTGCTATTGAAGGGTTATTAAAACATCCGTTAACAGATAGTGGTCTGGCACAGTTTTTAGCCGATTACAAAAAAGGAAATTAAAATACTACTGTATAAAAGCAAAAAGCCTCAAATTTTAGTTTGAGGCTTTTTGCTTATTTTATATTTATTATTTGTTTATTAATCCTAA
Organism: Flavobacteriaceae bacterium UBA6231; assembly: GCA_002441545.1. Taxonomy (GTDB): domain Bacteria; phylum Bacteroidota; class Bacteroidia; order Flavobacteriales; family Flavobacteriaceae; genus Yeosuana. Next base: position 121,228 of record DJWL01000088.1, on the reverse strand, counting down.
AAGCTGTTCTTCAAAATTACTTGAAAACATGTTAGAATTACTGTTCACTATAATATTATTTTTATCAATAATTATAACTTTAGTCATAGGGTAAATTGCTAAAGTATGCATTGATTCTTCAGGGTTTTTAAAACGATATTCGTTTGCTAATGGAAAGTTGTTTTTGTTAAGAGAGTTTTTCCATGTTTTAACATCATCATTGTCAATATTTACAGCTATAAAATTAATTTCAGGATATTTTTCTTTTAATTCATTCACTTTGTAATGACTATCTTTAAAGTGGTCATAAAAATTATGAGACCAAAAATATATAGCTGTTGGTTTTTTTATTAAATCATTGAAATTTAATCCAGAATTCTCATTGTTAACAAGGTCAATGTTAGGGAATATTTCACCTGGTTTTAAATTATTTATGGACTCAGTAAGATTGGAAATGATTTCGTTATTTTTCTTGTTGGTACTTTTACTTAAAAAGAATTTTGTTAGCTTATCATTGTTTTCAATATCATTATTCTTGTTTAAAAAAGACATAGTAAAATAATAAAGCAAATCATTTTTTATAGAATGATTTGTAACTAAGCTATCAATTAAATTAAGCCTATCAAGATTATAGCATATAGATTTACTATTAAAATGATTGTCTTGCGAATGGTGTAAATGTTTTTCAAGGGCAAGATTATTAAAGTTGGTTCTTAAAAACGAATTATAACTTAAGTAGTCTTGATAACCTTCATTATTATAATCAACATCTTTCCTGTAATCGTAAAACCCCTTGGGTAAATCATTAATTATATTTCTCTTGGTAGAGCTATAATTTATAATAGGATAAATTTCTTTACTAGTATAATAGCTATAATTAATATTAGCCTCGGCAATTTCTTTAAACAAATTTGTAGATTTGTTATCATTAATAAACTCTTTAAGCTCTTTAATTTTATTAGCTTTAATTAAATTTATCTTGTTTTCAAAATCAACAGGATTTAGTTGACATAGTTGAAAGATTTCTTTTTCAATAACCTCATTTTGTAAAAACTCATTTATAAAGTAATTATTTTTTTTAGAACCATCGCCTGAATATACCAAGGATTCATCAAAATCAAAAGTATTAAGTCTAAACATAATACTATCATTGGGTTCTAAAAAAACCATTTGTATTTCACTACCATGCCTAAAAGTGTAAAACCCTGGTTGTAGATCATTAATTTTATATATAAACCTGTTGTAGCTGTCAAGTTTAACAGTGTCTAAAACACATTCAGATTTTAAAATAACAACAAAATCGTTATTTGGATTAATTATTTCTCCTCCTAAAACTGCATAATTTTCCTTATCATTTTTGCAAGTAAATACTGAAAAAGCAATAATTAAACTATATATAAAAACTTTCATAGATCTTTTCCCTCAGTGGCATGTTTTATTTTAGCCATAATTGTACAAATTTATGAGTTGCAATTAAGATGTGTTGTTAATACGTTGTTAAATATTTCACATTAAGTTATAGAGTTTTAATATTCAATATATTATATCATTTTTCAGTTGATTTTTTTATATATAAAAGACTTTTAAAAATAAATGAAGGATGTTTCGTCTAACGGTTTGATTTTTCTACTTTTGCGCAAACTTACAAAAGGGTGTGTTTAAAAGAACATCACTTATGTTTTGTAAGTTCATTAAGATATAATCAACGAAAATAAATATCTGAGTAAAATTTAAAAAGCAACATTTATGTTATCAGTTTCAAATCTTTCTGTTCAATTTGGCAAGCGTATTTTATTTGATGAAGTGAATACAACTTTCAATCAAGGAAATTGTTATGGTATTATTGGAGCAAATGGTTCTGGAAAATCTACGTTTTTAAAAATTATTTCTGGTAAACAAGATCCAACTTCAGGACAGGTTTCTTTAGAGGCAGGTAAACGTATGTCTGTATTAGAACAAAATCATAATCTATACGATGAGCATACCGTTTTAGAAACCGTTTTAATGGGAAATAAACCATTATTCAAAATAAAAACAGAAATGGATGCTTTATATGCAAACTATTCTGATGAAAATGCTGATAAAATTGGAGAGCTTCAAGTTCAGTTTGAAGAAATGAATGGTTGGAATGCAGATAGTGATGCTGCAGCAATGCTTTCTAATTTAGAAATAAAAGAAGAATTTCATTATACCTTAATGAAAGATCTTGATGGAAAACAAAAAGTTAGGGTATTATTAGCTCAAGCCTTATTTGGAAATCCTGATGTTTTGATCATGGATGAGCCTACCAACGATTTAGATTATGAAACCATTTCTTGGTTAGAAAATTTTTTAGCAAACTATGAAAATTGTGTCATTGTTGTTTCGCACGACCGTCACTTTTTGGATGCAGTTTGTACACATATTTCTGATATTGATTTTGGAAAAATTAATCATTATTCCGGTAACTATACCTTTTGGTATGAATCTTCACAGTTAGCTGCTCGTCAACGCTCTCAACAAAATAAAAAAGCTGAAGAAAAGAAAAAAGAATTAGAAGAATTTATAAGAAGATTTTCTGCAAACGTTGCTAAAAGTAAACAAGCAACAAGCCGAAAAAAGATGATTGATAAGTTGAATATATCTGATATTAGGCCAACAAGTCGTCGTTATCCTGCGATTATTTTTGAACGTGATAGGGAAGCTGGTGATCAAATTTTAAATGTACATGGTTTACAGGCTTCCATTGATGGCGAATTATTATTTAAAAACATCGATTTAAACTTAGCTAAAGGAGACAAAGTTGTTGTTTATTCTAAAGATTCAAGAGCAACAACGGCATTTTATCAAATATTAAATAATAAAGAAAAAGCGGAAGCAGGAGAATTTTCATGGGGAATTACAACAACGCAATCTTATTTACCACTTGATAATGCCGAGTTTTTCAATAACAGTTTAACATTGGTTGACTGGTTACGTCAATGGGCTACAACCGATGAAGAGCGAGAAGAAGTTTATATTCGCGGGTTTTTGGGTAAAATGATTTTTAGTGGAGAAGAGGCACTAAAAAAGTCTAATGTACTTTCAGGTGGAGAAAAAGTGCGTTGCATGCTAAGTAGAATGATGATGTTAAGAGCCAATGTTTTAATGCTTGATGAACCTACAAACCATTTAGATTTAGAAAGTATTACGGCATTTAATAACTCATTAACAAACTTTAAAGGGACTATTTTGTTTACAACCCATGACCATGAGTTTGCTCAAACTGTTGCAAACAGAGTTATTGAGTTAACACCAAATGGTATTATTGACAGATACACAACTTTTGATGAGTATATGCAAGATCCAAAAATAAAAGAATTACGCACACAAATGTATACGGTTTAAACTTAAATAATTTTAGTTAAAGAAAATTTAGTCTTTAATGCTGGCTAAAATCTCTTCAACTATGGGTATTGCTTTATCTAATTCGTCTTTATTTACAAAGATTTCTTGAAATCCAGGAACTATACCTCCGCCAAAACCAGCTAGTCTTGCAGATTCAGTATCGTCTTTTACAATAGAGTTTATGCCTATTTCTTTAAGATTATCAGTTATGTGTTGTACAATAATAAAACTACCTGTAAATATTTTTATATAGTTTGATTCCATCATTATTTATATTTAAGGTTATACATAAAGATACAATTTTAAATATTATTCGGCTTATAATAATAACTCTTAATGATTGAAAATAAATTTGTTAATTAAAAGTTAATAGTTTTATATTTGTTATTATTAATAATATTTAAAGTCTAGTGAAAAACGGTACAGTAAAGTTCTTCAATGAATCTAAGGGATTTGGATTTATAATTGAAAGTGGTTCTTCAAATGAGTATTTCGTGCACGTGTCTGGTTTAATTGACAAAATTACAGAAGGTAACAAAGTAGAATTTGAATTGAAAGAAGGTAAAAAAGGATTAAACGCAGTTAACGTGAAAGTTATAAAATAAGCGCTATTAATTTTTTTAAGATTTCAAAGCTTGCATTTATGCAGGCTTTTTTATTTTATATAGAATTAATTAGTTACTTTATCAACCACAATTCGTTTATCTCTATTGGCAAGTTCCCAAGCTGTTGTAAAGATTAATCTTGTTCTTTTTTCTAACATCCCATAATCTATTTTATCAGGAGTGTCTGATGGTTTATGGTAATCGGTATGAGTGCCATTGAAATAAAAAATAACAGGAATATTATTTTTTGCAAAATTAAAATGGTCAGATCTATAATAAAACCTATTTGGATCATTATCGTCGTTATAAGTATAATCTAATTCCATATCATAATATTTCTTATTAACTGCTTCAGAAATATTATGCAACTCTGTACTTAGCTTGTCTGAACCAATTAAATAAATATAATTTGGGTTATCTGTATGTTTAGGGTCAATTCTGCCAATCATGTCAATATTTAAGTTGGCAATTGTATTTTTAAGTGGAAAAATAGGATTAACATCTGTATAATAACGAGACCCATACAATCCTAATTCTTCACCTGTTACATGAAGAAATACTATGGAGCGTTTTGGACCATGCCAATCATTGGCAGCCTCTTTAAAAGCTTCAGCAATTTCTAAAATCGCAACTGTGCCAGAACCATCATCATCTGCGCCATTATTTATTTGTCCATCATTTGAAATTCCTATATGATCTAAATGGGCAGAAATAATAAGAACTTCATCTGGTTTTTCAGTACCTTTTATATATGCTACAACATTTTCTGAAGCCTTAATGCCAGCTTTAAAAAATGATTCTGGAATTTCTTGAAAATAATCATCGTTCCCTAATGGAGAAAGAATATGGTCATTTACATAGTGTTCTTTAATAAACTCAATTGCTTTTTTTTGACCAGGTTCACCTGTTTTTCTTCCTTCAAATTCATCAGAAGCATATACATAAAGTGCTTCTCTAAGTTCTTCTGATGTTATTGAATTTACATATTTTGTAATATCTTTTTCAGTTGAAATAAGTGTGTTATCTTGAGCTGTACAGGAATGTAAACTTAAAAAACTTAATAAAATTAATGCATTCTTCATTATTTAAATTTTAATAAATGATTCCATAATCAACCTTTATTCGATGATCAAGATTTGCTAATTCCCATGCAGTGGCAAAAATTAGTTTTGTACGCTTTGCTAATAATTCAAAATCAATTTTATCACTGGTGTCAGTAGGTTTATGATAATCTTCATGTTCGCCAGTAAAATAAAAAATTACTGGAATATCATGTATTGCAAAATTATAATGATCTGATCGTTCATAGAATCGATTACTATCATTTTCTGCGTTATACTTATAATCTAAAGTTAAGTTGCAAAAGGTTTTATTAACTTTTTCTGAAAGATAATGTAGTTCAGTACTTAATCTGTCTGCCCCAAGTAAATAAATGTAATTTTTGTTATTTATATGTGCGTCATCAAAACGACCAATCATATCAATATTCAAGTCTGCAATAGTGTTTTCTAAAGGAAAAACGGGGTTTTTAGCGTAGAATTCTGATCCTAATTTTCCAATTTCTTCTGCGGTTACATGCAGAAATAAAACACTTCTTTTTGGAGTAAATCCTTCATTTTGTGCTATTTTAAACGCTTGTGCAATTTCCATAAGGGCAGAAGTTCCGGAGGCATTATCATCGGCACCATTATTTATTTGTCCATCTTTGGTTATACCTAAATGATCGTAATGCGCTGAAATTATCAATACTTCTTCAGGAAATTGTGAACCCTTTATGTATGCTAAAACATTTTCAGATGATTTTGTTTCTTTCTGGAAAAAAGATTTAGGTATTGTTTGGTAATAATTATCTTTACTTATAGGAGATTCGATATGTTGATTGATATAATAATTTTCAAGATATTGAGCAGTCATTTTTTGGCCTAATTCTCCAGTTGCTCTTCCTTGAAAACTGTCGGCTGATATTGTGTACAGGTGTTCTTTTAGGTCTTTTGATATGATGGAATTTGAATACTTAACAACTAATGAGCTGTCAATTAATTTAATACTATCTTTTAAGTTTTGAACTTTAGTTGTATATTTAGTAGTTGAACAAGACCCAACTAAGGCAAAAGCCGAAGCTATAAAGAAAATTTTCATTAATTGAAGCTTTTTTTTAAAAATCAAATATAGCTAAAAAAACTAAAAACGTTAGCTAGTCTAAACTAATATCATCTAAATCAAGTTCTTCTAAATCTTCTATTGCGTTTTCTTTTGATTCGGTTTCTTTCTCTTTTAATTCTGTATTGTTGGTTACTTCTGTTTTTGTAAATACCGCTTTATAAGTAGTAATGGCTAAAGAAACGATGGTAAGCAAAAATGTGAATTGAATTATTTTTTTTACTTCTCCAGTTTTTTTTGATAAATAAAATGCTGTTAATCCGAATAATAAGGATGCTATAGCTGGTAAAATAGCCAAATTGGAAACAGGAAGTACAGATAATATAACAGAAATTATAGCTGCAGTCATGGCAAGAATTGTAAATAAACGTTTCATCTCTTTTATATTTAGTTTTTAAGTCCTTGTGCTGATTTTATTTTTAATTCACCATTACCAACAGGGATTTTAAATTTACCATAAACAATTATTTTGTTTTCATCTGCAGTAAGCCATAAAAGGTTATTATTTTTACCTTGCAAAACACTCTCACTTGAACTTATTGCTAATTTATAACATTCTTTTTTTCCAATATTAGTGGAAAGTGTTTCTTTACCAAGATAAGTAACCTGAGCTTTTATTTCTTCTCTATCAAAAACAATAGTAAAACTTTTCTTGGCTCCAACACTCATAGCTTTATAGTCAAAAAGCCTTATATTGTATAGTGTTGAAACTATGTCTTTTGTACCCGCATTTATTGAGAAATTTTTGTTTTCTTCTTTATTGTTTTTTTTGCGTTGTTGAGATTTAATTGTATTTGTTTTATGGTCAAAGGTATATTTCATGAATTTGTAATAATCACCTTCGTTAATATCTCGTTTATATAAATAAGGTGTTAGGTTTTTTGGATTAACATAACTTTCATATAAATCAACAATCTTAAAAAAATTATCCCATTTACTGTAAGTTGTTGCTGTACATTTAAGTCTTAAAAGTGTTGCTTTTGATGTTTTTGCCTCACTAGTTTCCATGGTTACCTGTGCTATTTCATTGAGAATACCCGACATATTATAAGAAGCGGTATATACTAATTTTTCGCCTGTTGCAATGGCGTTGTTTTGAGCTTTTGTTGAAAACGAAATTAAAAATATGACTAGAATAAGTAGGTACTTCATAAAAATATTAATTTAAATTTTATAACGTATAGATTAGCATTTATTGTGCCGAAAATACAATCCTTTAAATTATTATACTAATTTTTAGTATTCAAAAAATTTCTTAGGTTTCAACTGACTTTAGTCATAGTTTTTGTTCTTATCTAGAGTTATATTTAAAGATAATTTTAAAACTATAACTAGATGAAATCGATTTTATTACCAACAGATTTCTCTAAGAATTCTGAAAATGCTATTAATTATGCAATGGCTTTATTTAAAGATGTCAATTGCGATTTTTATTTGCTTAATGTTCAAAAGGCATCTTCTTTTATTACTGACGACATGATGGTAATGTCGGCATCGGCTACTATTTATCAAACTATTATTGATGTTTCTAAAAAATCACTTGCAAATTTGATTACTAAAATTGAAACGAAATATAGAAATGATAAGCATACATTTCATTCAGTAGTGGATTATGACAATTTTATTGATTCAATAAACCAGTTGACCATCAACAAACAAATTGATTTAATAGTTATGGGAACTAAAGGGGCTACTGGATTTGAAAAAGTTATTTTTGGCAGTAATACTGTTCATGTTATGCAAAGGTGTGTAGCCCCTGTACTTGCAATTCCAGATGGATGTTTGTTTAAAGATTTAAATACTGTTGCTTTTACAACTAATAATGTGACTTTGCATAATGTTGAAGAATTAAAACCACTTAAAAAGTTGTTAACTCTTCATAATTCAAAATTAAATGTGCTTCATTTTGGTGATATTGAAGAGGGTAGCGATAGAAAAAAGAAAAATAAACTATTCTTAAAAACATATTTTAACGATGTAACTTATGAAAATATTGATTCTTACAGTAAGGATTTATATAAAACTCTTGAAGAGTATGTACATGCAAATAACATCAAATTAATTGCAATGATGAGAGAAAAACACACTTTTTTAGAAAGGCTTTTTAATAGACATCCAGAAGAAGATTTGGCCTTTAATATTGATATTCCATTTTTAGTTATGGAGAATTCAAAGTCTTGACTTTTGTAAGTTAATTATTCTAATTATATGAAAAACAGAATCTGTTTCTAACCAGTAAGAAACAGATTCTATTTTTTTAAATCATTGCCCTTCTTTAATATAACCCCAGCCTTCCTGCTGTTTTTGGATGATTTCTAAAATGCCATCTGGAACACTTTTTACACCAGAAATAATTTGAGAAGAATCTACATTGTGACGTTTCATTGTTCCTTCGCAAATAACAAATTCAATATTATCCTTTTTTGCCAAAGCTTCCATATCTTCTTCAACAGATGATTTCCCTTTTAAAACCATATCCATTGCACCGCTATACATAACAACTTCAAATTTAGACTGAGGATAAGCCTCAGACATAGCCTTAACATGTCTCATTGCTGATTTGTGTACATCTGTATTGCTACTTGTAACATCAAACACGATTTTTACGGGTTTATCTTGTGCAAAAATCGTTGAAGTAAATAGTAATGCTATGATTAAATTTATATATTTTTTCATGATTTTTTATTTATAAATTATTCTCCAGCAAAAATATAACCACATCCGTGTTCTTGAGCCCTTCCTAAGGCCCAAACACCAGAAGGTACTAGTTGTATATCTGGAAGTATTCCACTAACCCAATCTTCATAGACTACTTTAGCGTCTAATTTCATTTGGGTTGCTACAGCGTTGCTAAATACTTTTGCGGCCAAATCGCAAGCACAGAACATGGCACCTCTTTCTTGAAGACGTTTTATCCCATCAATGCCCGGTAATGGAAAGTCTCCATCTTGAGGTTCGTAAAATGGATTTCTAGTATAAGCAGATCCATCGCTTTTTTTTACATTAAACACATCACTTAATGGGTATTTTTCCCATAATCGATCTTCAAAAGCTAATCCTAACGCGTTATGTCTTAAAACAGTCATGGCAGTCATATCGCTATCTGGTGTTCCGGTTTCATTATTAGTTAAATAAAAAGCCCAGTTCCAAATAATTGGAAATCCATGATGAGGCATTGAACCATCATAAACAATACGATGCTTGCCTTTAATGTTGTCAAACCACTTTTCAGCGTCCTGCATTTTTTTTGTATTAGAAATGGGTACATTAGCATAGATTGGGTTTGTAAGGACTGATAATGTAGTTGCAGTTGCGCCAAGTGCCATGGCGCCTAAAAATTGTCTTCTTGAATTGTTTTTCATTGTTTTCATATTAATTGGTTTTAGTGATATTATATTTTTGTTTATAAAATTCAATAATTGGTTGAAAAGGGCCTAGTTTGTGTTGTTCGACTGAAAAATTATCTGCATAAGGAGGATAAGGTGTAGAAACGGGTTTTTTCTTTAAGTCGGGAAAATCTTTTTCTAGATTAGATTTTTTTGGACGTGTTTGTTGATTTATATAGCCAGCCACATCATAAGCTTCCTCATCTGATAATACGGGAGTGTTGTAAGTAGTTCCAAAAGGCATGTTAGCTTTAATAAATTGTGCCGCAGTGATTACTCGTGTCATACCAGCTCCATTATTATAGGAGTCTTCACCCCAAAGAGGCGGATATGTATAAGTGTAACCATTAGAAGATATTAATCCTTTTCCATTAGTTATATGGCAAACAGAGCAGGTAGTCATAAAAACTCGTTTACCATTATCAAGATTAACAGCTCTATTTGGTATTTCAATTTTCACAAAGCCTTGACCTTCAATTTTCCCGTCTTTTGGGGCATATCTACTTAGCCATTCTAAATATTTAACAAGAGCCTTCATTTCTTGACTTTCCACAGGAAGCATCTTACCGTTCATGCTTCTTTCCATGCACCCATTAATACGTTCTTCTATAGTGCCAATTTTGTTTTCTCTTCCTCTATACTGTGGGAATCTTTGGATAATGCCAATAAGAGGTGCAGCATATGGTTTTGTGCCAGAATTAAGATGACAGTTTTTACAGGTTAATCTATTTCCTTGGTATGCCATATTTTCATTTCCATTATTTGGACCAAGGTATTTTGGGGTAGCATTGAAAAGGTCGTAACCATATTTTATTTCCTTGTTCATTTCTGAATCATCCAAAGTAGATGCATCGTAATTCTTGTAAAAAACACTTGAGATTTTAGGGATTTTATTTTCTTTTTTGATTGGGAATATTCCACAAATCATTAAGGTTGTAAAGACTGATATAATTATTAATAGGCAAAAACAAGCCAATATTTGCCAGTTCAGTTTACTGAAAATTCTATTTGGTTGGTTATTCATAATTTTAAAACAAATACTTTATTTAAGCATTTAAGTTTAAATAACATTTAAGATGTTAACTGGTTTGATTTAAGATTTAGGACTCATTTACAGACAGAAGCATTTAGCCCTGTTTAACAGTCAATTTGTAGTCTTGTTAGCATAATGATTATTATGCTGTTTTGTAAAAAGATTGTGTAAGTTACAAAAAAAACTTTGTGATATTAATTATAATATACTATATTTTAAACTTTTACACTGCTACAAACTACAAATTCATCCGGTATTTCATAACCCCTTTTTGTTTTAAATGGTTTAATGGATTTTAAATATTCATTTTTAACATCTTCTTTTGTTTGTGCATCAAGTTTAGCATAAGTCATTGCTACTTGTCCACCTAAAAAAGGCTGCATCACAAACTTCTTTGGGTGATTAATAAATTAATTTATTAATCAATAGACTGTAACATTTTGTTGGTTATACCGTCTTATTTAATATATCAATCAAAATACAACTACCATCATGAGACAGGATAATCAACTATTAGTGATAACTCATTTAAGTCAGTTAGCTAGTTTGTTAACAGGCTTTGGAGGATTATTGATTCCTTTAATTCTTTGGGCAACCCAAAAGGAAAAGGTTTATAACATGAATGAGCAAGGCAAAAATATTGTGAATTTTCAATTGAGCTTAATCATTTATGCTATTATATGCATACCATTGATACTTTTATTAGGCTTAGGAATTTTAGGGTTTATTGTTTTAGGAATTGTCTCTATTGTTTTCCCAATAATTAATGCCATAAAAGCCAGTAATGGTGAAACACCAGACTATCCTATGTCTATTCATTTTATTAAGTAAAATACTTTAATCTCTTTATTTTATTAGTTAGTTTGAGATAAAACAAAACGCTCACCATTTGGTGAGCGTTTTTAGTATAATTTATTTAGTTTGTTAAGTAGGTTCTTAATTATTAAGCATTACTGGCATAACTAGCATGGTGATAGATTCACCTTCGTCAAGACCATCAATTGGTGTTAAAATACCTGCGCGATTTGGTAAACTCATTTCTAATTTAACTTCATCTGCATTTAAATTGTTAAGCATTTCAGTTAAAAATCTTGAGTTAAAACCTATTTGCATGTCGTCACCTTGATAATCACAAGTTAAACGTTCTTCTGCTTTATTACTGTAATCAATATCTTCAGCAGAAATATTTAATTCTGCGCCGGCAATTTTTAATCTTATTTGATGAGTGGTTTTGTTAGAGAAAATACTAACACGACGTACAGAATTTAAAAACTGAGTTCTGTCAATCATTAATTTATTAGGATTTTCTTTTGGAATTACAGCTTCATAATTAGGGTATTTTCCATCAATCAATCTGCAAATTAATTGTGAATTTTCAAAAGTAAATTTTGCGTTAGAATCGTTATACTCAACAGTAACTTCTTCTTCACTTCCAGCTAAAATTCCTTTTAAAAGATTTAAAGGTTTTTTAGGCATTATAAACTCAGCTTGTTGACTCGCTTTCACGTCTTCACGAGTATATTTTACTAGTTTGTGAGCATCAGTAGCAACAAATGTTAAACCTTGAGTAGAAAATTGGAAAAATACACCACTCATTACCGGACGTAAGTCATCATTTCCTGCAGCAAAGATGGTTTTACTAATAGCAGTTGCTAAAACGTCTCCAGTTACAATTGTTTTACTTGGATCTTCAAGTGCAACAGCTTTTGGAAACTCATCACCATTTGCATACGCTAAAGCGTATTTACCATGGTTAGAACTTATTTCAACGGTGTTATTATCTTCAACTTTAAACGTTAATGGTTGTTCTGGAAATGTTTTTAAAGTATCAAGTAACAAACGCGCTGGCAGTGCAATACTACCTTTACTATTACTTTCTACATTAAGAAGAGAAACCATTGTGGTTTCTAAATCACTTGCAGAAACGGTTAGTTTAGAATTATCTAATTCAAACAAAAAATTATCTAAAATAGGAAGTGTGTTTGAACTATTAATAACGCCTCCTAAAACTTGTAATTGTTTTAATAAATATGTGCTAGATACTATAAATTTCATTTGATTATTTATGTTTTTTTAATTGATAAATGAAGCATTCGTTTGATTTAAATTTCACTTTAATAAAAGCCTGAAATTATGAATGGTTCATGTATTAATAATATGTTTAGTTTTTTAAAAATACTACTTACAAATATATTCTATACAGACTAATATAGGAAACAAACTTATTAACATTTAGCTTGTGTATTTTTTCTTTCTAATATAATTAAAAAGGAAACCAAATATAGCCAATAACCCTAATGGTAGCAATATATTAAGGAGTTGCCAGCTAGTTTTTTGGCTCGATATTTTTTGTTGATCCAAAAAGGCAACTGCAATTTCTTTTGAACGAATGTTTATAAGTCCATCATCATCCAATAAGTAATTTACAGCATTAAGCAAAAATTCTTTATTGCCATAGGTTTGTCCTGTCCATCTATCAAATCCTAATTCTTGAGGCGTATTTCTAACCACATCATTTTTTATAACATCACCATCAGCTATTACAATCATTTTTGTTGGAACACTTTCATCTTTTTCATTTGAAAGCTTCAATGGTTTTATTCGGTTTTTGTAAACAGACGTAAATTTACCTTCTAATAAAACAGCAAGTGGTTGATTTCCTTTATTGAAAAGTGTTGGATCTTGTTGTTCTGTAACAATATCCAGACTAATTTCACGAGGCGTTCCTTCAATTTTTGTGAGTGGTGCACTTTCTAATAAAATTGTTTTTTTGACGCCGTTTTTTAATGTGTCCATTTGATTTGCAAAATCAAATTTTACCAGATTCAAATTATTTACAATTGGATGTTTGCTAGTGGTTGATGCCAAAGGTGAATAGGGCCACTGTAAATGTTGAAATTGTGAATTACTGCCTTCCCCTATAGCAAGTGTAATTGGAGCTGAGTAAAGCGAGCTTATCAATACTGGATTAATGCGCACACCGTATTTAAAAAAGAAATCGGTTAAATTTAAATCTCTTGCTACAGCATACGTTTTACCTGATTCGTTATATAAACTATCTTTTTCAATAGCAACAACATCAATAAGCCATAAACTTTTACCACCATTCATGGTATATTGGTCAAGTACTTGTTTTTCTTCTTCAGAAAATGCTTCAGTTGGTTTTGCTATAATTAATAAGTTGAAAGTTTGAAGTTGTTTTAAAGTTCTTTTTGGGTTTATAGCAACACTGTCTAAAGTGAAAGGAGCGATGTTATAATATTCAGATAAAATTTTTCTAAAACTTTCAGTATATCTTCCTTTTAATTCATCATTTCCCAAGAGAAATGCAATTTTTCTTCGTTTTGGTTTTGTTAATTTACTAAAAGCATCTGCAAAAGCATATTCTAAATGTTGAACAGAATTTGTAACCAATTCTTGTTGTGAAGCTCCAATTTTATTTTTAACTAAAGGTATTGTAACGGTTTCATCATTATAACTTGCCAATGCCCAAGGGAAAATAACTTCTTGCGTACTTTTTCCATTTTCTTGAACACTTAATTGCATGGGTGTTAATCCACGTTGACTAAGTTGCTGTATATTTCTTTCGCGTGTAGCGTCATCTTCTAAAGGATTGATGAAATGGAAGATGATGTTGCTGTTGTTTGCCGAAAATTCTTCTAGTAATTGTTTTGTTTCTCTTTGAAGACGTTTAAATTCTGATGGAAAATCATTTCCTTCTAAAAAAACATCAATCACAATAGGACTATTTATATCGTTTATAACATTTAAAGATGCTTGATTTAATGTGTAACGTTTATCGTGTGTTAAATCAAAACGTTTAAAAGCAATGCTACTTATGTAGTTGATTGCTATTAAAACAATAAGTAAAAAGACAATATGTTTGCTATTTTTCTTCAAAGGTTTTTTCTAATTGATACTGATAAACATTGTTTACCATGTTATTTTTAAATTCTAACTCAATACATTCTTGCATCATGTTAAAAGCGCCTGGTTTAAAGCCTAAATTATAATTCCATTTTTCGGGTGAATTGGCTTTTATAGAATCATCCCAACCATACCATTCACTTTTTCCTAGCATATTTTCAATCTCTTTTTTATTTTTTCCAAAAAACAAACTGTCACGAATCATTTCATCACTCATTTCATAACGTAATGCTGGTTTTTCTTTCCAAGCTTCTGTGTCAAAATATTTTTGATGATGATAGCTGCTAAATATGTTTATAAATGGATAAAATACATAAAAATAAACTATTGGAGTTAGTACGATACTTGTTAAAAAAGTAACCCATTTGCGTTTATCAATCGTGTTGGAAAAAATCCAAACTAAGATAAAAACGACACCTAACAAAATAATAAAAACCGGGGTTATAATCATATACTATTTTTTGAAATTTAATTTGGTTAAAACAATAAACAAGAATGAGATACTTAAAAAATAAATGATATCCCTGGTATCTAAAACACCTCGACTCATACTTTTAAAATGATAACCCATACCTAATTGTTCAATTAATAAGCTAGAAGTAAAATCTGAAATACCTTCAAATCCAACATAAAATAAAAAGCAAAGTGAAAGGGCAATTAAAAAAGCTACAATTTGATTTTCTGATAAGGTTGACGAAAAAACGCCTATAGCCGTATAAGATGCGATTAAAAACAGCAATCCGAAATAAGAACCGATGGTGCTTCCCAAATCTAAATTTCCAACAGGATTTCCTAATTCATAAACAGTGTAAACATATAGTAGAGTAGGGAATAAGGCTATTATGATTAAGATAAAAGAGCCAAAATATTTACCCAAAACAATTTCCAATTTTGATATTGGTTTTGTGAGCAAAAGTTCTAAAGTACCTTGTTTTTTTTCATCAGAAAAACTACGCATGGTTACTGCGGGAATTAAAAACATCAAAATCCAAGGAGCGATTAAAAAGAATGATGATAAATCTGCGAACCCATAATCCAAAATATTAAAATCACCTTTAAATACCCATAGAAATAAGCCGTTAAGCAACAAAAATATAGTAATAACCAAGTATCCTATTGGCGAAGAGAAAAATGAGTTTATTTCTTTTTTAAGTATGATTAACATTAACTTTTTGTTTTTTTACGTTATTACGAGGAGGTAACGACGAAGTAATCTGTTTTTTTTTATTAGAGATTGCGAAACAAATTTACCAATTTGTTTCGCAATGACGTTTTTTTTTAGTCTAAGCTTTCAACTTTATCTACACTCCAAGCTTCTGGTTTTTCGTTAAAAAAAGGTTTTGTTTTAGACCAAACACTTTTAAATAAATCTGACTGTCTGTAATGTTCTAAATCACTTTCAGATTTCCAATAACTGTAAGTAAAAAATATATTTGGATTGTTTTTATCTCTGTAAAGCTCTAATAAATTACAACCTTTAAAATTTCTTATTTTGTTTTTGTTTTCTTCAAAATTAATTAGAAAAGCACCAATATGTTCTTCATAAAAACTCATTTTAACAATTCTTACAAACATACTCAATTTATTCTTTTATAAAATTTATACTTACGGTATCCATTAAATTAAGTCCCATTAAAGTAGAGGCACTCCCAACAGTAGCGCTATTACTTTTATAAACGGCTATTTCTAAATAGTTACTGGAGTTAAAAACCACTAAACCTCTTCCTTCATCATGACGTCTGTCTTCTGGAATATCAAAGTTTACAAAATCACTGTATTTTCTATGAATAGTTTTAAACTTGTAATTTCTTGCAGAAATTTCAAAATCCCTACCTTTTTGGATGTTTTCAAAAAAAGACTTTTTAATGTTTGTTATTACATTTCCATAGTTGTCAATGTAAATAATGCTTCCTATAATTTGTGATTTATCTTCATTCACATAAGGAACAATATTTTTTATTGGTTTTATTTCAGAAATTGATTTACCAACAACTTCAAGAGTGCCACCTCTGGCAATATGACACGCTACTTTTACAAAAACATCAAGTACAGGAAAACTAGTTTGAATTTTATCATGGATATTAATTTCAACAATTTTTTCAGGAACTATTTCCGAACAAATCATACTCATAATGCCATTATTTGCGCAAATAAAAAAATGTTCATCAAGCTTAACGGCAATATGTTTGTTTTCTGGATTTAGTTCAGAATCAATACCAATTAAATGAATGGTTCCTTTAGGGAAACTACTGTAAGCATTTTGAATAACATAAGCAGCTTCAGAAATGTTGAAAGGTGAAATTGAATGTGAGATATCAACAATTCTTATTTCCGGCATTTCACTGTAAATAGCTCCTTTTATCGCACCAGCAAAGTGATCTTTTTCACCAAAATCAGTCGTTAATGTGATAATTGCCATGTTAAAATTGTTGATATGTTTTTAATGAGACCTCAATCAAATTTATGTATTTTTGAGTTTTACAAAACTAATAAATCATTTCATCTGAGTAAACTTTATTTAGGTTTATGTTTGATGAATTTTCAAAACAAAAATAAAAGCCTTTGAACGAAATTATTATTGAACTTGAAGAGATTTCTCCGAAAGAATTTTTTGGAGATCACAATACAAACATTGAACTACTAAAAAAATATTTTCCCAAACTAAAAATCGTAGCTAGAGGTAATAAAGTAAAAGCTTTTGGAGATGAAGAACTTCTTGAAGAATTTGACAGAAGAATTACCATGCTTTTAAAACATTTTGCCAAGTATAATAAGTTAGATGAGAACGCTATTGAACGTGTTTTAACCAGTCAGAGCAGTGATGATTATTCAACATCGCATCAAAGCGGAGAGGTTTTAGTTCATGGTGTCGGTGGAAAGTTGATAAAAGCTCAAACTGCTAACCAGAGAAAACTGGTTGAAAGCATGCGTAAAAACGATATGGTTTTTGCAATTGGACCAGCAGGTACAGGAAAAACATATACAGGTGTTGCTTTAGCAGTTCAAGCTTTAAAAAACAAAGAAGTCAAGCGTATTATTTTAACAAGGCCAGCAGTTGAAGCGGGAGAAAATTTAGGTTTTTTACCAGGCGATCTAAAAGAAAAGTTAGATCCATACATGCAACCATTGTATGATGCCTTGCGTGATATGATACCTGCTGAAAAACTGGCCATGTATATTGAAAATGGCACCATTCAAATAGCGCCATTGGCTTTTATGCGTGGAAGAACCTTAGATAATGCATTTGTTATTTTAGATGAAGGACAGAACACCACCCATAATCAAATGAAAATGTTTTTAACCAGAATGGGGAAAAACGCCAAGTTTTTATTAACGGGCGATCCAGGGCAAATAGATTTGCCACGTAGAACCATTTCTGGGTTAAAAGAAGCTTTATTAATATTGCGAAATGTAGAAGGCGTAGGCATGATATTTTTAGATGATAAAGATGTTATTCGTCATAAACTGGTTAAAAAAGTTATTGAAGCTTATAAAAGTATAGAGCACGAAGATTAGTTTTTATTTTCTCTATTAAATAACTAATTATAAAACGAAAAAAAAATTAACTCATAAAAGTAAAGTTAAAATGAGTAATACCATAATAGATACAAATTTCAATTTCCCTGGACAAGTAAGTGTTTATAAAGGAAAAGTTAGAGAAGTATATAATATAAACAATAATTTACTGGTAATGATAGCTACCGATAGATTATCTGCTTTTGATGTTGTGATGCCAAAAGGGATTCCTTATAAAGGGCAGATTTTAAATCAAATTGCTACAAAATTTATGTCTCAAACAGAAGATTTGGTTCCAAATTGGTTAATAGCTACGCCAGACCCTAATGTTGCTGTAGGTTATTTGTGTGAACCTTTTAAAGTTGAAATGGTTATTCGTGGGTACATGTCTGGTCATGCAGCACGCGAATATAAAGCAGGCAAAAGAATGCTTTGTGGTGTTGAATTACCAGAAGGCATGAAGGAAAATGATAAGTTTCCGGAGCCAATTATAACTCCGGCAACAAAAGCAGAAATGGGAGACCATGATGAAGATATTTCAAGAGAAGGTATTTTAAATCGTGGAATTGTTTCTGAAGCAGATTATTTGGTTTTAGAAGATTATACGCGTAAACTTTTTAACAGAGGAACAGAAATAGCAGCTTCTAGAGGATTGATTTTAGTGGATACTAAATATGAATTTGGAAAAACTAAAGAAGGTAAAATTGTATTGATTGATGAAATACATACACCAGATTCTTCACGTTATTTTTATGCTGATGGTTATCAAGAACGACAAGACAGAGGTGAAGCTCAAAAACAATTGTCAAAAGAGTTTGTGCGTCAATGGTTAATTAGTAATAATTTTCAAGGTTTAAAAGGGCAAACCGTACCTTTTATGAGTGATGAATATATTGAAACAGTTTCTGAAAGATATATTGAGCTTTATGAAAATATTATGGGAGAGACTTTTGTTAAAGCAGACGTAAGCAATATACAAGAGCGTATTGAAGCTAATGTAAATGTGTTTTTAAAAAACTATAATTAAGCTTCATCTAAGCCATCATCGGTTTTTCTGTTTTTTACTAAATGCAAAAAGCGCCTTAAATGTTTATAGATAAAAGCGTTTGTTTTTCCACCATAAAAAACAATCAAACAAACAGAGATCATAAATGTTATTGCACCAGTTATAGCTTGCCAAGGTTCTAATGATTTATCTAAAAAGCGTTTTAGTCCTAAACCTGTAAAACTTCCATATATTATAATAAAATGGACAACATAGATTGATAAAGTTTTCTCTCCAATTTTTGTTATAATGGATTGTTTTAAAAACTTTTCAAAAGCATAAAAGAAAGCAAAAAGTAATAAAACATTTCCAAGTCTTGTAAATAAATAATTATAATCCGCACTTCTTTCAAACAGTTTAAAATCAGTTAAATGGTATAATCCATGTAAGATAAAAGTTGATAAAAAGATTAAAAAAACACCAATAGAAATAAAACCAGATAAAACAATTTTTTTAAAGTTTGGTTTATGCGAATATTTAAAGAAAATCGTTGCAATTACTCCGCCATAAGCTATATAACCAAACCAAGGTAAAATAGTAAATATGGACCCGTTGGCTATTGTCATATAGTTTGCAAAAAACCGTGGGATACCTTCTAAAGTTATTGTTCTGTAAAGAGGTTCTGTTAAGAAACAAATAAAACCAATAATAAAAAGTACAAAAGCTAAAACACTACTGTTTTTTTTTGTTAAAATATATAAACCTATCAGTATAATTAACGATAAACCAATACATTGTAGTACATCAATTACTAATATGTAATAGTTAAAATAGCCATTTAACCAATCTTTTAAATTTAAACGTAATAAATAGCCAATGCCTATAAGCATTAAACCTCTTGTTAGCCCTTTTTTAATCCTTTTGTTGTCTGTTCCTTTAGCTTTTGCCTTGAACAGTAAGTATAAAAAAACTAAGCCAGAAATGGTGAAAAAAGTAGGAGCTGTTATACCTCTGAAATAATACCATAAATTAAAAGCAGTATAAGAAGTGTCTTTATAAATTGGTTTTAATAAAGTATCTATGAAGTGCCCCTGAAGCATCATTAGAATAGCAAATGCCCTAACAGCATCAATGAAGTATAATCGATTTGTATTCAAATAGTACTAGTTTGTCGGGTTAAATATAATCTAAATAATTAAAGTTAAATACATCTAAAATAATATATTTATAAAATAAAAATGAAACAAAATTAATGCATGGAACAATTTTTTGAGAAATTCTCGTCTTACGCTTGGGGTTTGCCTTTAGTAATATTATTAATAGGTGGTGGACTATATCTTTTAATTTTATCTAAATTTTTACCGTTCAGATATATAGGTCATGCCATTCAGGTGCTAAGAGGTAAATATGATGATCCAGACGATCCTGGACAGATCAGTCATTTTAAAGCGTTGTCAACAGCGTTATCTTCGACAATTGGTATGGGGAATATTGCTGGAGTAGCTGTGGCGATTTCTATAGGAGGGCCAGGAGCCATGTTTTGGATGTGGGTAAGTGCTGTTGTAGGGATGTCTACTAAGTTTTTCACGTCGACATTGGCTATTATGTTTAGAGGTAAAGACAGTGCAGGTGTTTTGCAAGGAGGTCCAATGTATTTTATTGTTGAAGGTTTAGGGAAATCATGGAAACCTTTAGCAATCATGTTTAGTTTTTTTGGTATGATTGGTGTTTTACCTGTTGTAAATGTTAATCAATTAACACAAGCCATTAACGATATTGTTTTAATTCCAAATGGAGTTGCTGTTGGTTTTAAAACAAATGTAGCGATTGCATTTATATTGGTAATTTCAACTTCTATTGTTATTATAGGTGGTTTGAAGAGTATAAGTAGTGTTGCATCTAAAATGGTGCCTACTATGGTAATTCTGTACTTTATTTTGGTGTTAATCATTTTGATTGCAAATTATGAAGTAGTCCCAAAATATTTTTTAATGATTTTTACAGATGCATTTGCAGCCGACAATTTTAAAGGAGATCCTTTTCTAGGCGGGCTTTTTGGAGCCTTGGTTTTATTAGGAATTAGACGTGGCGCTTTTTCAAATGAAGCAGGTATTGGTACAGCCCCTATGGCTCATGGAGCCGCTAAAACAGATGAGCCAGTACGTGAAGGTTTAGTAGCTATGTTAGGACCTGCAATAGATACGCTTGTTGTTTGTTCATTAACGGCATTGGCTATTTTAGTAACTGGAGTATGGGAAACTACATCAAACAATGGGGTTAGTTTAACAGCTTCTGCTTTTGAGGCCACTATGCCAGTATATGGTAAATATTTGCTTATGGTATGTGTGCTTATTTTTAGTGTTTCATCCTTATTTTCATATTCTTATTATGGAACAAAATGTTTATCCTTTTTAATTGGAGACGATAAAAAGCACTATTTCAATTACTTCTATATATTAAGTATTATTATTGCTGTTATGACCCCGTTTAGCATGATGTTAAACTTAATAGATGGTGTTTTTGCATTAATGGCAATCCCAACAATGGTTAGCACATTAATTTTAGCTCCAAAAGTTATTGTGGAGTTTAAAAAATATAAAGCAAAAATTGATTAATATATAATCTATATTAAACGGAATATAAGATTTATTTTAAAGCACTACCTTATCCTAAATTAATTAGTTCTTAAGATAAATTATAGAGATAAGCTATTTTTTATTTTAAAACAATTTTTTTACTTTTTGTGCTTAATGGTTAATTCTGTTTGATTTTTAGTGCTAAATTAATATATTTATGCTAAAATAATATATATGAATATTGATCTTTGTCCAAACTGTGGTTCAAGTACTTATACTAAAAGCGGAATTATTAATGATCGTCAACGTTATAAATGTAAAAAGTGTGGATATTATTTCTCTGTAAATAAAGTAGGGAAAAAAATTGATGATTATTATGTGAATAAGGCATTACAGTTATATTTAGAAGGATTAACCTATAGGGAAATTGAACGTATTTTAGGAATCTCTCATGTAAGTATTATGAACTGGGTTAAGAAGTATAATATAAAAAGGCCTTTGAATACAAACTATCATCCTACCTATAAAATTTTGAATGGAAATGAGCTTTCAAATTATTTTCAAAACCCAAAAAATTTATCTGGCGCAGGAGTTTTAGTAACCGAGCTTGGTGATAAGTTTATGCTTATAAAATGGGAGCGTTTCAGGGATTAAGTATATTAATTTAACACTTAGATATATTAATTTTTTTTTAACTCTTACTTTTTTGGAGATTAGCATTGCACACAAGACTAATTTTTTAACTAATCATTCAAAATTTTATGAGAAAAAATGTCATTTTACTGTTAGGTTTATGTCTGTATTCCTTTCAGTTTATGTTTTCACAAGGTTCTCCTGATTATTCAGGCGGATTGAAAGTAAAACTTGATGATGATGGTAAAAAGTATTTTAGGATAATATCCTGGGCTCAGGCTCAGGCTACCTATAATGACGATGTACCAGCTGAATCAAGTAAATTGAATTTTAATTTAAGGCGCGCCAGGGTCTTAATGTATGCTCAAATTAATGACAAGTTTTTAATCTTAACTCATTTCGGATTAAATAGCTTAAACAGTTCAACTTTAAATCCAACAGGAAAAGGAGATGGTTCTCAATTATTTTTTCATGATGTTTGGGCTCAGTATAGCTTAGGAAAAAATCATGCAATTGGTGGTGGATTACATTATTTTAATGGTATTTCAAGGCTAAATAACCAAAGTACATTAAACATGATGACCTTAGATAATAATCGTCAGTCATGGTCTACATTAGGTTTAACAGATCAGTTTGCAAGACACATTGGTGTATTCGCAAAAGGAAATTTTGGAAGCCTTCAATATCGTGTAGCAATAAATGATGCTATTGTCAATGGGCTTGACACTAGAGATCCTGCTACAGGTGGACCAGCTACTTATGCAGGGAACCGTTTAATAGGCTCAAAAGATGCCGGAAAGGCTTATGCTGGATATTTTGAATATAATTTTCTTGATCAAGAATCTAATTTTTTACCATTTAAAGTGGGTTCATACTTAGGTGGGAAAAAGATTTTTAATATTGGAGCAGGTTTCTTTGTACATCCAAGTGGCTCTGTAATAATGGATTCCAATGGAGATTATAAAGGAGAAGATGTTAGTCTTTTGGCTATTGATGCTTTTTATGATACACCCCTGGGTGATGATGGAAGCGCCATTACAGCCTATGCAACGTATCAAAATAATGATTATGGAAAGGATTATTTATTTAGTGCTTACGGTACTGGTAGCATGATTTATGGTCATGTAGGTTATGCTTTTGCAGGTGATAAAGCTAAAACAAGATTCCAGCCATATATATCTTATGCTTCAAACTCTTATGATGCAGTAAGCGATAGCAGAAATGTTTTTGGATTAGGCGCTAATGCCTATTTAAGTGGTCACAATTCAAAATTAACTTTAGAATATCAAAACCAGAAATTTGGTAGTTCAAAAACAGGAACACTTACGCTTCAAGCAATGATTTACTTATAAAAAATAAAACTATGTCAGATAAACAAAAACATGCTACTGCATACTGGAAAAAGAACTTAAGTTATTTAATTATATTATTAACTATATGGTTTTTAGTTTCTTATGGTGCAGGAATATTATTTAAAGATGAATTGAATAATATAAAATTGGGTGGATTCAAACTTGGGTTTTGGTTCGCACAACAAGGATCTATATACGTATTTGTAATTCTAATTTTCGTTTACGTAAGATTGATGAATAAACTAGATAAAAAATTCGGTTTCGACGAGTAACCCTTAACTAAAAAAATAAAAATTATGAGTGTACAAACATGGACATGGATATTAGTTGGGGTTACTTTCGCCCTATATTTTGGAATTGCTATTTGGGCTAGAGCTGGTTCAACTAAAGAATTCTATGTTGCTGGTGGAGGTGTTTCTCCTTTAGCAAATGGTATGGCTACAGCAGCCGACTGGATGAGTGCTGCCTCTTTTATAAGTATGGCAGGTATTATTTCGTTTGCAGGTTATGATGGATCCGTTTATCTTATGGGATGGACAGGTGGCTATGTGCTTCTGGCACTACTTTTAGCACCTTATTTAAGGAAATTTGGAAAGTTTACGGTTCCAGATTTTATTGGTGATCGATATTATTCAAACACTGCAAGAACAGTAGCTGTTATATGTGCATTAATCGTTTCATTTACTTATGTGGCTGGACAAATGCGTGGTGTAGGAATTGTATTTTCTCAATTTTTACAAGTTGATATAAATTTAGGAGTAATTATTGGGATGGCAGTTGTTCTTGTTTTTGCCTTTTTAGGTGGAATGAAAGGAATAACCTATACTCAAGTTGCTCAATATTGTGTTCTGATTTTTGCTTTTATGGTTCCAGCCATATTTATTTCATTACAAATGACTGGAAATCCAATTCCTCAGTTAGGTATGGGAAGTAAAACTCATGATGGTGTTTTTTTATTAGACAAGTTAGATACACTTCACACACAATTAGGTTTTAAAGAATATACTAGTGGAACAAAATCTACTTGGGATGTATTTGCAATTACATTAGCATTAATGGTTGGAACTGCAGGATTACCTCATGTAATTGTTAGATTCTTTACAGTGCCTAAAGTAAAAGATGCTAGAAAATCCGCGGGTTTAGCATTATTATTTATTGCCATATTATATACAACTGCACCAGCAATAGCTGTGTTTTCAAGAACTAATCTTATTGAAACAGTAAGTGATAAAGAATATACTTCAATTCCAGAATGGTTTAAAAACTGGGAAAACACAGGATTAATAGCTTGGAGTGATAAAAATGGCGATGGAAAAATTCAATATGTTGAAGGAGCTTCTACTAAAGGAAAGCCAGCTTATACCAATGAAAGAGGTGCTCATGGAGAGCGTTTAGTATCAAATGCTTCAGATGGAGCAAATGAACTATATGTAGATAGAGACATTATGGTATTGGCAAATCCTGAGATTGCTAATTTACCAAACTGGGTAATTGCATTGGTAGCTGCCGGTGGATTGGCTGCAGCTTTATCTACAGCAGCTGGTTTATTGCTTGTAATTTCAACATCTATTTCTCATGATTTGATTAAAAAACAGATCAAACCTAGTATCTCAGAAAAGGGAGAATTAATGGCTGCCCGTATATCAATTTTAGTAGCCATAATTATTGCCGGCATTTTCGGAATTTATCCGCCAGGATTTGTTGCAGCGGTTGTTGCTTTAGCATTTGGTTTAGCTGCAGCTTCGTTCTTCCCAGCAATTATACTTGGAATTTTTGATAAGCGTATGAACAAAGAAGGTGCTGTTTCTGGTATGATTGTAGGTATAACACTTATGTTATTTTACATGATTCGATATAAAACAGGATTAATTGGAGTTATGGATGCTAGACCAGCCAGCGAATGGTGGTTTGGTACATCGCCAGAAGGTTTTGGTACTGTAGCTATGATTTTAAATGTGTTAGTATCAGTTATTGTTTCTAGATTAACAACACCTCCACCAACACATGTTCAAGAAATTGTAGAAAGTATAAGAATACCAAGTGGTGCTGGTGAAGCAACATCACATTAATAGAAATTAATTTAAAAGCTAAAAACAGTATTGCATTAATTTGTAATGCTGTTTTTTTCTTACATTTAATAAAATTAAAATTTTTCAGAATGAAAAAACGTCATGAACAAAAACTTGTTGTTTTAGCATTAAGCTTGTTATTGCTATTTAATATACCTTTTGTTTTGATTTTCAATTTAGATGGTGAGATTTTTGGATTTCCTACGTTTTATTTTTCTTTATTTTTAATTTGGCTTTTATCCATAGTAATTTCCTATATTATTTTAAGTAAGCATTATGAGTAATTATGCTTTAATAAGTATTATCATTTGTTATTTAGCGATTTTGTTTTGCATCGCCTTTTTTGCTGAAAAAAATTCCAAAAGCAAATGGGTTAATAATTCTTTTATTTATACACTCTCATTAGCGGTTTATTGTTCTGCATGGACTTACTATGGCAGTGTTGGGATTGCTGCGAATTCAGGAATAAGTTTTCTGCCAATTTATTTAGGCCCTGTAATTGCGGCTCCTTTATGGATAGTTGTTTTAAGAAAGGTTATGCGTATATCAAAACAACACAAAATTTCTTCAATCGCAGATTTTGTTTCACTTCGTTATGGGAATAATAGGTTTTTGGGAGCGCTCATTACAATAATTTGTGTCTTTGGAACTTTACCTTATATTTCTTTGCAGCTTAAAGCTATTTCAGAAACTTTTGAAATTATGATTGATGAAACAAGTTATGTTTCAAACAGTATTTTTGATGATTCTACATTTTATATTGCAGTACTGTTAGCAGTTTTTGCTACTTTTTTTGGAACACAAGCAACCGATGCATCTGAGAAACATCGTGGAATTGTAGTTTCTGTTGCTTTTGAATCAATTTTAAAATTATTGTTTTTCTTAATAATTGGCATATATGTAACCTATTATCTTTTTGACGGAACAGCCGATATTTATAATAAAATTTCAATGACCCCAGATTTTGAAAGCTTAACTAAAATTAGTGGCTTAGAGGCAGGTTTTGATTGGTTCTTTATGATGATGATTTCTTTTATTGTTATTTTTTTATTACCCAGGCAGTTTCAAGTTTCAGTTTTAGAAAACAATAGAGAAAAGCATTTAAAACAAGCTATTTGGATGTTTCCTTTGTATTTATTACTCTTTAATGTTTTTGTAATATTTATAGCTTGGGGAGGCAAACTAACCTTTGGTAATGTAGTAAATGCTGAATACTTCACGTTATTGTTGCCGCTTCAAAATAATAATGTGTTTTTGGCATTATTGGTTTTTTTAGGTGGATTTTCAGCTGTTATTTCAATGGTGGTAGTTTCAACTTTAGCCTTGTCAACCATGGTAAGTAATAATCTAATTATTCCTTATGGCTTTTTGGATAAGTTTATAAAAGGACAACCAGATAAAAACGCTAATTACATTAAAAATATACGTCGAATTTCCATTTTTTGCATAATAATCACAGCATATGTTTTTTATATCAATTTTTCAATTGAACTTTCTTTATACTCAATTGGGTTAATATCTTTTGTTGTAATTTCTCAATTGGCACCATCTTTCTTTATTGGTTTATTTTGGAATAGAGGATCTTCAAAAGCCTCAATTATTGGCATTATAGTTGGTTTTATAATTACGGTTTACACATTATTATTGCCATTTACAATAGAAGCTTTTACAGGTATTAATGATTTTACTGATCATGGATTGTTCAATATTTCTGCTTTAAAACCTTATGCTCTTTTTGGTATTGATTTTTTATCACCACCAGCTCATGCATTCTTTTGGAGTATGTCGGCAAATGTGATGTGCTATCTTATTTTTTCATTGACATCAAAAGGAAATTACAGAGAGCGTAATTATGCTGAAATGTTTGTAGATAGCCGTAATTATTCATCCCTACAAGACAGTGCGTTGGTTTGGAAAGGAGAAGCTTATGTGAAAGATATTAAAAATGTACTAAATAAATTTTTAGGTGAAGATCGTGCTCAACGTGCTTTAAACCTGTTTTTTATGAAGTACAAAATACCTCCAAACACTCAAATGGCAGACGCTAGATTAATTAATTTTTCCGAAAAACTTTTAACAGGAAGTATTGGTAGTGCATCTGCTAAAATACTTATTGCAAGCGTAGTAAAGGAGGAACAGGTAAGTTTGGTAGAAGTATTAAAAATTTTAGAAGAATCAAAAGAAACAATAGCTAGTAATAAAGCACTTCGTGAAAAATCTCAACAGTTAACAAGTCTTGCTTTAAAGTTAAAAGAAGCCAATGAAGAATTAATTAGTAAAGACAAACAAAAAGATGAATTTTTAGATACTGTTGCCCATGAATTAAAAACACCTGTTACTGGAATTAGAGCAGCTACAGAATTGTTAATGGATGACGATGAAATGCCATCTGAAATAAAAGAGCAGTTTTTAAATAATATGCTTAATGATTCAGACAGGCTTTCAAGACTAATTAATAATATTCTTGATTTCGAAAAACTTTCAAGAGGCAGAAATCAACTAAATTTAAAGCAGAATGGCATCAAAAATACTGTTAAACAAGCCATAATTGGTGTTCAACAATTGGCTATTAATAAAGGGGTAACAATAATAAATGATAATTTGGTGGATTTTCGTTTTTCTTATGATGAAGACAGAATATTACAAGTGTTAACCAACTTATTATCAAATGCTTTAAAGTTTACAGAGCCAAATGTTGGAAAGATTATTGTTGAATATAAAATGATAAATAATTTTGTGGAATTTTATGTTATAGACAATGGAAAAGGAATTTCTGAAGAAGATTTTGAACATATTTTTGATAAATTTTATCAGTCAAAAAATCAAAATACGGTTAAGCCAGAAGGAAGCGGTTTAGGCTTAGCGATTTGCAAACAAATACTTGAACAACATAACGGAAAAATTTGGGCTAAAAAAGGTAATAAAAAAGGCGCAACCTTTGTTTTTATGCTACCTTTTGAGTAAATTGTACACGCTATTATGAAAAAGAAAATTTTAATTGTTGATGATGAACCCAACATTGTGATGACTCTTGAGTATACATTCAAAAAACAAGATTTTGAAGTGTTTATAGCAAGAGATGGAAGCGAAGCATTACATATTTTAGAAAGCAATTTTCCAGATATTGTTTTATTGGATATTATGATGCCAGATGTTGATGGTTATCAAACATTAAAATATATTAAAAGTAAAGAGAGTTTAAAACAAACCAAAGTGGTTTTTTTAACTGCTAAAAATAAAGCTTCAGATATTGAAAAAGGCTTAAAACTTGGGGCAGACAAATATTTAACCAAGCCGTTTTCAATAAAAAAAATAGTTTCAGAAGTACTTGAACTACTAAATTAATTTTTGTTTTGTGTGCAAACAATCAATGTTTAATTTAAGTAAGTAAAAATGAAATTTCAGCTAAACCCTTTGGCATCAGATATTTTAATAAGTATCTATGTTGTTGTTACCTTGTATTTTCGTTTTAAATTAGAAAACAGTACAGAAGTAAGTTTCTTAAATTCTATTGTAATGGGAATTGCTTTTGTAGTAATTATATGGGCACTAATCAAATTAAAAATTTTAAATCCTAATTGGTTTGGTCTATTTAACTCTAAAAAAACTAAACCATGAAATATCAAGATTTTTATAATAAGAGCATAAAAAAGCCAGAAGATTTTTGGAAAAAACAAGCACAAAATTTAGCGTGGTATAAAGAGCCTACAAACATTCTTTCAAAGAATGAAAATGGGTATCATCAATGGTTTGAAGATGGTAAACTCAATTTAAGTTATTTATGTATAGATAAGCATATTGAAGATGGTTTTGGAAGACAAAACGCAATTATTTATGATTCACCTGTAACTAATTCTAAAGAGATAATTACTTATAATAGATTACATAAAGAAGTATCTAAATTAGCTGGTGCACTTAAAGAAATTGGTTTGAAGAAAGGAGATACGGCAATTATCTATATGCCAATGATTCCCCAAGCTGTTTATGCTATGTTGGCATGTGTCAGAATCGGCGTGATTCATTCTGTGGTTTTTGGTGGTTTTGCTCCCAACGAGTTAGCTATTAGAATTGATGATTGCAAACCTAAAGTTATTTTAACAGCTTCTAGTGGTATTGAAATAGACAGAATTTTGCCTTACAAACCCTATGTTGACGAAGCTATTAAATTATCAGAGCATAAACCAAGTAGTGTTATTATCTATCAAAGACATTTAGGTGCAGATACGCCTGGTAAACCATATGATATAGATTATGTTAAAGCTGTGAGCACAGCGACTCCTGTTGATTCGATAGAAGTAGAATCTACGCATCCTTCATATATTTTATACACATCTGGAACAACTGGAAAGCCTAAAGGAATTATTAGAGATACCGGTGGATATGCTATTGCTTTAAAGTTTTCAATGAAATACATTTATGGGGTTGATCCAGGAGATGTTTTTTGGGCTGCAAGTGATGTTGGTTGGGTTGTAGGGCATAGCTATATTGTTTATGGACCTTTACTAAACAGAAACACTTCTATATTATTTGAAGGTAAGCCAGTTAGAACACCCGATTCATCCACATTTTGGCGCATCATTGAGGAATATAAAGTAAAAGTAATGTTTACGGCACCAACAGCAATTAGAGCTATTAAAAAAGAAGATCCCAATGGAAAATTTATAAAGGAGTATGATTTATCAAAACTTAAATATCAATTTTTAGCAGGTGAACGTTGTGATATATCGACACTCAAATGGGCAGAAGAAAAATTAAAAGTTCCAGTAATCGATCATTGGTGGCAAACAGAATCTGGTTGGCCAATGTTAGCAAATATGGCAGGAGTAGAATTGGCTAAAGTGAAACCCGGTTCTGCAACTTTCCCAGTTTGCGGATATGATATTCAAATTTTAAATGATGAAGGAGAGATTGTTGATGCAGGAACTGAAGGCTACGTTGCAGTAAAATTACCATTACCTCCAGGAAATTTATTAAACATTTGGGGCAATCCAGAACGTTTTTTTGCGGGTTATTTAGAACGCTTCCCAGGATATTATTTCTCTGGTGATGGTGGATACAAAGATAAAGACGGTTATGTTTATATAACTGGTAGAGTGGATGATGTTATAAATGTTGCCGGTCATAGACTGTCAACTGCTGATATGGAAGAAGTTGTTGCATCTCATGCTTCTGTTGCAGAATGTGCTGTAATTGGTATACATGATGATCTTAAAGGACAAATCCCTTTAGCATTAGCAGTAACAAAATCTGGAAATGAAATTGCCGAATCTGTTATACAAGAAGAAATTGTTCAAAGCGTTAGAAAAAAAATAGGAGCAGTCGCTTCTTTAAGGCAGGTTATTATTGTTGAAAGGTTACCAAAAACACGTTCAGGGAAAATTCTTCGTAAATTGTTACGCAGTATTGCAGATCAAGAAGATTACAAGGTGCCTTCAACTATTGATGACCCATTTATTATTGACGAAATAACACATAAACTAAAAACACATAAAGTAGGAAAACACTAAAACTAAATTAATTATGAGTAATTACCATATAAAACACTTAGAAGAATATTATCAAGTATATAGAAAATCTGTCAGAGAACCTGAAAATTTTTGGGCTGAGGTTGCCGAAGAGCACTTTATGTGGAGAAAAAAATGGACCAATGTTTTAAACTGGGATTTTAGTATTCCAGAAATTAAATGGTTCGAAGGGGCGAAATTAAATATTACTGAAAACTGTATTGACAGGCATTTAAGAACAAAAGGAGACAAAACAGCTATTATTTTTGAACCTAATAACCCTAAAGAAGCAGCAGAACATATTACTTATAATCAACTTTACGAACGTGTATGTAAATTGGCAAATGTTTTAAAGTCTCAAGGAATTCAAAAAGGAGATCGAGTTTGTATTTATTTGCCAATGATTCCAGAATTAGCTATTTCTTTATTGGCATGTGCTAGAATTGGAGCTATTCATTCAGTAGTATTTGCAGGGTTTTCTTCAACGGCTTTAGCAACAAGAATTAACGATAGTGAATGCAAATTGGTAATTGCCGCTGATGGTTCTTATCGTGGTTCAAAATCTATAGATTTAAAAGGAATTGTTGATGAAGCTTTAAATCATTGCCCATGTGTTGAAAAGGTATTGGTAGTTAACAGAACCAATTCAAAAGTGACCATGAAAGAAGGAAGAGATATCTGGCTTCAGCCCTTATTAGATAATGCTTCTAATGATTGTTATCCAGAAATAATGGATTCTGAAGATCCTTTATTTATTCTTTATACCTCTGGTTCAACAGGAAAACCTAAAGGAATGGTGCATACCACTGCAGGTTATATGGTTTATACAGCTTATACTTTTAAAAATGTATTTCAATATAAAGATGAAGATGTTTATTGGTGTACTGCAGATATAGGTTGGATTACTGGTCATAGTTATATTGTCTATGGACCATTAGCTAATGGGGCTACAACCCTTATGTTTGAAGGTGTGCCTCATTATCCAGATTTTGGACGTTTTTGGCAAATTATTGAAAAACACAAAGTAACCCAATTTTATACAGCACCAACAGCAATTAGAGCATTGGCTAAACAAAACATTTCTTTTGCTGAAGACCAAGATTTAACATCCTTAAGAGTTTTAGGTTCTGTAGGAGAACCTATCAATGAGGAAGCATGGCATTGGTATAATGATGTTATAGGAAAGAAAAAAAGCCCTATTGTAGATACTTGGTGGCAAACTGAAACAGGTGGTATCATGATTTCACCATTACCTTTTGTAACACCTACTAAACCAACCTATGCAACCTTGCCATTTCCAGGAATTCAACCTGTTTTAATGGATGAAACGGGTGAGGAATTAAAAGGGAATCAAGTTGATGGCAGGTTGTGTATTAAGTATCCTTGGCCTTCTATTGCCAGAACTATTTGGGGTGATCATCAGCGGTATAAAGACACGTATTTTTCAGCTTTTGAAAACAAATATTTTACAGGTGATGGAGCGTTACGTGATGAGGTTGGTTATTATAGAATAACGGGTAGGGTAGATGATGTTATTATAGTTTCTGGACACAATTTAGGTACAGCACCAATTGAAGATGCTATTAACGAGCATCCTGCTGTTGCAGAATCTGCAATAGTAGGTTTCCCTCATGATATTAAAGGGAATGCTTTATATGGTTATGTAATATTGAAAGAAACAGGAGAAGGAAGGGTTCATGATAATGTGCGTAATGAAATTAACCAAATCATTACAGAACATATAGGGCCAATAGCTAAATTAGATAAAATTCAGTTTACAAGTGGCTTGCCTAAAACTAGAAGCGGAAAAATTATGAGACGTATTTTGAGGAAAATAGCTTGTAGAGAATTTAATAATTTAGGTGATACTTCTACATTACTCAATCCAGAAGTTGTTCAAGAAATTATTGATAATGCATTATAATTTATGATTTTTTTATGAAGAAGAGACTGTCTGAAAAGTAAATAATAATCGTCATTACGAACAACGTGAAGTAATCTTTTTATTGATTACTAATATCATAAAGATTGCTTCGTTCCTCGCAATGACATAAAAAATTACTTTTTAGATAGCTTCTTTTATAATAATCCAACCTTTGAAATTGGAGATTCTAATTCATGTAATGTGATTTTCTTCTGGAGTTTTAATTGTGATAAAACTTTTAAAAAAAGTAAAGCGGTTATATAGGCATCACCAGAAGCTGTGTGTCTGTCATGTTGCGGAATATTAAACAGTTTGGCTAAATCATCTAAACTAAAATGACTTTTTGTCGACCTGTCTAAATCAGTTTTTTTGTAGAGATACCCCAAGTCTAAAGCTCTATTCTTTAATTTTGGTAACCCCATTCGCTTTAAAGAAGCATTAATCATTGCAATATCAAAAGCTGTATGATGAGCAATTAATACAGAGTTTTTAATGTAATTTAAAAACAACTTAACAGCTTCTTTTTCTTCAATTTTTGGGTGATTTCCTTCTTTAAGAATACCATGAATCTTTACACTATCATTTTTAAAAACATCTTGACTAAGATAACACTCAAAACTATCTGAAATTTTAATAGTATGCTCTGTAATACCAACAGCTCCAATTGATAAAATTCTGTCTTCTTTTATATTTAAGCCAGTGGTTTCAGTATCAAACACAACGAATCGTATAGTTTCAATATTGGTGTCTTGCTTATTTTTAAAGTGATTTGAATAAGTGTTCCAAAAATCAGGATAGTCTCTTTTTTTAAACCAAAGCATATTATAAGAATTGTGAAAGGTTAAATCTGACTAAAATCAATTCCTGTATTTCTTTAATGGCTTTAAAACAGTTTTTTAATTCTAACCGGTTTGCTTTACTAAGTGATTTTAAATCTATAAATCTCCCAGAATCTTGATGTTTTAAACCTTGTTCTGTTCTAAAGCGAAGCAAATTTTTAAATGCTAAAAGGCAATCGTTATACAATTCTTTATTTTGAGGCTCAAGCTCAATAAGCTTTTCATACCTTAAAACAGTATTGTTATGCGCCTTTACATTATTTGAAAGGATTAATAATCTTGCAGCATCTACCAAAGGCATCATGGCTCTTGCCTTAATGTCAAATTGGTCTTTATGTTCGCCACTTTGCTCAACCAAAAATTGTCTGAAAAAGCTTAATGGTGGTGGATTTTTTAAAGCATTTACTCCTAAATGGTTTAAAAATATTTGATGATAGCTTATAGACTCAAATATCCCTTCAGACATTTTATCTACTAAATCATTGTTTCCAAAAGCAGGTTCAAAATCAAAGAAAATGGTGCATAACATTAAATTGTCTTGGTCTGGCGACGTAATCCAACGTTTAAACTGTTGTTTCCATTCTGATACTGATAAGCACCATTTTGGGTTACTGGCCATCATATTAGCAGGACAAAATTCAAATCCAACGGTATTTAAATCTTGAGTAATTTTTTTTGAAAGGGTTAAAAAATAGTCTTTAGCTTTCTTTAATTCAGGTTTTGGAACATCATCAAAAACCAAGGCATTGTCTTGATCAGTCAACAATAATTGTTCTTCTCTTCCTTGACTTCCAATAGCCAACCAAGAAAATGTTGTTGGGGGAGCATTTCCCATGCTTTTAATAGCATTTTCAATTATTTTATTAGTAATACTATTGTTTATGGCTGTAATAATTTTTGATGCAAATGTTATGGGAATTTGCTGTTCAATATAACGCTTCAATAAATTTTGCGCTCTTAACCTTATTTGTTTTAAGTCTTCAATTGATTTAGATCGTTTTACTTCTTTAATTAATACAGAGGCATTATGTTCTCTAATAACTATAATATCATGTTCAGAAAGGATTCCTGTAAGCTCTGAGTTTACAGTACCATCTTTTGTTATGCACAAATGAGTAATTCTGTGTTTTAGCATAGCTATTTGTGCTTCAGCAACCGTAATGTTTTTTGGAAAAGTAATAACTGGTGACGTCATTATTTTAGTCACATTTTCATCAATGGAAAATAAACCTGTCGCAATTTTAGTTCGTATATCTTTATCTGTTATAATACCAAGCGGTTTGTTTTTTTGAGTGATTATAACAGAACCAACTCTTTTTTCGGTCATTAAAATAGCAGCTTCTTTAATGCTGTTTTCTGGAGAACATGTAATTGGGTTTTTTGAATAATCTGCTGTTTGTTCTTCTAAAAAATCTTGTATTACTGGGCCTGTGTTATTTGGTATTCCTAAAAAATGATGTTCTTGTATATCATCATTAGTTTTCCTATAATTTGAAACCAAATTTGACATTAAGTATTTACTTGCTTCTGTATTAGAAGCGATATAATTTTCAAATAGAGTTGATGAAATACTATAAACGATGCTTTCTTCAATGGCTTTTGCACTTAATAAATAAATTCCTTGTCGCATTAAGGCGCGTAAACCAAAAATATCACCTTCATCACACTCATCAATAAGGTCATTGGTTGCTGTGAATAATCCAATATCACCATCTTTTACTACATAAAACTTATCTTTTACTGGTTCATTTGCTTTAAAAAGAAAATTATCTTTTTCAATATAATGAACTTCAATAGACTTGCATATTGATAATAAATCATCAGCTATAAGCATACTAAAAGGAGGGAATCCCTTTAAAAAATCATAAATACGCTCAGCAATAGTGTTCATACAACCAATTTAGATAAAAATAGGTGTATTAACTATGAATTATATCATGTTTTATGCTAAATAAGTATAGTTTTTAAATTGAAGTTTAAACTATTTTGAAGTCTAATAGTAATTCGCCTTCAATTGAGGCTTTTATGTGGTCTCCTTTAAAATTCAATCCAGTCCCAAGAGTAGGCGTTCCGGTAAATATTAAATCCCCAGCTTCTAAAGTCATGTATTTCGATACAAAAACAATAATTTCAGCAAAGGTATAAATCATAAAACCTGTATTTCCTATTTGCTTTTTATCTCCATTAATGATTAAATCAAAATTTATATTAGTTAAATCATCAAAATTTGAGACTTCCTTAAATTTTGAAACTGGTGAAGCACCATCAAAACCTTTTGCCAATGCCCATGAGCCTTTGTTTTCTCTGCTTGCAGCAAGTAAATCTTTAGCAGTATAATCAATTCCAACAGCAATTTCAGAAATATAAGAGGTTGCATTTTCCAAAGCAATATCTTTCCCTCTTTTTCTAATTTTCAATACTAATTCAACCTCATAAACTAATTCTTTAGTAATAGTAGGGTATGCAATATCCTTGTTATTGGTAACAAGTGTGCTTTCGGCTTTTAAAAATATGAGTTGTTCACCAGTTTTAAGTTTGCTAATTTCTGCTTTATCACTAACATAGTTTTTACCAATACCAATTATTTTCATGAGATTTTATTTTAGTTTTTAGCATATAAAAGTAAGAAATATGCTTTTTTTGTTTAAATGAATTTTAACGTCTTTTTTATAAGTAGTATTTCATTTTTTTTATATCTTATGACTGTAAAAATAAAAGCTATTATGATAAAAATTAATGCTTATGCTGCTAACTAAGTAAAAGCAAAACTAGAAAAATTTCAATATGAATTTTTTAATAACTTAGGGTTGTGAGGTTACAGCCTTTTAGTTTAAACCCTATAAAAAATATAAATGGGGGAACATCACGTAGTAGATTCTACAAATCCTGAAGCACTACAAGGAATAGTAGGCTCTTTAAATTTTATATTAAACACCACAAATGGAAGATGTGAATAAAGCGATGAAACACTTAGAAGAAGGAAAAGCTCGTTTTAGAATTGTACTTAAAGTTTAAAATTTAATAATAATTAATATGGCAAAATCTCACGACGCAAAGAAAAATGTAAAAAAAGAGGCTGTCTTAAGTCCAAAGGAAAAGAAAGCTGCAAAAATTGCTAAAAAAGCAAAACGAACTTAGTTTTGTTTCTTTTTTAAAATTAAAAAACACTCTTTTTGGAGTGTTTTTTGTTTTAATATTTATAAAAAATAAGATATTCAATTACTTATATAAGCATATCAAATTTTAATTTAAAGGAATAGAAACTCCAAAGGCTACTGCACCAGATAACTGTTCCATACTTGGTTGAAAATAATACAGAAGGCCAATATCAAAGTTATGTTTGTGTCCTAATTCCAATCCTAGAGAGAAAGGAATATGTAGAATTAATCCACTTTTATTTATATCAGCAAATGGTGTAAAAGTTTCAAATGAACCTATTGAGGCACCAACTCCAACTTCAAAATATGGAGCAACCCAAGGAATTGGTATGGCAACTCTGGCTTTTCCTCCAATTAAAAATGCATTTGAAGTTGCTTTGTAAATAGTAGGGTTTTCGTTTAAGTCTTTTCCGTTTGATTTTGTCAAAATCAGTCCAGCATATGACCTTATGTCTATCCATTTGGAAAGGTCAAGCACATATTCGCCTTGTAAATAAAATCCAGAGCCAACTACATCTATATCATCATAAGGAGCACTCAATCCGTAACCTATTGAAATATCAACAGTTTTTTCTTTTATTAATTGAGCTTTTGCTTGAACAGTAGCCAAAACTATCAAAATTAATATTATAGTTTTTCTCATAGTATGTTACAGGGTGTTTTTTGTGTAGTTTCGTTTTATAAGTTGGATTGCACTAGCAAATTTTTATATCATTGTTGTGTGTCGTTTTTCCTTTCCGCATGTTATGTTTTTCACATCAGACCTGATTCTGACATCATTTCAATTCTTAAATATGTCATCCATCTTCGTATAATTCTCTTTTTTGGTAAACATTTTCAATTCTTTAATCAAGTCTATGGTTGTTGCAGGCTGTAACGGGAATTTATGTTTGGTCAATAAACTTTTTAAAGCCAAATTAATTTTCTCTTCGCCAATCAACAAATACAATTCATACATTTTTATCAGACCCTTGTTATATATGGCATTGGTGTTATTTGGATTTGATTTATATAAAGGCTCTTCGCCACTAAATGCTTTTTCACTGTCATACATATTTTGATAAAGCCTGACCATTTCTAACATTTTTTCCCTACCATATTCGTTTTTGTAGAGCATTAATTGCGTGTATTGAGCTAGTGTTTCAGTAAGCACACCGCTACCTTCTCTATAGTCGGGGTTTAGCTGTGCATTACCCCACCATTGATGTGACAATTCGTGTCCTGCCAATTCATTGATAATATCGTGACCTTCGCCTTGCGATAAGTTTAAATGAAATTGTGTTTCATTGATAAAAATGGTTGCAGGATAAGCTGTTGCAGCAAAACCTCTCGTAAAAGAACTTATTTCGGCAAAGCGAACAGTTTTGTAAGGGTATTCCCCAAAATGTGTTTCACAATACTGCAATGTTTTTTTGATGCTATTGATTAAATGTGAAATATTTTGATGGTGTTTGGGGTCGTAAAATATTTCTATGGCAATATCATGATAGTTCAATTTTTGAATGGCATATTTAGCTGATGAAACTGCAAATCGGAACGGAATATCATGGGTTCTATAATGAAAATAATTTCGGTTGCTCTTTGAATAGTTATTTATCAATTCACCAACTGAAATTGCAGTTTGGTTAATCGAAGTAGAAACAACAGCATCAAGATTTATAAATTCATAATTGTATGGATTTGCCAACGGCGCATCTACTTTTGTAAGTGACTCCTGTAATGGCAATTCTCGTTTCTTTCGCTCTAATTTATCTTCAATTTCATTGTCTAAATTATAACCAACAGATGGAAAATAATTGCTAATGCGCATAAAAACACCATTTTCTACAATGGCATTAAATGATTGATGGCCTTTTAAAGGTTCTATTTTATATTCAAATTTAAAGCTCATTGAAATGCTGTCATTGGCTAACAATTTTTGTTTTGTCTTGAATAGATATTGCCCAAATTCTTCATCTTTTTTTACTAAAGTTAATTGTGATGAAGTTATAAAATTCCAAGTGATTTCATTTGATGTATTGATTAAAACTTCTGAAATTTCTTCTTGTGTTTTGTTGACAAGAATGTATGTTCCTTCAACTTTATAACTATTCTCCTCGGGAAATAAATCGATGCTGGCTTTTACATCGGTAATACTGGGTTGAGGTTTGTTTTTATAGGGGTTATATTTTTCTTCATAATGCTGTTGCCAGTTCATCAGAATTTCTTTGGAAACACCACCACTTTTGGTCATCATATAAATGCCAGATAGTAGCATTACTATAAAAGGTAAAATCAAAATAGTAAATGATTTTCGTTTTGTTTTCAAAACCGATTTGTTCAAAAAAAGAATAGCCAAAACAGAAAGCAGTATTGCAAAAGACAAACTGTACAACATAGTAACTGAAAATACTTTTGGGTAATATCCAAGACCATTTATATCGCTAAAAGCATCGGGCAAAAAATTGGCAAAGCGGAGTAGAGGATGTTTAAATCCAAATGTTTTTCCTAAAGAAGAATTTGTCAAAACCAAAAAGACGGCACAAACAGAAAGGGCAATGTATTTGTTTTTTGAAATGTATTGAAAAGTAATAATAACAAGGCCACAAAGCGATGCAGGCAAACCAATGAAATAGAATAAAGACAAATAAGCACTCCAATCTATGATTGGATATTGAAAAATAGCCTGAAACAGCACACCTAAAACAATACTGAAAAATATCAAAATCAACGAAATGATAGATACCATACCAAATTTTGAAATGAACAAAGCCGAGTTTGAATAGGGTGTTGAATTTTCGATAGATAAAAAATTGACACTTTTACTTTTCCAAACCAATTCACTTCCATAAAAAAGCATTGCCAACAACAAAATGGAAGGAATTGTTGCGAGAATTGTATTAATCATTAAAGTTGTAGTAACAAAATATTGTGGCAATCGGATACCTCCTACGATTGCTCCGTACATTTCCATGCCAACTATAAATAGGGTTATGGCAACTAGTAAAACAAAAGGAATACTTTTTATGGTTGATTTTAAATCGATTTTTAAAAAAGACACAATTGTTAAGATGAAATATTTTTTTCCGTTTGATTTTGTTATCGTTTTGGTATAAACATATTTTCTGTCTATTAATTCGTTGATGGTTTCAACTTTCTTTTTTGGTTTGTTTGAATTTTTGAATTGGAAGCGTTTATATACAGTATAAAAAATGGTAAGAGCCAATAAAATAATTACAATTCTGTTGAACAACAAATTTCCTGATAGTTGCAAAACCATTGTGTTTTTTTGTAATGCCGTCCAATATTGGGTTTGTTCAAAAAAAGCGACCATGCCGAATGGGTCTAACTTTGCCGATATGCTCATTGCATTATCTGAAACAGGAGAAGCACCAGCAAATAATGGCGAATTTGAAAAAATGGAAACCACCATATATAACACGTAAATGCCCAATCCACTTAAAGAAATAAGCATTTTATTTTTGCTAAACCAGGCGGTGCAACAAACTATAACAGTACACAAAAAGATGTTGGGAATTACGATTACCAAAAAGGAATTCAGATAATAATTAAAATGAAAAATCCCCCATTTTTCGCTGTTGTCCATTTTTATAAAATGGCCAAGCATATAGCCAATTATAAATAGCAGGAATGTAAATACAGCCATTCCAAAAACCAATAAAAATCGACTCACAAAATAGTTTCTAATGGTAATTGGTGTTGCATAAAGTATCTGTTCAAAGTGATTGTCTTGTTCCCTCAATAAACTTTGAGAAGCCATTATTACAATAGGAAAAAGGCTTGCCAAAGAAAACAACCCTAATATGAAATTGATGGCATAAGGAGAATTATATTTGATGTTTGGAAATGCAATACCCGCAGAAGTTCCAACCAAAATGCCAAATCCAAGAAATGACAATAGCATGACATAAAATGAAATCTTACGACCATAAAATTTCCATTCGAAAAAAATTAAATGACGTAACATCTTATTGTGGTTTTTGTAATGTGGTGAAATAAACATCTTCTAAATCGGCTTCCGTTTGTGTAAATCCATTAAGCGGATTTTCATTGTCAAAAACTTTAATGCTCAATTTGCCAGCTTGCAATTGGGTAGAAATAATCTTGTACTGATTTTGATATTCAAGAAGTTTATTTTTATCAATGTACTTCTTCCAAACTTTGCCATTAATTTCGGCAATAAATTGTTCGGGGTTACCAGTTAACAGTAATTCTCCTTTGTTGATAATGGCCATTTGTGTACAAAGATTTCTAACATCTTCGACCAAGTGTGTAGATAGAATGACTATGATGTTTTCGCCAATTTCACTTAACAAATTGTTGAAACGGTTTCGTTCTTCCGGATCTAAACCAGCTGTTGGTTCATCTACAATAATAATACTTGGACTACCTAAAAGTGCTTGGGCAACGCCAAATCGCTGACGCATTCCGCCACTGAAAGTACTAACGGCTTTGTTTTTTTGTTCAAATAGATTGGTTTTTTCGAGCAGTGCCAATATTTGTTCTTTTCTAGCCCCTTTATCATTCAATCCTTTTAAAATGGCCAAGTGATTAAGCAGGTCATAAGCCGAAATATTTTGATAAACACCGAAATCTTGAGGTAAATAGCCCAATTGTTTCTTGATGAACGTCGGATTTTTAACAATATCTTCATTATTGAATAAAATTGAACCATTATCGGGTTGTTGCAAGCCAACTATGGTTTTCATTAAGGTAGATTTACCTGCACCATTTGGACCCAATAGGCCAAACATTCCATTTTCTATTTCAAACGTAATGTTGCCCAATGCTTTCACACCATTGTCATACGTTTTTGTAAGATTTTTGATTTTTAAACTGTTCATCTTTTGATTGATTCATTATAATATTTAGACATAGTATTATTTGTCAACTTCATTTAAGTAGTTGATATTTAAGTAAATAATTGATTTAGATTTTATTCTTCTACATACTCCATGATATCGCCTGGTTGACATTCCAATGCTTTGCAAATAGCTTCTAAAGTATCAAACCGAAACCCTTTGGCTTTACCCGTTTTTAGTATAGATAAATTAGCAGGTGTAATGTTTAGAATTTCCGCCAATTCTTTGCTTTGCATTTTTCGTTTGGCAAGCATAACGTCTATGTTTATTACTATTGCCATAACTATATGTATAAATCTTGTTCATTCTGTAAATTGACGCCTTGCTTAAAAATGGCATATAAGAAATAAGCAAACACACCCAGAAAAAAGTGAATTACGGCAACCCATACCAATCCTTCTTCTATATTACCAGCAAAAATATATGCTAATAGAATAGCTAATGACGGAAAGAATATATTTGCCAAGAAAAACCATTTTAATTGTTTTATGCCATATTCGGTAAATAATTTGGGTTGCTTAAAAACATTAAAGACATTACTTACCAACAAAAAGAAAACACCGTAAAAACCAAGTGGAATTAGGAAATAAAAAATTTTATAGTCCCAATTGTTCTCGCCAAGTAAAAATGGAGTCTTGGTAAAGGGATAACAGACAGCAAAGTTTTTTCCGTTATCTTGGTTAATGTAACCCCATTCGGTCAGTACTGAAAAGAGTGAATAAATTGTAACCAAAATATATGATATGGTTACTATTCTTGTGATATAGAATAAAATTGTAGAAATGAGTTTGACATTCTTCATCTGACAAAATTTTAATTTATTACTGCAAATAAACAAATAATTATCGTATTACAATAATTATTTATCAAAAAATTTATTATTTCGGGTGAAGTATTTATTTTTTTGACAAATTTTTTTAGAAGATATTTTTGGGTGATTTTTTAGAAGTGTGTCTTTTTTTCTTCCAATAGTACTTTTTTTACGTCAGATTTTATTAAAATGTTTTGTGCTTTAATCACGAAACTTCAAGACGATTTAATACGCTCTCAATTTCATTCCGTTAGATTTTTCATTGTCGGTAGGATTTTTAGAAGTAGGCGAGAACAAGCAATTATTTTTACACGGCTGTAGGTAGTCTTTTATAATTCATTCCTATGTTTTTCGTCATGTTTTCGATATAAATTTTTCATTGAACCATCTGGATA
Source organism: Flavobacteriaceae bacterium UBA6231 (assembly GCA_002441545.1). Lineage (GTDB taxonomy): Bacteria > Bacteroidota > Bacteroidia > Flavobacteriales > Flavobacteriaceae > Yeosuana. Next base: position 78,148 of record DJWL01000088.1, on the reverse strand, counting down.
ATTAGAAAAATCAGAATTTAATTCACTCATTATTCTTTCAGATTCTTCGTTTGAACTTTCAAAAAACCAACTACCATTTTCAGGAAGCAATTCAATCGCTTTTTTTATAATTTCAGATGATTTAGTCGCTCCAATTTCATTCAGCGATTTAATGACTTTTTCTTTCTGTTCAGGAAACCATTCTTGTAAAAAAGTCAAAATACTATCTGTTTGACCTGCATTTTCCAAATGCATACATAAAAATAAATTCAGTTCAGTCTTATTTAGTGAATTAGGTTTTTTTTCGTTTTTGTTTACAAGTATTTCATAAAGAGCAATTGAAAAATCAGAATTGTCATTTAATGAAAATAAATTTTCAATATCTTCTTTTTCGACAATTTTATCACGTAAAAGTATTTCGTTTTTCATTTCTTCAGTCATCCAAGAAAGTCCATCAAAAGAATCTTTTTTCATAGTTCAAATGTTCGTTTTATCTGTTTCGCCAGCTTGTTGCCAACGGTTGGGCTATGCGCAGTGCGGGATTAAAGAGCACTTCACTTTCCGCCTACTGATATGTTTGTTAATATTCATTTACTTTCAATTTAGCACAAAAACCCGCATTACGTATAGCCGTTGTTGTGCCTTCGTACTTTATTTCACGTCTAATTCTTTTCTTCTATTGTAAATTCCAACTCCATATGAAATCAATAATGGTATTGATAAAAACAACGATATTCCTGTCAGTAGCATTAAAACCATATAAGAACTATCATGTGGTGTTGGGTTTCTCATTCCTCCCATAATATTGAAAACAACTCTATGCAAGTTGAGCATAGTTAATACAGAGATAATCACACATATTGGCATTAAAGTAACAGTAATAATATTGCCTTTACTCAATTTGGTAAAATGTTTTAAAAAGTAGTAAAGTAATGCCAATCTCCAAGCTGCAACAATTGCTAAAAACCAAACATTTATTGTGTTTGAAGTTTCTATTGAAAGAAATTTTTCTACTGGAATGGCGTAAAAGATTGCTGGAAATGAGGTAAGTCCAATAAAAGTCAACACAGTAAAATAACTCCAATTTTCTATTTTAAATGGAATTAGGATTGCCCAAATGAATAACGCTAATACAAAAATGTAAATCACAGAACCTAATCCTAAATGTTGCATCAAGTTAGCACCAGTATCATCCCAATATCTGCCCATACCAACTAGCCAAGTGCCAACCAAACCTAAATAGAAATGCTTAATATTAAATTTCAACATTTCTTCTCTTGTTAACTTAAAAGTTAACAGTTTGATTAAGGTATTAAATAGACTCATATAAATTTGTTTTTCTTCTGTTTAGTAGTGTTTTTTTGAATTGCTTTTTTCTGTCAGCAACAAGCTGTTTTGAATAGACATTAGCCATTAGACTTTCAAACTCTTTTTCAAGTTCTATAACTGAAAAGTTTTTTGGAATAAAATTCACGTCAAATAATGTGCATTTGTCCCAATAGTTGTCCGTTAATAATCTTCTTTCTCTTTTAAGTTGATTATATAATTCAGTTCCTGGAAATGGTGTTAGTAAGGTTATCTGAACTTCTGATAGGTTGCTATTAATTATAAATTGCTCTGTTTCTTTAAAAGTTTCTTTAGTATCTGTATCAAATCCTAAAATAAAACAACCGTTAACAGAAATTCCATAGGATTGTATTTTGTCAATAGCTTTTAGATAATTATCAAATTGCTTATGCTTCCAATTTCCTCTATCAATTCCTTTCAACCCATCTTTATTTGCAGTTTCAAATCCAATTAAAATTTGAGCACAATTAGATTTAGCCAACAACTCTAATAACTCATTATCATAGGCAATTGAAATGTCTGTTTCAGTAAACCATTTGATTTTATATTTTGCAAATAGGGATAACAATTCTCTTGACCATTTCTTGTCAACAAATGTGTTGTCATCTGCTAACTCAATAAAAGGTCTTTCCCAAACTTCAAGTATTTTGATTAATTCTTTTTCAATTTGAGTTATTGATTTCTTTTTATAAGAACTTATAGTTCGAGAAGCTGCGCAAAAACTGCAATTCAATGGACAACCTCTAGTAGTTTGAATTGTCAATCTGTTATACTTTGAAATATCTAGTAATTCATATTTGGGGATTTTACAGGCATTGAAACGGAATGTATATTTTGAATTTGAAAGCGAACTGTAAAAAGGTTTGATTGTTAGGTTCTCAAAGTCATTAAGTATCGTTTCCCAAATTATTTCGCCTTCTCCCTGAATTACAATATCAGCAAAGTTTTGTGCTTCATTTGGAACCGCAGAAACGTGTAATCCACCAATAGCAACTGTTATTCCAATATTCCTGAATCTTTGACTTAATTTATAAGTTTCATTTATTCTAGCTGTTAATGAAGAAAAAGCAATTAAATCTGGCTTTTCATTAGTTATTTCTATGATTTCAGATTCTGAAAAATGGTCTAATTCTTTATAAATTACTTCCCAATTTTTAGGTGTATGAGCAGCAAGTGTAAGTAAGCCTAAACTTGGCAAACTTGCAATTACTTCACTTCTTTCTACAAATCCGGGTAAAGTCAATCCAAGGTCAAGTAATCGTTTATTATAAACTCTTACTCCACTCATTGAAATTAAAATGACTTTGTATTGTTTCTTCATTTGCAGGTTTCTAGGTATGAGGCACAACTTGTTTATATGCGGAACTTTTCTCCTTTTATACAGCTCATTTGGCTGGCTATGCGGAAGGTTTGGTGTTCTTTGTACGCTTTAGTTCCTTGCATATCATGTTTGATTCAAATTTCTAAAGTAGTCTTTTCTTACAAGCTATCCAAGCTGTTTTCTGTATAATTTTGATTTAATTAGCCCTTTGTTCTGCCAAACCCCATCTAAAAAACATACACCAAACCCGTAGCTGAACAAGACCCGAACAAAACCCCTACTTTTTTTGGTCATTGTGTCAATATGTGTCAATATATATATCAAGGATTTGTATATTAAGCAGATGTTTTTTAGTTTTAGAGGTTAGATGTCATACCCAAATAATCATTCTCGGTTGGTTTAAAAATTTTTGTTAATGGATATTTCACTGATTTTAATTTTTTACACGCATAAAAAATATGTTATGGCTGTACTTTTTATTCTTAAGGCTTAAATAACATTCAATGTAATTTATATGAATGGTTGTAAAGAATAGTTATTTTAGCAGACTATTCTGGTTATTAAAAACACCTTATGCAACATCTTAAAAATACCCATTCAAATAAAACAAAGTCTAAAGTAACTATGGCAACTGCCTTTAAAACTATTATTTGGCCTAGGCGAAATCTGGTTTTTATTGGTTTAGTGCTTATTGTGTTAAGTCGCCTGTCAAGCTTAGTATTACCCTGGAAAAGTAAAGCGTTATTAGACGACGTGATCCCAAATAAAGATTATGACCAACTTAAAAGTTTATTGTTAATTGTTGGTTTAGCTATTTTAGTTCAGGCTGTAACCTCATTTTTATTAACACGTATTTTAAGTGTACAGGCACAATACCTTATATCAGAATTACGTGCCCAGGTACAGAAAAAAGTATTGTCACTGCCCATCAGTTTTTTTGATAACACCAAATCGGGTGCTTTGGTATCGCGTATTATGAGCGATGTTGAAGGCGTGCGTAACTTAATTGGTACCGGTTTGGTGCAAATGGTTGGTGGTACCATCACAGCCGTTATTTCTTTAGTATTGTTGATTAAAATAAGCCCGTCTATGACCTTGTTTGTACTTGTGCCAGTAGCTATTTTTGGTTTTATAGCCTTAAAAGCCTTTGGGTACATTAGACCTATTTTTAGAGTTCGTGGAAAAATTAATGCCGAAGTTACTGGTAGGTTAACAGAAACCTTGGCCGGGGTACGGGTTATTAAAGCCTTTAATGCTGAGGAACAGGAAAATAAAGCCTTTGAAAAAGGCGTTGACAGATTGTTTCAAAATGTAAAAAAGAGCTTAACCTCTACGGCTTTTATGACGAGCTCTTCAACGTTTTTACTCGGAATAGCTTCCACAGGCATTATGGGCATTGGTGGTTATAAAATTATGACTGGCGATTTAACGGTTGGTGATTTCTTGTCCTTTACCTTGTTACTTGGTTTTATGATTGCGCCAATTGTGCAGATGAGTAACATTGGAAGTCAGCTTACTGAAGCGTTTGCAGGATTGGATAGAACCGAAGAGCTTATGAATATGACAGCCGAAGAAGATAATGAAGCAAGAACGATTACTTTGGAAACCATTAAAGGCGATATAGAATTTAAAGATGTGGCGTTTTCTTACGATGCAGGCAAACAGGTATTGCATAATATTAGCTTTAAAGCACCAGCAGGTTCTGTAACTGCTTTGGTAGGAAGCTCTGGTTCTGGAAAATCAACTATGGCAGGATTATCGGCTACTTTTTTAACGCCAAAATCTGGAACAGTAACTATTGATAATAAAGACTTATCGAAAGTAAAGTTAAATAGCTACCGTCAGTATTTAGGTGTTGTATTACAAGATGAATTTTTGTTTGAAGGCACCATTAGAGAAAACATTATGTTTCCAAGACCAGATGCCAATGAAGCCGATTTGCAAAATGCTGTAAAAGCGGCTTATGTTAACGAGTTTACCGACAGATTTGACGATGGTTTAGATACATTAATTGGAGAACGAGGTGTTAAATTATCTGGTGGCCAACGTCAGCGTTTAGCAATTGCCAGAGCTATTTTAGCAAATCCAAAAATTATTATTTTAGATGAAGCAACCTCTAATTTAGATACTGAAAGCGAAGCTTTAATTCAAAAAAGTTTAGCCGAACTTATGAAAGAAAGAACCACTATTGTAATTGCACACCGATTGAGCACTATTAGAAAAGCCGATCAAATTTTAGTGATTGAAGCAGGGCGAATTGCTGAACGTGGTACTCATGATGAATTGATTGCTTTACAAGGACGTTATTACGATTTATATACTTATCAAGCTAAAATTTAAAAAGACTAAAAATGACAAGACAAGATTTAAAATCAACAGAATACAGCTCTTTTTATAAAGGGTACTTGGACATGATTCCAGCTGATTTGGAATTAATTGAAGGCTATTATTTAGGACAAAAAAACGTTTTAAACTTTTTAAAATCGATGCCAACTAATAAGCTTGAATACCGATATGAAGAAAACAAGTGGACCATTAAGGAAGTCTTTCAGCATATTATAGATACAGAACGTATTTTTGTGTATAGATGTTTTCGTTTGGGCAGACATGATGCAACACCTTTATCTGGTTTTGATGAAAATGACTATATAAAACCATCTTTAGCAAACAATAAAACCTTAGAAGCACTTTTAGAAGAATATCAAGCAGTAAGGCAAAATTCAATCATCTTATTAAAAAGCTTAAATGAAAATGATTTAAATTTTATTGGAAATGCCAATGGTAACAATTTGTCAGCTAAAGCTGCAGCATTTATAATTCTGGGTCATGAACTTTGGCATTTAAAAATCATTAAAGAAAGGTATCTTTAAATAATTACAACTTTAGGATTCCTTTTCAGTATTAAAAAATCAATATGTGAAAGAGAGTTAAAAAGTAAATCAAAAAACTTAGTAATCATTAAATTTGTTGTTCCCAAACAATAAAATTAAATTAAAATGAACATAAAACCTCTTTTAAAATACATGAGTAATTACATCTCTTTAACTAAGGAGGAAGAAGATATTCTTGTTTCAAAAGTGTTGTATAAAAAATATTTAAAAGGGCAATACATTGTACAACAAGGCGATGTTTGTAAATATTCTGGTTTTGTTATTTCTGGGTGCACCAAAACATTTTATGTTGATGAAGAAGGGCAGGAGCACATTGTCATGTTTTCTATTGAAGACTGGTGGGCTTCAGATATGGGTAGTTTTGTTACCCAAACACCAGCCGATTTTAATGTACAGTGTTTAGAAAATACAGAGCTCATCATATTTTCCCATGACGCAATTGAAGAATTGTATAGTGAAATCCCAAAATTAGAGCGTTTTTTCAGGCAAATTGTAGAGAAAGGATTGGCAGCTTCGCAAAAACGGATTGTCAGAAGTTTCAGTCTGTCGGCCAAAGAGCAGTACGTGTGTTTTAGAAACCAATACCCAAAAATTGAGCAACGCATTCCACAATACATGATTGCATCTTATCTTGGCATTACAAAAGAGTTCTTAAGCAAGATTAAAAGCCAACTTATCTTAGAACAGTAAAATGTTAAACTAGATTAACATCATTTAATAAACTACCTTATTTTTATTGAAAGCCTTATTTATGACATTTGTAACATAATATTTAATACAAAAAACCATGAATACATTAATTGAAAAAATAAGCACCTTAAATGATATGATTCTTCAAGGAAAAGCTTTAGAAGCTTTCGAAGAATTTTATGATGATGATGTGGTTATGCAAGAAAATGACAATCCTGAATTTGTTGGGAAAGAAATTAATAGAAAAAGAGAAGAAGAATTTTTTGCTTCAATAACAGAGTTTAGAGGAGCAAAACCATTAAACATTGCAATTGGTCAAAACACCACTATGGTAGAGTGGCATTTTGATTATACCCACAAAGACTGGGGAGTAAAAAATTTCACTCAGGTTGCAGTACAGGAATGGAAAGACGGAAAAATAATAAAAGAGAAATTTTATTACGGATCATAAATAAATTAAACAATAAATAACAAATAATAAACATGAAAAAAATAATTAAAAATTTAGCAATAGTAGCTTTAGTAGCATTTGCAACATTTTCTTTCACAAGAATTGATGGAGATAAAAAGGACATTAAAGTTGAACAAAGTAAATTAGTATGGAAAGGTTATAAAGTAGCCGGTTCACACGAAGGAACAATTTCAATAAAATCTGGTTCACTAACTTTTAATGAAGATAAATTAGTTGGTGGAGAGTTTGTTGTAGATATGACTACATTAACAAGTACAGATTTAGAAGGTGAATATAAAGGAAAATTAGAAGGACATTTAAAGTCTGATGATTTCTTTGGTGTAGCAAACTTTCCAACAGCAACTTTAGTATTTAATGATGTGAAAGCAACTGGAAAAAATTCTTATTCAGTTACTGGAGACTTAACTATCAAAGGGAAAACGAATCCAATTACATTTAGTATTTCAATTTATGGAAGCAAAGCAACTGCAACTTTAAAAGTAGACAGAACATTATATGATGTAAAATATGGTTCGGCTAGTTTCTTTGATGGTATAAAAGATAAAGCTATATATGATGAATTTGATTTAGTATCAGATTTGCAGTTTTAATTAGAAGCTTAGATTAATAGTCATAAAAAGCGTTCAATTTTGAACGCTTTTTTGTTTTTATAATTACCCTTTTAAAAAGACTATCTTTGCTTACCATTATTTATAAATAACTATGTCGTTTAAAAAATTTATAGAACCTTTAAAATTAAATCTTAAAAGCAAAGGGATGGAGACTCCTTTGGAATTGCAAAATCTAATATTATCAAAAATAAAAGGAGGAATAAGCATGTTTTGTATCGCTCCTAAAGGTTCTGGAAAAACAACAAGTATTATTTTAAGTGTTATTCAAAAATTGAATGGCGAAGCTTTGGGAGATGCACCAAGAGCGTTAATATTTGTAAAAGATAAAGAAGCTGCACTTCATTTAGAAGAAGAATTTAAAACCTATTTAAAAGGAACAGATTTGCGTATTTATTCAGCCTATGAAGAGTATAATATAGAGTTACAGCGGGAGGATTTGTTTTTAGGAACAGATATCGTTATAGCTACACCTAAACGGTTAAATAAAATATTTTATTTAAATGGTATTAATTTAAATGAACTTCAAATGTTTATAGTTGAAGATGCCGAATTTTTGTTTAGAAACAGCCTTTTTGCAGAAGTAGCAAGAACACCAGAAAGTATAGAAAAATGTCAGTACTTAATATTTACAACAAAATTTGATCAACGTTTTGAACGTTGGCAAGATACGTTTATGTTTAATGCTCAAATTATAAAGGGTTGAAGAATATAAGATGTTCAACTTTTAATTCATGATATGAATCGTTTAAATTATTATCTTGTCTAGTCTATTTTAATTTATATATTTTAAAGTATTATTTCGCAACATTATAGATAGTTATTAATGCTTAAGAACCTTTCCAATCTTAAAACAATATGGTACTGCTTTTTCTTAGCGGTATGTTATCTGTCAGGTTTTAGCCAAAATAAAGAAGACTATCGATATTTAGTTGATTCAGCAGATTTTTATATTGATACAGATAGTAAAAAAGCCTTATCATTTCTAGATTCTATTCCAAATCCTATTGAACAGAATATAAAAGGAAAACTTGCAGATTACTATGCCATTAAATCATTAATACATGATGATTATAAGGAATATTCAAAAATGTATCAATGTGATATTCTTGCACTTAAGTATGCTGAAAAAGAAAAAAACTACATGGTTGCAGGTCAAGCAAGTTTAGATTTATTTTCAAGCATATATTTTGTTAAAAAAGATTCCTCGGCATATAAATACTTAGTTAAGGCTAAGGAGTATTTTGATTTGAGTAATTATCCTCATGGAGTTTTAGAGGTTCAGCAAATGTATGCTTATGCTAAATTTATGAATCGAGATTATAATGGTTGTAATGAATTGATATTAAATCATCTAAATGAATATAAAAACGTTAAAGATGATGCATATTTTTACATGTTTGCTACTTATATGCTAGCTTCAAATTACATTTTTCTTGGAAATTTTGAAGAAGCCCATAACTATTTTAAAGAGTTTAAAGCATTAAGAGATAACCCAACAATTACAGAGTATAATTATTTCTCATTTAAAGCTTCTATAGATGTTTCATTGGCAGAGCAATATTTTAATAGAAAGCAGATAGACTCTGCATTGTATTATTTAAAGAATTCAACCAAACTGAAAATTTACATGGGAGAAGATACAATGAAAAGTTATTATGATTTATATGCCAATTTTTATAAAAATTCTGGGGATATTGATAAGTCAAAAGCTTATATCGATTCTTTAATGACTTTTAAGGATAAAATTTATAAAAATACAATTAATGCAAGCTTTCAAATTAATGAGTCACTTTTAGAAACAGAGTCTGAATTACAATCTAGGAACAAAAAGATTTTTTATAATGGAATATTAGCTACTCTCTTGTTTTTGGGTTTAATACTTTTAAGTGTTTTTTATTTTATTTTTTATAGAAAACATAAAGAAAAATTTACCTCATTTAATAAACAAAATAGTAACTTATCTTATTTAAAATCTAATAATGAGCAACTTACTGTAAAAATACTAGGCTTAGAGGGATATATAAGAAGTTTAAAAAAGGAAGTAAAACTAATTTCAACCATTGAAGGTTTAGATAAACAACGAGAACAGATAAAGAACCTTTACAAAAATTTACATATTAATTCTTCAACATTATTAGATAAAAGCGAGAGCCATTTAGATTTGGTTAATGATTTAAATGTAGATTTTTTTAAAAAAATAAAAGAGGTTTATCCACAACTAAACAATTCTGAAGTAATTATATGTTACTATTTGTTTATTGGTTTTAAAAATAAAGAGATTGCTGTATTTCTTAATTCATCAGTTAGGGCTATAGAGAGTAAACGATACCGCATTACTAAAAAAATCAATCTAGAAGATAGTAGTTTGATTCAGCATATTAAAGATACCATTAAGCCATCATAGTTTAAAATAAAGCTTTTTATTAGTTTGAGTAGTTAATGCGTAGTTGTTTGTAGTGTGTATTTTATACTGTTTTATCAAATTTGTACTGCTATTAATCAATACATAGCTATCATGTAAACCTGCTTATTTTTACTATCGGTTGGTTGGTTATATATAACATTGGTTTTTATTTATAGCTTTAAGTAAAATAGGTAAGCTTCTTGTTTAAGAAATCTTAAGGTTATGGTTTTTTACAAGATGATGTTATGGTAAAAGGAGTCTACTTGTAGGCTCCTTTTTTTATAAAGGAATGTTACCGTGTTTTCTATCGGGTTTTATAATCTTTTTATTTTCAAGCATTGAGAACGCTTTTATTAACTTTCTTCTAGTATCTTTTGGTAAAATAATTTCATCAATAAAACCACGTCTTGCCGCTCTATAAGGATTAGTGAACTTTTCAGCATATTCAGCTTCTTTTTCTGCTAGTTTTTTAGCAGGATTATCGGCGGCGGCTATCTCGTTTTTAAATATAATTTCACTGGCTCCTTTAGCACCCATAACAGCAATTTCTGCACTTGGCCATGCAAAATTCATGTCTGCTCCAATATGTTTAGAATTCATAACATCATAAGCTCCACCATACGCTTTTCTAGTAATAACAGTAATTCTTGGAACTGTTGCCTCACTTAAAGCGTATAATAGTTTGGCCCCATGAACAATAATACCATTCCATTCCTGATCTGTTCCTGGTAAAAATCCAGGTACATCTACCAATACCAATAAAGGGATATTAAAACAGTCACAAAAACGTGTAAAGCGTGCTGCTTTTTTGGAGCTGTTTACATCTAAAACACCTGCTAAATACATAGGTTGATTAGCAATTATACCAACACTTCTGCCAGCAATTCTTGAAAAACCTACTAGTATATTTTCAGCATAATCTTTATGAATTTCATAAAAAGAATCTACATCAATAATCCCTTTTATTACTTCATGCATATCATAAGGTTTATTGGCATTATCAGGAATGATATCAGATAGAACATCTCTTATTTCATCTCCAAGATTGAAGGGTAATTTACAAGCCTTTTCTTTATTGCTTTGAGGTAAGTAACTCAATAATTTTTTTACATCTTCTAAACATTCAACATCGTTTGCTGATGTTTTATGAGCGACACCCGATTTTGAAGCATGGGTAAAAGCACCGCCCAATTCTTCTGAAGTTACATTTTCATTAGTTACTGTTTTTACAACATTTGGTCCGGTAACAAACATATAGCTTGTGTTTTCTACCATTAATGTAAAGTCTGTCATAGCTGGAGAATACACGGCACCACCAGCACAAGGTCCCATAATAGCAGAAATTTGTGGGATAACTCCAGAAGCGTTTACATTTCTATAAAAAATATCGGCATAACCACCTAACGAACGAACCCCTTCTTGAATTCTTGCACCACCAGAATCATTTAATCCAATAATAGGAGCTCCAACTTTTACAGCTAAATCCATTATTTTGCAAATCTTTTCGGCATGAGTTTCAGATAAAGAACCTCCAAAAACAGTAAAATCTTGAGCATAAACATATACTAATCTTCCATGAATAGTGCCATAGCCAGTAATAACTCCATCACCAAGATAGAGTTCGGATTCCATCCCAAAATCTGTAGTTCTATGGGTTACAAAAACATCTATTTCTTCAAAAGAAGCTTCATCTAATAAATAGTTAACACGTTCTCTAGCTGTTAGTTTTTTATTTTGATGTTGTTTGTCAATACGTTTTTGTCCGCCACCTAAATGTGCTAATAATATTTGCTCATTTAGTTTGTTAATTTTTGAATCCATAGATTATTGATTTGGTAGTCGTACTAAATTTTGGTCTTTCATATATTGCTTTACCGCTATTAAAGCAGCAATTTTAGCTTCAAGTTCTGTTTGCTGTTTTAACGCTTCTGGAGAATAATATTTTTTAACAAAATGAGTATCAAAATTTCCAGACACAAAAGCTTCATGTTCAAACACAAATTTTCCAAATGGTAATGTTGTTTTTACACCTTCAATATGATAATTATCAATCGCTTTTATCATTAATTGAATAGCTTCATCACGGGTTTTTCCATAGGTAATTAATTTTGACAGCATAGGGTCATAATAAATGGGTATATCCATACCTTCTTCAAAACCATTATCAACTCTAATACCTTCACCAAATGGTAGTTTGTAAACATCAAGATGACCTACACTTGGTAAAAAGTCGTTCAATGGATCTTCTGCATAAACACGTAATTCTAGTGCATGACCTTGAATTTTTAAATCTTCTTGTTTCATTGATAGTGCTTCGCCTCTTGCTATTCGAATTTGTAGTTCAACCAGATCAACTCCAGCAATTATTTCTGATACAGGATGTTCTACCTGCAACCTAGTATTCATTTCTAAAAAATAGAAATTATGATTTTCATCTAGTAAAAACTCAACAGTTCCTGCTCCTAAATAATCACAGGATTTTGCTACTTTAATGGCAGCATCTCCCATTTTTGCACGTAATACAGGTGTCAATATGGATGATGGTGCTTCTTCAATTACTTTTTGATGGCGTCTTTGAATACTGCATTCTCTTTCAAAAAAATGCAAAACATTGCCATGGCTATCTGCCATGATTTGTATTTCAATATGCCTTGGAGACGTCACATATTTTTCAATAAAAACAGAGCCATCACCAAATGCAGATGTAGCTTCACTAATGGCACGATTCATTTGAGATTCCAAATCGCTTTCTTTGTCAACTACACGCATGCCTTTTCCACCACCGCCCGCAGATGCTTTAATTAAAATAGGAAATCCTATTTCCTTTGCAATTTCTTTAGCTTTAGATACATCAGTAATAGCTTCATCAATACCTGGAACCATAGGAATATTATAGTGTTTTACGGCTTCTTTAGCAGCTAATTTGCTTCCCATAATTTTAATGGCTTTTGAACGTGGACCAATAAAAATAATATTATTTTGTTCGCATAATTCTGCAAAAGAGGCATTCTCACTTAAAAAACCATAACCAGGATGAATGGCATCAACATTTAATTTTTTTGCTACTTCAATAATTTTATCACCTCTTAAATAGGATTGATTTGATGGTGGTTCACCTATACATACAGCTTCGTCAGCAAATTTAACATGTGGCGCATTCCTATCGGCAGTTGAGAAAACAGCAACTGTTTTAATGCCCATTTTCTGAGCTGTTTTCATGACACGAATAGCTATTTCCCCTCTGTTTGCAACTAGTATTTTTTTCATTTTTCGAATTCAATTAATAAACTCCCTTTGTCTACAGCATCTCCTTTTTTTACTGAAATTGATTTAATTATTCCGTCGCGCGGAGATGTTAAAACATTTTCCATTTTCATGGCTTCAAGAATAAGCAAAGCATCATCCTCTTTTACTGTTTGTCCAACTGTGATATTGATTTCTAAAATTAAACCTGGCATTGGAGCTTTTATGGAATCTATATGTTTAGCTGAGCTTAAAGAAAAACCCATATCATTTATTAATAAATCTAAAGGATTTTTAATCTTGATGTTATAGGTGTTATTGTTGATTTTTACTTCGTAAGATTTTGAATTAAAATCAGATGTTGTAATTTCAGAAATATAAGATTTATTATTATGGAGAATATGATATTTTGATTCTGAAATTTTAATAGCATCTAGTTTAGAAACAGCTTCTGATGTAATATTTAATTCTATATTAGAATTAACATTGACATTAAAATTCATAGAAAATGAGTTTAGTTTACATAAATATAAAGATTATAATATAATTGACATAGTATAATCCAGACCAAAAGAAATTTCTCTTTTAGTTTAAAAAAATGAAATAAAGATTTGAATAAATTAAGAGTCTTTAAAACGACTTCTTTCCTGATGTTTTTTTATAGCGTTTCTAGACAACAAAATTCCTAGAATTAAGGAAATAAAGGCACCAGTCCAAATACCTGGAACATAATCAATAAAAAGGAAAAAGTCATAAGCTCCATGAAATATAATAGCCAAAAGTAAACCTGTAAGATTTAAAACGATTCTGTTTTTAGAAAACTTAGCTTTACCCATGTAATAACCCATAAGAATAGCAAAAGTAGCATGTGCTGGAACAGCCGTGAAAGCTCTAATTAATGCTGTTTGGTATCCGCCTTGAATAACATATGAAATATTTTCGGTAGCTGCAAAACCCATAGAAACCATCACAGAATATACAATACCATCAAAAGGTTCATTGAACGCAGATTTGGGTTGCGCGTAGTATCTAACAATGATATATTTACTGAATTCTTCTGTTAATCCTACTACAAAAAAGGCTTTTATAAATTGTTGAGATATACTATAATGATCTGTAAGCGGTAAAAAAATATTAATTAAAAAGTATAAAATTGTTGTAACAATAATGCTAACTATAGAACCTAATAAAAAGTTGTATAACAAGAGTCTTTTAGGTTCTTTTTCATACTTATCCTTTATGTATATATAGACAATTATTAAAAAAACCGGTGCAATAGCTAATAGAATTAAATTCATACGAAATAAGTCTTAATCAGAACATTTTCTTAATATTATTTAAAACCAATTTATAGTACGCCTTGTTACTAGGCACAAAATGATTATTATCTCCAATACGCTCTAAAATACTTTCAAAAGATTCAAAAGAAACCAGTTTTAAAGCTTCAACTTCACCAATTTGTGGAATTAGTTTTGAAATAGGGACTTTTAATTCAGCAATATAAGTGTGATGAAATTCAAAGTCTTTAATGCCATTAGGGTAAGATTGAAAGCATTCAAACACACCTATTTTATGTAGTTCATCAGGAATTAAATCTAGACCAATTTCTTCTTTTACTTCTCGAATGGCGGCTTGAATGATTAATTCGCCAGAATCAACATGACCAGCAACTGAAACATCCCATAATAAAGGGCAAATGGACTTATTAGCATCGCGTTGCGCCAGAAGAATTTCTCTATGCTTTGTATATAACCAAACATGAGCAGTATTATGATAATAGCCTATAGAATGTATTTCTGATTTTAAGGCTTTTTTACCAGTAAGTTTTCCTTCTTTAGTAACTATGTCAATATATTCATCCATTGGATTTGTTTTAAATAAAGATTCCTGCTAAGGCAGGAATCAAACGAGTCTTTATTTAAAATAGCTAAATGTTTCGCCTTCTTTTATATTTAAAAGGGATTCATAAATTAATTTAATCACGTTTTCAACATCATCTCTATGAACCATTTCAACCGTGGTATGCATATAACGCAATGGTAATGAAATTAATGCAGAAGCAACACCACCATTACTGTATGCAAAAGCATCTGTGTCTGTCCCCGTTGCGCGGGATAAAGCATTACGCTGAAAAGGTATTTTTTTGGCGTCGGCAGTATCTGTGATTAAATCGCGTAATTTTTGTTGAACCGCTGGGGCATAGGCAATAACTGGGCCTTTACCCATTTCTAAATCCCCTTGAATTTTCTTTTCAATCATAGGAGTCGTTGTGTCATGAGTAACATCGGTTACAATAGCTACATTGGGTTTTATGTTTTGAGTAATCATTTCAGCACCACGTAAGCCAATTTCTTCTTGTACTGAGTTTACTACGTACAAACCAAAAGGCAATGTTTTCTTGTTTTCATGAAGTAATCGAGCTACTTCTGCAATCATAAATCCCCCCATTCTGTTATCAAGGGCTCTGCAAACAAATTTGTCTCTATTTAAAATATGAAACTCATCAGGATACGTAATTACACATCCTACATGTACTCCCAATTTTTCAACTTCTTCTTTGTTTTTACAACCACAGTCAATAAAAATATTTTCAGGTTTTGGAGCTTCTTCTTTTCCTTTATCTCTGGTATGGATTGCAGGCCATCCAAAAACGCCTTTTATAATGCCATTTTTGGTATGGATATTAACCACTTTACTTGGTGCAATTTGATGGTCACTGCCACCATTTCTAATAACATAAATCAATCCGTTATCAGAAATATAATTAACGTACCACGAAATTTCATCAGCATGCCCTTCAATAACCACTTTATATTTAGCTTTTGGATTAATAATGCCAACAGCTGTTCCGTAAGTATCTGTTATAAATTCATCAACATATGGTTTTAAATAATCCATCCATAATTTTTGTCCGTCCCATTCATAACCTGTTGGTGCTGCATTATTTAAATAGGCTTCTAAAAAAGCCATTGATTTTTTGTTTAAAATTGATTTTTTCGACATGATTTCATTATGTTTTTTAAAAACCTTAAAAGTAGGTTCTTTATTGAAATTCTTTAAAGAAAATTTCAGTAAAAATAACATGATTTATTTAGTTTTTAGCACTGTAGTTTTAATATTTTGTAACAAATTTGACTATTTTCACACCTATTAACCAATTAAGATAGTGACATAAAACCAAAAAGATGAAGTTAATCATTAAAGATCTTACCAAAACATACAATAATGGTGTAAAGGCCATTGATAATTTAAATTTAGAAATAGGAGCAGGAATGTTTGGATTGCTTGGAAAAAATGGTGCAGGAAAATCATCTTTAATGAGAACTATTGCTACGTTGCAAAGCCCAGATTCAGGTTCAATAACCTTTGGAGATATTAATGTGCTTGAAGATAAAATGGCTTTAAGAAAAATATTGGGGTACTTGCCACAATCATTTGGTGTGTATCCAAAAATGTCTGCCGAAGAGTTATTGGATTATTTTGCAACTTTAAAAGGTGTTAAATCAAAAAGTGATAGACAAAAACTAGTTAAAGAGGTGCTGGAAATCACTAATTTATATGATGTGCGAAAAAAAGAAGTAGCTGGTTATTCTGGTGGTATGAAGCAACGTTTTGGCATTGCTCAATTGTTATTAAACAATCCTAAGTTAATAATTGTTGATGAACCTACTGCTGGTTTAGATCCTGCTGAACGCCAAAGATTCTTAAATGTTTTGCGTGAAGTAGGTACTAATTGTACGGTAATTTTTTCTACTCATATCGTTGATGATGTAAAAGAATTATGTCACGAAATGGCTATTTTAGATGAAGGAAAAATTGTAAAGCAAATCACACCAATTCTAGCGATAGAAGAAATTAAAGGACAAATTTGGACTAAAATTATTGAACGTGATGAGTTGGAATACATGGAAGCTACATATAAAGTGCTTTCATCAAACTACAATCAAGACAATACGTTAAATATTCGAGTACATTCATTAGAAAAACCAGCAGAAGATTTTATAGAAGCCAATCCACAATTAGATGATGTGTATTTTATTGCATTAAAAGAAGAACCTATTCTTGCTTAATAACTGCAATATTTTTCTAACCAAAAACACAATACATGTTCTCAACTATATATTTACACGAATTAAAATACTGGTTTAAAAAACCTGCTTTTTATATATACATGGCAATATTTTTAATATTGTCGTTATTTCTTTCAGCTAGTTCTGCAGGAATTTTTGATTTTCTAACCGTTTTTCAACAGGTTCTTCAAAAATAGTAAACTCTCCAATGGGAGTTATTGGATTGTTTAATGGCTTAACAACGTTTATTTTCTTTTTGTTTCCCTCTATTATTGGAATAACAATTTACCGGGATTATAAAAGTGAAATGCATACTATTTTATACTCGTATCCATTTTCAAAAGCCAATTATTTATTTGCTAAGTTTCTTTCAGGAATCACCATTGTTACTATTATTACACTAGTAATAGGACTTGGAATGTTAACTGGATTTAGATTGCCTGGAACAAATCAAGATATTGTTGGTCCTGTAATTATACAAGCCTATTTTCAGGCTTATTTTGTTTATATTTTTCCTAATATATTACTTTTTGGAGCTATTGTTTTTGCTGTAGTAACTTTTACGAGAAATATTGCAGCAGGATTTATTACTGTGGTTTTATTAATGCTTGTTCAAGGTATTGTTGCCAATTTATTATCAGATCCCGAAAACAGGCTTATTTCATCACTTTTAGATCCATTTGGTGCTGAAGCTGCTAATTATTATACGCGGTATTGGACAGTTGCAGAGCAAAATGAAATGATGCTTCCAGTAAAAGGAGTTATTATTTATAATCGATTAATTTGGTTAGGTATAGCCTCAATAGTTTTTGCTTTAGTGTTTAGATTTTTTTCGTTTAGTCAAAATGCTTTAACCTTTTCATTTAGAAAAACAAAAGGAGAACGTTCTACTAAAAGTAATTTTGGCGGTATTACTAGAATTCATTTACCAAAAGTAGATTTTGATTTTTCGTTTATTCAAAACTTAAAAACCACTTGGAGATTATCGAACATAGATTTAAAATATATCGTTAAAAGTTGGCCGTTTATTAGTATTGTTTTAGTTGGTTTGATTTTTATATTAATTTCTGCAACTGCTTTAGGCGAAATATTTGGCACAAAAACATTACCTGTTACATGGCAAATGCTTTTAATTCCAGGGAATAGTTTTTCTCTTTTTATCAATATCCTTACGTTTTTATATGCTGGTATGTTGGTTCATAGAGGGAAAATGGATAGCATGAACCATTTAATGGATGTAACACCAATTCCTAATTGGAGTTTATTGTTATCAAAATTAATCGCTTTATTAAAAATGCAAGCATTATTGTTGCTTGTTGTAATGGTTGGAGGGATAATGATTCAAATTTATCATGGCTATTATAATTTTGAAATAGGTCATTATTTATACGAATTGTACATACTTAACTTTATAGGCTTTGCAATTTGGGCACTTTTATCGTTGTTTGTACAAGTACTTATTGGCAATCCATATTTAGGATTGTTTGTTCTGTTGGTTATTTCTATTGGAATTCCGTTTTTATCATTTGCAGGAATCGAACAGGCTATTTTTAAATATAATCAAGCTCCTGGTTTTCAGTATTCAGATATGAATGGTTATGGAACCTCATTTTCGCCATATATCATTCATAAATTATATTGGTTATTTTGTGGATTGATGTTACTATGTCTTTCTGCATTATTTTGGGTTAGAGGTTTACCGCATTCTTTTAAAGAACGATTTTCAATTGCAAAATCTCGTTTTAAAGGCGTTGTTTTATTTGGTTTTAGTTTTTGTTTGGTTATTTATTTAAGTTTAGGATTTACCATTTTTTATGAAAATAATATTCTTAATGAACGTATATCATCAAAAGATCAAGAAAAGCGTTCAGTAACTTGGGAGAAAACATATAAAAAGTATGAAAAAACTATACAACCAAGAATAGTTTCAGTAACCTGTAATGTAAATATTTTTCCAAAGGAATTAAATTTTGATGCTAATGGAGTTTACATCATGGTTAATAAATCACAAGTTGCCATAGATAGTGTTTTATTAAACTATAATGAATATCCAAGTACTTTTAAGTTTAATAAACCAAATGATTTAGTATCAAATGACACTGTTTTTAATTTCAATATTTATAAGCTTAAAGAATCTCTATTACCTGGCGACACCTTACAATTGAGTTTCGATGTAAAAAACAAACCAAATACTTTTTTAAGAAATAACTCGCCAATATTGCATAATGGTACGTTTATTAATAATTTTCAATTATTTCCGTCTTTAGGCTATGACAGTGGTTCTGAATTGCAGGATAATGAAGTTAGAAAGAAATATGGGTTGCCGGATAATGATTTAAAACCAGAGCCAACAGATTCTACTGCTTTGGGAAGCACATACATTTCTAAAGATGCAGATTGGATTGATTTTGAAGCTACTGTAAGCACTTCTTCAGACCAAATTGCCATAGCTCCAGGATATTTACAAAAGGAATGGAAAGAAGGAGATAGGCACTATTTTCATTATAAAATGGATAGTAAAATTTTAAATTTTTATGCCTTTAATTCAGCTAAATATGAAATTAAAAAAGATAAGTGGCATGATGTGAATTTAGAGATTTACTACCATAAAGGCCATGAATTTAATTTGGATAGAATGAATGCTGGGTTAAAAGCTTCATTAGATTATAATTCGAAAAACTTTAGTCCATATCAGCATAAACAAGCTCGTATTGTGGAGTTTCCAAGAACCAGTGGTAGTTTTGCACAATCATTTCCAAACACCATTCCGTATTCTGAAGGTGTTGGTTTTATAGCAGATGTTGATGATACTGAAGAAGGAGGTGTAGATTATCCATTTGCTATTACAGTGCATGAAGTTGCGCACCAATGGTGGGCACATCAAGTTATTGGAGCCGATGTTTTAGGAGCAACGATGTTATCAGAAAGCCTTTCAGAATATGTGGCGTTAAAAGTATTGGAACATCAACAAGGAAAATCTGAAATGCGTAAATTTTTAAAGAAAGCTTTAGATGATTATTTAACACAAAGAACCTTTGAGAGCAAGCGCGAAAAACCATTAATGTACAATGACGGACAAGGTTATATTCGTTACCAAAAAGGCTCTTTAGTGTTTTATGCTTTGAGTGATTATATTGGAGAAGATACTTTAAACAATACTTTAAAAAGCTATGTTGAAAAAGTAAAATTTCAGGAATCACCTTATACAACATCTGTTGAAATGGTAAATTATATTAAACAAGCAACCCCCGATAGTTTACAATATATTATTCATGATATGTTTGAAACCATTACGTTATATTCAAACAGAATTGTCAATGCAACTTCTAAACAATTAGAAGATGGAAAATATCAGGTAGATATTGAATTCAACGTGAGCAAATACAGAAATAACGAAAAAGGAAGAAAATATTATGGAACAAAAGTAGGGGACACCTTAAGTTATAAAACCGATAGCATGAAAAAACCAGAACTTTCAGTTTTGTTAGCAGATTACATTGACATTGGTGTGTTTACTCAAGAAGACCTTGATGGTAAAAAGAAAGAAAAAGAATTGTATTTAAAGAAACATAAGGTAACCACTATAAATAATAAAGTAACTATTATAGTTGATGAAAAGCCAACCGAAGTTGGTGTCGATCCATACAACAAATTGATTGATACAAGTTCTGATGATAACAGGAGAGAGCTTTAATTGAATAATTCTATAAACAATAATAAATTAAATTTTAGGTTTTTAAAGCAGGTAAATTAGTAATTTTGAATACTAAATTTTTTATTACACATATGAATTATTTGCCCTACATATTCATAATTTTTCCATTCTTATTGTTTTCTCAAGTTAATACAGTTGAGAAAGATTCTACAGAATATGATTACTATCTTATTGAAGGAGATTCTATTCCAAGAGACACCATTCGTCTTAATGAAATTTACGTGCTTAATGGCTTAAAGTTTCCCAGTAAGGAAGACAGGATGCGTTATTTAATTTTAAGGCGCAAAACCATTAAAGTGTATCCGTATGCAAAAATGGCAGCAGACCGATTAGATTCTTTAAATGCTCGGTTAGAAAAATTACCCAACAAACGAGAGAAGAAAAAGTACACTAAAAAAATACAAAAGTATATTGAAGGTGAGTTTTCAGAAAAATTAAAGAAATTTTCACGCACTGAAGGGCAGATATTAATAAAGCTTATTAATAGGCAAACAGGAGAAACAACTTTTCAATTGGTAAAACAACTGCGGAGTGGTTGGAGTGCTTTTTGGTATAATACCACGGCTAGTATGTTTGATTTATCTTTAAAAGAAGGTTACGATCCTATGAATGTCATGGAAGATTATTTGATTGAAGATATTTTGCAACGTAATTTTTTAAGCGGTGTTTTAGAACGTCAAAACGCGGCCAAACCATATAACTTTTATGATTTAACTGATAAATGGTTAAACAAAAAGAAAAAGTAAATCTATTTCATGAAAATGCAAACTCATTTTGAAGAAAAGCTTAATGCTCAAACACATGCTCTTGGAGCTATTTTAGGAATTGTTGCGTTGGTTTTGCTTATTTTATTTGATACTCATAAAACAGCTTACAGCTTGTTTAGTGTTATTGTTTATGGGGTTTCTATCATCATTTTATTTTCTGCATCTGCTTTATATCATTCAGTAAAGAGTGAAAATAAAAAGCATTATTTCAGAATTGTAGATCATATAAGCATATACTTTTTAATTGCAGGAACTTATACGCCGGTTTTACTTATTTCTTTGTATGGAAGTTTAGGTTGGACTTTGTTTTACGTAGTTTGGGGAATTGCTGCTTTCGGAATCATTTTAAAGTTGTTTTTTACAGGTAGATTTGAAATATTTTCAACTTTGTTGTATTTGGTTATGGGTTGGCTAATCGTGTTTGATTTTTCAAATGCGTCCAAAATGTTAGGAGATGGTATTTTGTTGCTTTTTGCTGGTGGTATGTCATACACCTTAGGAATTGTGTTTTATGTCATTCATCGCATTCCGTATCATCATGTTATTTGGCATCTGTTTGTTTTAGCAGGAGCCACTTTTCACTTTTTCATGATTTTCTTTTATGTTATTTAATTTCATTTTGAAAAAGTTATGACAGAATTTTTAATAGCAACTACCAAACAACACTTTGAAGAAATTTCAGCTTTGGCAGCCATCATTTGGAGAGAACATTACACATCAATTATTGGTTTTGAGCAGGTTGATTATATGGTAAAAAATTACCAGTCGGCACATGCTATGTATTCCCAATATAAAGATGGGTACAGTTATTTTAAAGTCTATCATAACAAACAGTTTGTTGGGTATGTTTCTATAAAAAAACAAGGCGACAGTTTGTTTTTAAGTAAGATTTACGTTTCTAAGGATTTTAGAGGACAAAAAATAGGGAAATCGGCCATGGAATTTGTGCAAGCCAAAGCTATTGAAATGAACTGTAAGTCAATTACTCTTAGTGTAAACAGGTTTAATGTAAACTCTATAAAAGCTTATGAGGCTATGGGATTTAAAATTGTTGAAGAAATGATAACCGATATAGGAAACGGTTTTGTAATGGATGATTATAAAATGGATAAAGTGTTATAATCTTTTTTATTGTTACTTCGAGTGAAATTCTGAATGAATTTTGTATCGAGAAGTCTATTTATATTGAAACTTCATCTTTTTGTCATGTCGAAATGAGGCACGATTGAGACATCACAAAACCACAAACTATTGTTCAATCAATCTTCAAAAATATCCCTGAAATCCTCAAAAAAGGATTCAAACAAGCTCATGTTTGTATTGAAAAATTCCATTACATCTCGCCATGTGTTTTTATTATGAATAGATACTTTTTTGTCTAATGTCACATAAACTCTTGAAATTTCTTTGTCGTTATCAAGAATATAAGTTTCTTCAAAAATAACTTCTGGCAGATAATTGTCTTTTAAAATTGACCGTAAAGATTGAAGTTTTTCCCAGTATTTAATGCGGTTTTCAAGGTCGTCTTCCAGGTCAATGGCCACTAAAGCAGTTTTGGTATCAAAGTGAAATTTAAAGCTGAATCCTTTTATTTTGGTATCATATAAAATCCACTTTCTTGGAAATGATTTTCCAAAACTGGTCCAAAATTCATGTCGTAAAAGGCGCGATTCTTCTTTACTAAACATTACATTACATACGCAATAACAATGGCAATGATTATTGTGATTAATTTAGTTAAGTTAAACTTATGATTTTCGTTACTTTCAAACAAAATAGTGGTCGAAATATGTAAAAAGATCCCAATAACAATGCCTGATATTTCATTATAGAAAGTTTGAAAAAACTCAAAATATTTAGATAACAAAACGCCTAAAGGCGTCATAAGGGCAAACACAATTAAAAAAAAGGCAACATTGGCTTTACTTAATTTTGATGCTAAAAAGAAAGTTGATAAAATAATGGCAACTGGTAATTTATGCACAATAATACCATAAATTAAATTATGATGCGCTTCAATAGGAATACCTTCTAAAACGGAATGAATACATAAACTAACAAACAGTAACCAAGGGAATAAAGTGCTTTCTTTATTTAAATGAACATGGCCATGTTCTGCACCTTTCGAGAAAAACTCCAACACTATCTGAAGCATAATCCCAATCATAATAAATAAGCCTACAGACTTTCCATTTTCATGATAAACTTCAGGTAAAAAATTAAATACCGTGATAGAAAGTAAAAACGACCCACTAAAAGCCAATAGTAGTTTTAAGTTTTTTTGTTGTGCCGGTTTTAAAATCACTACTATTAAAAACCCTAATAGCACACTTAATATAGGAAGTATAAAATTCAACATGTGTATTATTTAAAAATCATAACCAATCGTTCAGACGTTTGAGGTCTAAATTTACTTAATTTATAATCGCCAAAAACATCCAGTAAGTATACGCCAGCCTGTTCAAATAAAGCCTCAAAATCTCTTAAAGTAAAGGCTTTTACACGTTCCTGGAAACTGTAATCAACACCTTCGTGCGTAAAATTAATATCCTTAAATATGTAGCCGTTTTGGGCGTAGCGCTTTAAAAAAAAGCTAATTCCATCTATTACTTTTACTTCTTCTGAAACCAAATGTTCAATAACAAAATCAGAATTCATAAAATCAATCACACCAAACCCAGTGTCGTTTAAGTCATCTTTTATAGCTTTAATAGTATTTAAGTTGTCTTCATCATTTTCAAAATACCCAAAACTGGTAAACAAATTAAACACGGCATCAAAAGGTTTATTAAAAGGCTTGCACATATCGTGCACTTCAAAATGCAAATGCTTATTTTCAAATTGTTTGGCAAAAGCAATACTATTTTCAGATAAATCAACACCAGTAACATCATAACCAAGCGTATTTAAATACACCGAGTGCCTACCTTTTCCGCAAGCCAAATCTAAAATAGCACCTCCTTCAGGAATATTTAAATAATTAGTAAGGGTATCCATAAACGCATGTGCTTCTGCATCGTTTCTGTCTTTGTAAAGTATGTGGTAAAATGGTGTATCAAACCAAGAAGAAAACCATTCACTCGTGTCTTTTATCATATACTTTTTTAATGGGTTTCCGTGCTACTGCACGGTCAGGCTTTTCGCTGTATCTTTTTTATGCTGTAAAAAATCCATCATAAAAAAGGATGCCGCTTCAATCCTTAACCTAATTTTAAATAAACATTTAGATTGCCGCAAAATTAAGCTATTTTTGTAATCTATTTATAGTAAATAATGGAGAATAATTTTACAATGGTGGCCAAAACCTTATTTGGCTTTGAAGACTTATTGGCAAACGAACTCACACAGCTTGGAGCACAAGATGTTAAAACAGGCATTCGAAGCGTAAGTTTTTCGGGCGATAAAGGCTTTATGTACAAAGCCAATTTGGCTTTGCGTACCGCTATAAAAATATTAAAACCTATTGAAACCTTTGTCGTTACAGGTGAGCACGATTTGTACAACAAGATTAAAGATATGCCTTGGGAAAACTATTTAAAACCTACAGGAACTTTGTCTATCGATGCGACTATTCATTCCGATTTGTTTACCAATTCTCTTTATATAGCTCAAAAAACCAAAGATGCTATAGTGGATAGGTTTAGAGATCAAACAGGTGAACGACCCAATGTAGATTTGCGTTTTCCCGATTTAAAGGTTAATATTCATGTTGATAGACAGCAATGTACGGTATCTTTAGATTCTTCGGGAGATTCTTTACATAAACGAGGGTATAAAACAGCAACTAACATTGCACCAATAAACGAAGTATTGGCAGCAGGATTGATTATGCTTTCTGGTTGGGACGGACAAACCGATTTTATGGACCCTATGTGTGGTAGTGGTACCATGCTTATTGAAGCTGCTATGATAGCTTGTAATATCCCGCCAAATTTAATGCGAAAAGAATTTGCTTTTGAACGTTGGCAAGATTGGGATGTTGATTTGTTTGAAAAAATTGAAGAATCACTGCTAAATAAAACGCGCGATTTCCATTATAAAATCATTGGGTATGATAAAGCACCAAGTGCCGTTACTAAAGCTAAAGAAAATGTAAAAAATGCCCAGTTAGAAGATTTTATTGAGGTAAAACATGAAGATTTTTTTAAAACCCAAAAAGGTGGCGACAATAAATTACATATGGTATTTAACCCACCTTATGGCGAGCGTTTAAATATTGATATGCAGGAGTTTTATAAAAGTATTGGAGATACTTTAAAACAAAACTACCCAAATACCGATGCTTGGTTTATTACCAGTAATCTGGATGCTTTAAAACATGTGGGCTTAAGGCCTTCGCGAAAAATACATTTGTTTAATGCCAAACTGGAAGCACGTTTGGTTAAATACGAAATGTATGCTGGCAGTAAAAAGGGTAAGTATATGAAGTGAAATTTTGGTATTAAGCTTATCGGTAAAGTATAAATGTAGTACTGGATTAGGAGCACTTCACTTTCCGTTTAGATTTATGTTTGTAAATATTCAATTCGTTTCAATTTAGCACTTTCGGCTACATTCCGCTTATACAATGTTAGCTATATTTGGCTTTATTCAGCTCTCTATAATCTTCGGGTATTTTAAGTCCTTTTTTAAAGTTTTCAATGTTTGAGTGATTTCTATACTTTCCAAATAATGTATTGATCGTTATTCCTGTGAAAACGAAAACGACTATTGATAGAATTCCAGCAATTATTACATTTTTCTGGAGTTCTATAAATTGGTTAATTGATTTCTCAAAACTCCAATTTGATTTTATCAATAAATAAAGAAGCCCTACAATAAATAACCCAATAAAAATTGAGAATTCAACCCAACTTCTTCTTCTCCATTTGATAACTTCTTCTTTAATCCATTGTTCTCTTTTTAATTCTCTTGAATGGTTTTGTTCATCTACAAGTTTTTGCTGTAGTTCTGAAACTTTTTTGGCAGTCGCATTCTTTTCACTAAGGACACTATCAAAAACTTTAGATTTTTCTTCATATGTTGATTTTGATTTTTCAAGTTCATCAGTACGTAGAGCAATTTCCTTAAATACTTTTTCTAACTTTTTAATTCTGATTTCTTCAAGTCTTTTTTGTTTTGCAGCTTCGTTTTCAAGTCTTTTCACAAACATTTCTTTGTCTTTTTCAGCAAGTAAATTTAGTTCTTCAATATCTTTTAATTGCTTGTTTGTAATTCGAGTGGCAACTCGAATTATGTCTGTATCGCTAATTTCTTCCTTAGCATATTTGTGAATATTGTCGTCTAATTCTCTTAAAATTTGAGATTTAGGAAGATTTTTGTTTAAGGTTAATGAAATAATAGATGTTAGACCGATTTCTGCTAAGTCAGCCCCTTGAATTTCTTTGTTAATTTGAGGATTACTAAGCCATAATATGTTAAGCAGGTCGTCAGCTTTGATGGTCTCGGGTTGATAACCATCTTTTAAATAAATATTATCACCTTCAACTGAAGCAGAGTTGTTTACAAACCAAGCATTTACCTTTTCAAAATCTTTAATGTTTTTTGTTCTTTTCTTCTTTATGTATAAAATAGCTACTGCATCGTGAAGGGCTGATTTTTTTGAATTTCTAACCTTTTCAAAAAATTTAAATTCTTCTGTAAATTTTGCTTCATTTTTTAGTTTGTCGGTATGATAAATTACACTTATTCCAAATTTTCCTATTGAATTTTCAAGATTATCAGCGACACGTTCTAAATCCGTTTTTGAATAACCTAATCTGTCACAAGCATTATAAACATCTTCAGGATTCACCTTTTTTTGTAAAAATGATTTCTCAAAAAATGACGCTTTTGTTTCAAGTAAATGCTTTGTTTCTTCTATTGTATCTTTTAATATGGTTATAGAAAACCCTTGTTGTTTTGCTATTCTAATCAATGTTCTACAGGTATGAGTTGATTCTGGTGTGTTTAAGTCAAGAAGACCAACAACAAAATTTGTATCTAACAACAATTCAATCTGCCTTTTTACTCCGTCTGGGTTATATTCAATATAACCTGCGATAATTGAACCAAGATAAATATTCTTTATACGCTCATAAATGGTTGGTATTCGTCTAAAAAATTCAATGAATTGTGCCTCTGAAGTATAATCTTCGCCATTTGCAGTTTGATTATTGGAAATATATTTAGAAAGGGTAAATTTATTCTTTTCGATAAATTTAAAAATAGAGCTACTTTTTTCTATTTCTAATTCGGACGTTTCACAGAACTTCTTAAATAACTCTTCTAATTCCCCAATTTCCTTTTCTTGAGTACTAATTATTTCTTCAAAATCTGTGAAAGCGTATTGGTTTATGCTAAAAGCTCCATCGCTATAAAGCACAAAATGAGTTATTTCATCAGTGTTTATTTCTTTACATATTTCTTCCAATATTCTTTTTAAGGTTGGAATAGGAAAGTCAATATTGTAGAGAGAGTCAGTGTTGTTTTTGATTTCAACAATGCTTTTACCTTTAAAAATTCCTTCACTATTCATTTTTGAAAGAGCTCTTTTTACTAAAGGAATAAAAATGTCAATAGGCCCTTTTGCTAGACTCCCCGTATTTCTTATATGTGCTAGTAAACTATATGTGATTGCTCTTTCTTTATTCATCATATTTTATCTATTTGTTTTGTTTTTAGCTTGCAGGTAACATTTCGGATATGAATTCGTTTTCAATAATTTATATCCACCGATAAGCTAAGTTAGAGTAATTATACTACAAAATCAATACGCACAAGTGCGTATTTATAACGAGTTATTAACTTTATTTGGGGTAGAATAATGATGCTTTTTTTAATAAAAATTTTAAAGTATGACCAATATTAGTTTTTATGAAAAAAAATAGAAATAGCTTTGAATAACTTTAATAAAACAAGATATGAGTCATACTAAACCATGCATCGTTTGTAAAAAATCATCAGAAGAAACACCAGTTACCAAATTTTATCATAAAAACAGTGCCTTTTATATTTGTCCACAACATATCCCTGTTTTAATTCACAATCCTCAGGAATTGATTGGTTTATTGGATGGCGCCGATACCTTACAAGGCGGATAAGATAGTTTTTGATTGAAACCTATTGTCGGTTCGAGTGTTTTCCGAAAGGAAGATGTATCGAGAACTATTTTGAAGGCACTACCATAACAGGTATTTTTGAATGCCTGATGATGTATTCTGAAACACTGCCTACCAGAAGATGTAATAATCCGGTTCTTCCATGGGTGCCTAAAACAATTAAATCGGCTTCCCAGATTTCTGCTGTTTTAATAATGTCTTTTGTTGGACTGCCTTCTGGCATAAACTTTAAGATATCTTTGCCATTATACATAGTGGCTAACTCGTCAAGGGTTTGTTCGGCTTCTTTTTTAAGGACGATTAAAGCTTGTTCTGGTAAAATACCAGCTTCTATATTGCCCATTGCTTTTGAGGTATCAACCACAAACAATAAGGCCACATTGGCATCTACTTGGTGGGCCAACTCTAAACCTTTTTTTGCCGCTTGCATGGAGTATTCACTACTATCAACAGCGATTAGAATTTTTGAGTAAGACATGGTTTCTATTTAAAGCTGTATTCTTACTCTAAGTTACAAATTAATTGTCTATCGGTTCAAAAAAAAGAATGTTATGATGGTGTTAAAAATCTTCTAACCAAATAAGTGCGGCTTCACGGGTTGAAAACACATTGAAAAAATATTTTTCACTTTTTGCCAACTCTTGATATAAAACCGCTAAAGCAGCGGTTTGAGAGCTATCAATAATAAGGGCATCTATAACGACATCGTATTCTTCTAATGATTTATTTTTTTCATAAATAATAGTATTTAAATCATTTACAGAGAATTTAAACGATGCTTGTAGCGAATCGGTTAAAATTTTTAATTTTCTCGGATAGGTTTTATTTTCTTTTGTAGTTCTTATGTATTCCACAATTTCATCTAAATACACGTCATTTTTAAATTGAGACTCAAGAATATTTAATTTACCATTAAAAGTAGAGTTAACCATATTACTCAATAATTTAAGATTATCAGTTTAATAAAAAATCCCTCTACTTAGAATTAAACTGTTTAGATTATTTTAGGCTTTTTACTATGATTTAATTAATAGGTTTAAGCAATTTTTTTACTTAATAAAAGTACAAATTTTTAGATCACTTCATAAAATCAGACTAATTTAATTTGAGCAGGTTATTCTTAATAGTATCAATTAGTTGGGGTTTTACCGATACGGCATTTGCATAGGTTTCCCAATGATTCACAACGGTTTGAATCTCACTAATGATGTGGTTTGCTTTTTTTATGTTCATGGCCTTGGCAAACGTGAGTAAGTCGTCAATTGTAAAATGGTCGCGTTTGCCATTAACACTTAAGGCGTGTTGGTTAACCCATAAACTCCCTGGTCTGTAAGCGTAACAAACATCATAAGCTGGTGCTAATTGCCACTCTTGACCTTGTTTTAGTAAAAAAGAGAAATTTTTAGTATGGTCATCACAGTTTTTTGCAAGAATGTTAAACACCATTCTTCTATACATCTGTTCTGCTTGTGGATAGGGTAGGCGCAACATTCGCATGGTTTGGAAGAGTTGCTCATAACTGTAGCTTGCCATGTCATTAAAATCATAATGTTGCATGGCACAAAATGTTTGTACATGGTGTTTTGTATTATTTTCTTCTCGGTCATACCGTTTAGTCATAAAATGAGCTCTTCCATGTTCTTCAAGTAGTATGGATTCCATCATGTCAATTCCACAGTCGGTTGCCATGTTGTAATAAGCCATTTCAATACGGCCATAACCTTTACTTTCGCCAAATTGAACATCGCTTACACCATCAAGTTTAATAAGCCAATGCTCAAATCCTTTCGGTACATTGGTTTGTCCAGACCTAACCTCTCCCGTTTTTTTGTTGTAGGCTATAATGGCCTTTGGGCGTGCGCCTCCAGCAGAAGTTCCAATTTTAAGAATATCCATTATAGCTTGCTTTTCATTCTCAACAATATTGGTTTCAAACTGTTCTCTTTGGTTTAGCATTTTATGGGCAATTTCTACAAGACTGTTTAGTTTTACTTCAAAGGTTCGTTTTGAAGGCTTTATTTGTGTGGGTTCAAATTCGAGTGCTCCCATACCACGCGTGCCAATAAAACAAAGTTGTTCTACAGGATTCATGCTGTTTTCTGCACGACCATTTTGTGCTAACCAACTATTGATTAGTTGATTTCCATACTTATCTGGCAATACATCAGCTAATAAACCAGGTAATCCTTTAAAAGTGTCATAACCTTCTTTTTTTGTGCGTAATTCAGGGAATGAAAAAATAGAGGCACCTGATTTAATGGGCATTTTAATAGGGGATAAATCAATTTCTAAGGATTTGAATTTTGAATCGTATTCAAAACTAGTATATCCTTTGTTGTCATCCCATGATACAGCACCAATTGTATGTCCCCATACTTTTACAAAGGCAGTTTTAGTGCTTACCATAAATTTTCCTTTTCATTTTTGTTTGAATTGCTACTTGCGCGTTGGCGTTTTTGTTTCTCTAATTTTGCCAGTTGAATAGGACTAAATTGTGTTTCAATTTTGAATATATCAAGAATACTTAATAGATTAAGAGCTCGTAATATTTGAATTAATGATGTAAGTGAAATGGCTTCTCCATTTTCAATTTGACCTAAAGTCCATCTATTAACACCCGCGTCTTTAGCAATTTTAGCTTGGGTTTTGTTTTGTTTAAGGCGTTCATGTTTTATATACGCACCAATAGATGCAATAATAGCATTATCACTCAATGAAACCCAATTTAAGTTGGTATTTTCCATTATTAAATTATTTTTAAGGCACCAATGTTGGTATTTACTATTGAAATATACAAAAAATAATTAAATAATTTTATACAAATTGTTTATTATGTTGAAATATGCCAACATAAACAATAAAATAAACTTTTAAAGCTGGTTAATACCAACAATTAATTTTTGTTTTTCTTGTATAATGGAATTAAATAGGAGATAGAATAGCCATAACCAACACCAATACCACTGCTATCATAGGTTTTATTAAAGCCTGGAATATAAATATTCTCAAAATTTTCAGGAACCGTTTCGCTTACTAAACCTTTAAGTTGAGCGTTTAATCCTAAATACAGATTATTGAATAGTTCCACTTTTATTCCTATAATAAGTTCTATCCAAAAGGCAGTTAAATCGTTAAATTTTTGAGCATCCGTCGATGCATATTGTTCACCCCAATATTGGTCTGTATTGTAAACAGTAAAATTATTAATTTGTTGACTAAAGGCTGAAGCTCCAATACGAAAACCGGAATAAATCATGTTATCCATATCAAGCCAGTTTTTATAAAGATTATAGTCAATACCGGCTTTTAAATAAGTTCCGCTTGTGGTTACGTTTAAATAATCGTTGGTGGTTATTTTTTCTTCAATACCCAATTCTCCTGCAATATATAAGGCTCTTTTAATTCTGTAATCGGCATTGACTTCAAAACCTGTATAATCATTATCAGTAACGGAACGGATAAGTTTTCCTATATCTCCACCAACACGAAGTCCGTATTTTAGTTTTATTTTTAAGGAATCATTAACTGTTGATATGATGCTGTCATTTTGTGCTTGTACTGAAACACAAAGCAGCAAAAACATACAAATACTAATGAAATAATTTGAAATGTGCTGCTGTTTCATCTTCTACAGATTGGTTATCGTTTAATGATTCTTTTGATTGTATCCAGTTATCAGTATCGCTATTTATGGTAAGCGTTACGTTTTTAAATATAGTTTTGTAACCACAGGCTCTTGAAACATATACTTGTTCTGTGTTATAATTTATTGTGATAAAATCTTCATTGCCACCAATAACATTATTTACATTAGTATATTCTTTGTGAAGTGAATATTGAGTACTATTTGAATTTGTTTTTAATGGGATAACAATTTCATCAGCAGTAACTACATTATAATCTGTTAATGGATTATCGTTACCAACACCTTGCACTTTTAACCCAAATACATTTTTTTTGTTTTCTTGATTTGAAATGTCATAAAACTGAATAATCAAATGGGGTGTGGTTGCTGTACTTTCAGGACATATGTCATCAGGTTCGCAACCCAAAGAGAGTATGGTTATAATCCCAAATAGTATTGCTAATATTTTATAATGCTTCATTTACTTTTTAATATTCAATATTAGTTAGATAATTCTTACCGTTTTTCCAAAAGTACAACATTTTCAACATGAAATGTTTGTGGAAACATATCAACAGCTTGTACTTTAGTAACTTTATATATGTCATTCATAAGTGCTAAATCTCTAGCTTGAGTAGCACTATTACAACTTACATACACAATTTTTTTAGGTGCAATGTTTAATATTTGTTCAACTACGTCTTTGTGCATACCATCACGAGGAGGATCTGTAATAATAACATCTGGTTGTCCATGATTTGAAATAAAACTATCATTAAAAACCTGCTTCATATCTCCTACAAAGAACTCAACGTTATTAATATCATTTAATTGTGCATTTTCTTTAGCAGCGATAATAGCATCAGGAACAGCTTCAACACCAATTACTTTTTTTGCTTGCTTCGCTACGAACTGAGCTATAGTGCCAGTTCCTGTATATAAGTCATAAACCAACTCGTTACCTGTTAATCCAGCAAAATCTCTTGCAATTTTGTAAAGTTGATACGCTTGGCTTGAATTGGTTTGATAAAAGGATTTAGCATTTATTTTAAATTTTAAACCTTCCATCTCTTCAAAAATATGGTCGCTACCTTTGTATAAAATCACTTCTTGATCATAAATAGTATCATTGGCTTTACCATTGATGACATATTGTAATGATGTAATTTGAGGGAAGTTTTCAGCAATAAAATCCAAAAGTAATTCGCGATTCTTTTTGTCTTCTTTAAAAAATTGGAACATTACCATGATATCGCCAGTACTAGACGTACGAACCATCATGGTGCGTAAAAAACCAGTTTGATTTCGGGTGTTAAAAAATTCTAAATGGTTTTCAATCGCAAACTTTTTAACCACATTTCTAATATCATTAGAAGGATCTTCCTGTAAATGACAGGCTTTCAAATCTAAAATTTTATCCCACATACCCGGAATATGAAAACCCAGAGCATTTTTATCTCCTAAATCTTTATCAGATTGTACTTCTTCAAGAGTTAACCAACGTGAGTCACTAAAAGAGAACTCCATTTTGTTTCTATAGAAATATTGTTTTTCTGAACCTAAAATAGGCGTAACTTCAGGTAATTCAATATGGCCAATACGAGTTAAACTATTAACCACTTCATTTTGCTTATAGAACAGTTGATGCTCATAAGCCATATCTTGCCATTTACAGCCACCACAAACACCAAAATGTTCGCAAACTGGCTCAGTTCTTTTTTCAGAACGTTTATGAAAATGCACAGCTTTTCCTTCGTAATAGGCTTTACGCGCTTTAAAAGTTTGGACATCTACTACATCACCTGGCACAGCATTTGGTAAAAAAATAACCTTGCCATCTGGGGCTTTAGCTATTGTTTTGCCTTTTGCGCCAGCATCAATAACTTCTATATTTGTAAATACTTGTTTTTTGGTTTTTCTAGACATGCTGCAAAAGTAATTTCTTTTTAGATTTATGAACCTATTGAAGCATTATTTTTTGTGATTCATATAGGTTTCATTATATCAATTCAAGCAAGTAAGTATATTTTATAAAAACTAAAACTAACACTTTCTTTAACACTTAATATTTATTAACTTGCGGGTTCTAAGGATGATTTCTCTCCCACGCTGCTTTTTCGGATTCTACGAAAGAATAAAGGTACAGAAGGAATGGTTGTTTTATCAATTTAAATTTATTTAAAATGGCTGTTTTAGACCAATTAACTTCGCAACAAGCGATTGAACTAGAAAATAAGTATGGTGCTCATAACTATCACCCACTTCCTGTTGTATTGACTAGGGGAGAAGGCGTATATGTTTGGGATGTTGATGGAAAGAAATATTATGATTTTTTGTCGGCTTATTCTGCGGTAAACCAAGGGCATTGTCACCCAAAAATTGTTAACGCTTTAATTAAGCAATCTCAAAACTTGACACTTACATCTAGGGCTTTTTATAATGATATATTAGGAAAGTATGAAAAATTTGCCTGCGAATACTTCGGTTTTGATAAACTATTACCCATGAATACTGGTGCAGAAGCTGTTGAAACGGCTTTGAAGTTATGTAGAAAATGGGCTTATGAAGTAAAAGGGATTGATGAAAATGCTGCTGAAATTATTGTCTGTAAAAATAATTTTCATGGAAGAACAACTACCATTATTTCATTTTCAAACGACCCGGTAGCTCGTAAGCATTTTGGACCTTTTACAAATGGTTTTATTAAAATAGATTATAATAACATAGAAGCATTGGAAACTGCTTTAAAAAACAATCCAAATGTAGCTGGATTTTTGGTAGAACCTATACAAGGTGAGGCTGGTGTTTATGTTCCCGATGATGGCTATTTAGCTAAAGCGAAAAAATTATGTGAAGCTTATAATGTTTTATTTATTGCAGACGAAGTGCAAACAGGCATTGCACGTACAGGAAAATTATTAGCTGTAGATTATGAAAGTGTAAAAGCAGATATCCTTATTTTGGGGAAAGCTATTAGTGGTGGTGTTTATCCGGTATCAGCGGTTTTAGCCAATGATGCTATTATGAATGTTATTAAACCGGGAAATCATGGAAGTACTTTTGGAGGCAATCCATTAGCTGCTGCTGTTGCAATGGCTGCACTTGAAGTAATTAAAGACGAACAGTTGGCAAAAAATGCTTTTAAGCTTGGAAATTTATTCAGAAGTGAATTGCAGAAATATATTGATACCAGTAACATAGTAAAACTTGTTAGAGGAAAAGGCCTGCTTAATGCCATTGTAATTAATGATGATGAGGATAGTGATACCGCTTGGAATATTTGTTTAGCTTTAAGTGATAATGGCTTGTTAGCAAAACCAACTCACGGTAACATTATTCGTTTTGCCCCACCATTGGTAATGACAGAAGATCAGTTATTAGATTGTGTTTCTATTATTATAAAAACGCTTAAGCAGTTTGAAAACTAAAATAAAAGTATAAAAAAGGCTATCTGAAAAGTAAATAATAATCGTCATTACGAACAACGTGAAATAATCTTTTTATTGATTACTGATAACATAAAGATTGCTTCGTTCCTCGCAATGACATAAAAAAATGCGACTTGAAAGAGTCGCATTTTTTTATGAGTAATATATGTTTTATTGATTTTGTTGCATTTGCTCAATCCAATTTCTTTGCATTTCTTCAAGTCCTTCAGAACCAATAGTTGCATAAAAATATACCACGGTTATTAAATAAATAGCACTAAGTATTACTCCAATAATGGCAAGTATTTTTCCTGTTTTCACATTAGCGTATCCAGTATAGTTTTCAGGATTTTCAATATAAATTTTAGTGGCTTTATTAGCCAAAATTATAGCAACAATCCCTAATATTAAACCTATAATGCCATAACAGCAACAAGTTAATATGGAAATGATTCCGAATACTAGAATTAGAGTTGAGTTTGGTAATTTTTGTTTTTCCATGAAATAAATTTTAGTGGGTTATTTTTAAAATATAGCTTACAACAATTATAATAACATTTATAAATATTAAACTCATTTTGATTTTATAATCGTGTTTAAATTTTATAAAGGAGTTAAATATAAGAAAAAGGACTAATAGCATAAGCATATAAATTGCAGGATACATTTTATATGCAGCTACAAATTGTCCTTGAAAAATAAGTGAAATAGATCTTTGAATACCACAACCTAAACATTCTACCCCAAAAAGAGTTTTGTTTAAACAAGGAAGCATATAATCTTCTATACCGGACATTTTATAATATAAGTTTATGGAACTAATATAGTAAAAGGAACTATTATAAGATATATTGCAACAAATAAATATAGTACAGCAATAATTATTTTGTGTAATTTAGTTTTCTAAAACTGTTTATTATAAAATGAAATATTTAAACTACATCTTGATAGTATTAGGTTCTATAGTAGCTATTTATGCAAAAACCGGAACAGAGCAAAATGAATATATTTTGATAGGAGGTATTGTAGTATTGATGATTGGTGTTTATAGAATTTCTAAAACCATTCCAAGTAAAAATGATGATGATAATGATTTTATTAAAGAAGATTAATAATGGATTTTAAAGTAGGAGATTCTGTTTTAGTTCTTGATGAAGCTCTATCAGGCGTTATCACTAAAATTAAAGGAGATACAATTACCATTGAGACTAAGGATGGTTTTTTATTAGATTTTTATCCTATAGAAATAGTAAAAAACAAATCAATACAAGATTTTAAAAAATCCTTGTTTTCGCATTCTAATGTACATGAAGTTATTTCAGAAAAAGAAAAACCTATAAGAAAAAACAAGCCTATTACCAGAGTTAAAGATCGCTACGAACCAACAATGGAAATAGATTTACACATTCATCAGTTGGTTAATTCTACAAAGGGAATGACCAATCATGATATGTTGACTTTGCAATTAGACACAGCTAAAAGGCAACTGGATTTTGCTATACAAAAACGTATTCAGAAAGTGGTTTTTATTCATGGCGTTGGCGAAGGCGTTTTAAAAATAGAGCTCGATTACCTTTTTGGAAGGTACAACAATGTAAAATTTTATGATGCCAATTACCAAAAATACGGTCTAGGAGCTACCGAAGTTTATATTTACCAAAATGCAGCTCCAAATGACTAAAAGGCTGGAGTTACTGTAATTGATGTTGATAGAGAGCTGTCTTCTAAAATTCCAAAATCAAATACATCTTGATATATATTTGGTAATGAAATATTATTTATAACCAATGTAACCACATACGTTTTATAAATGGTATGGACTCTGTAAGCAGTAGCTGGAACACTAGTTTTAACATCTGGGTTTAAGTAATCAGCGCCGACATCACTATTTGTTACATCATTACCTGGGTTTTGATCTTGAGAGCTATTTTCTTCATCACGAGTTAAAACATCGTCACCATCATCATCATCATCTAAATAATCTGGTGTGCCATCACCATCTGTATCTTGTGCATCATCAAGTATTCCATCACCATTTGGGTCGGGGTTCTCATTTTTTGTTAGCACATTATCGCCATCATCATCTGCGTCTTTATAGTCTGGAATACCATCACCATCCGTATCTATCGCATCATCAAAATTACCATCGCCATTTGGGTCTTGACCTTCTAAAGCAGCAGGAACTCCATCATTATCGTCTTCAGTTAAAACGGTTGTAATTATAACAGTTCCAGATGTACTTTCTAAGTCATTAGTTATATCAATATCTGCTGGTGGCACATCGTTGCAAAATAAATTTGAAGGTAATGTACTATAAGTTCTATAATTAAAAGTGTTACTTGTACCGTTAATGGTTCTTGTGGTTGTTAATGTATTATCACTTCCAACGTTAAGTAAATCTTCAAGAGTTAAAGCTGGTGATGTTATTTGAAGTGATAATGATTCTGCTGGATCAGCTTTTGTTTTGAAAAATACTAAGTTACCACAACTTTCAAACGTATCATCAAAATCAAATTCAACAGTAATAATATCACCATCACTACAAGAAAAAAAGGTTAATAAACTTAATATAATTACAATAAAAAAAGAGTTACGCATTGGATTTGGATTTTGACAAAAATAATGGAATTGTTAATTATAACGTAGCATATTGATAATAATTTTATTTCAAGTATTTTTGCCATTTAATACAAATTGATGAAACCAGTCTATTTAGATAATGCAGCAACTACTCAAATTCGTGATGAAGTTATATATGCTATGACAGATGTAATGAAACATCATTATGGAAATGCATCTTCTACTCACAGTTTTGGTAGGTCTTCAAAAGCACTTATTGAAAAATCAAGAAAAGCTATTGCTAGTTATTTAAATGTGTCTGCGGGTGAAATTTTATTTACTTCTGGAGGAACTGAAGCCGATAATTTAGTATTAAGAAGTGCAGTAAGAGACTTAAAAGTAACTCATATAATAACTTCAAAAATTGAACATCATGCTGTTTTGCATACTATTGAACAGCTTGAAAAGGAATATAATATTTCAGTAAG
Organism: Flavobacteriaceae bacterium UBA6231; assembly: GCA_002441545.1. Lineage (GTDB taxonomy): Bacteria > Bacteroidota > Bacteroidia > Flavobacteriales > Flavobacteriaceae > Yeosuana. The sequence goes on along the minus strand of DJWL01000088.1, from coordinate 39,438 downwards.
TTTTATAAACATTGATAGTAAAGGTGACATAGATTATGCACATCTTGAAGTTTTGCTACAAAACACAAATAAAACATTGGTGAGTTTGATGCACGTTAATAATGAAATTGGAAATATTTTAGATATTAAATGTGTGGCAAATTTATGTAAAGCAAACCATGCGTTATTTCATAGTGACACGGTACAATCAATTGGTCATTTTGCTTTAAACTTACAAGAAATCCCCATTGATTTTTTGGTGGCTAGTGCCCATAAATTTCACGGACCAAAAGGTGTAGGATTTGTTTTTATTAGAAAAAACTCTGGTTTAAAACCTTTGATTTTTGGTGGTGAGCAGGAACGAGGATTTCGAGCAGGAACAGAAAGTGTTCATAATATTGTTGGTATAGAAGAAGCCTTAAAAACAGCGTATTCTAATCTTGATACAGAACGACAATATATTCAAGAATTAAAGCAACATTTTATTGATAGGTTAAAAACTGAAATTCCAAATGTTAGCTTTAATGGATATTCTGGTGATTTACAAAAAAGCACTTATACTTTGGTGAATGTTTGTTTGCCAGTTTCTGCCGAAAAATCTACAATGTTATTATTTCAATTAGATTTAAAAGGTATAGCCTGTTCAAAAGGAAGTGCGTGCCAAAGCGGAAGCATACAATCGTCTCATGTGTTAGCTGAACTATTAACTGATGAAGATTTGCAAAAGCCTTCTATTCGATTTTCATTTAGCAGCTATAATACCAAAGAAGAAATTGATTATGTGTTAAACGAATTGAAAAAACTCATAGTTTAAAAGCTATTTTCCTGCTCTTTTTTCAAGTTCAGTCCTATGAATTTTTAATTCACGGCCCAGAGCTTTACCATTTTTATATGTTTGGCTAATTAAACTAAGATCGCCTTGTGGTATTTCAAAAGGAGCGGTGTATTTAACGCCAAATTTTGCTGGGTATGTATTGTTTATAGTATAATAAATCTCTGTATTTGGCACAGAATTTTTTAGTTCGCACATTAGTTTATTACCATCTTTAAAAACTTTGATAATTGGTTCTAAAACAGCTTTTGAAATATTCAAATCAGCCATATCAAATCTTTCAAATTGGTTTTCAACTCTACCAATAAAACTATTCCAATCTTTATTTTCCTTAGGACTCCACAAAGTTTCAGAAAGTGCTAATGCTCTTGGATAGGTCATATAAAAAGCAAAAGGTATGCTAGGAACTTTTTCTGCCCATAAGTTTCCTTGTCCACCTAAAATATATTTTGGGTCAACATCAGCCGGAACTGGTTCAAAACTATAACATGTCTCTAAACTTAGGCTAGCATAAACTTTGTTTTCAACACTATAATCTCCTTGTGTATAATCTAAATAGGCATAAGTTGATGGTGACATTACTACTTGGTGTCCCATTTTAGCAGCTTCAATGCCACCTTTCATACCGCGCCAGCTCATAACAGCTGCACTTTCAGCCAGACCACCTTCCAAAATTTCATCCCAACCAATGAGTTTTTTTCCTTTACTGCTTATTATTTTCTCAACCCTTTTTACAAAGTAACTTTGAAGCTCATGAGCATCCTTTATATTATTAGTTTTCATGAATTTTTGGACTAAGGTATCTTCTTCCCAATAACCTTTGTAACATTCGTCACCACCCATGTGTATATAATCACCTGGAAACAGTTCTGCTATCTCTGAAAATACTTTTTCAATAAAATTATAAACTTTTTCATCCGTTGGGTTTAAAGTGTTTTCAATAAGCATTTTAAACTTACCGTTGCCATACCATTCAGAAAACTTAGCTCCTGGACTAACAAACTTTGCTTCCTTTTTTGTTGATAATTCTGGATATGCAGCCAATGCTGCCATACTATGACCAGGCATGTCTATTTCTGGAACGATAGTTATGTTTCTTTCTGATGCATATTTTACAACATCTTTTATTTGTTCTTGAGTATAAAAACCTCCATAAGTGGTTTCTTCATTTGGTAGAGGATATGGTCTGTCTTTTCCAAAACTTCCATAGCGTTCTACTCTCCATGCACCAACTTCTGTTAATTTTGGCAAAGATTTAATTTCAACGCGCCATCCTTCATCATCAGTAAGATGCCAGTGAAATACATTAAGCTTAAATTGAGACATTTTATCAATATACGCTTTGACTTCATCAACTGTAAAGAAGTGCCTGCTTACATCTAGCATTAGACCTCTCCATTTAAAGCGAGGATAGTCTATTATTTTGCAACCTTTGATTTTTATATGGTCTAAATGTTGATTATGATTTGATTCAAATTCAACCGGGAATAATTGTCTTAATGTTTGAAATCCGTTAAAAATTCCTGTAGACTGATTAGCAGATAATTTTATTGATGAAGAGTTTACCTCCAATTTATAACCTTCTAATCCTAATTCTGATTTAAAGCTTTTAAATAATTCAACTATAATAGTTTTGTTTGATTTTTTATGGCTTTCATTTTCATTTAAGGAAACATGAATGCCTTTCTCGGCTAAAAGGTTTATAAAAATTTCAGAATATTTTTTTACTTGAGAGTCATTTGTATTAAGACTTAAATTTACTTGACTGTTCAGTTCAAAAACATCACTTGAAGCGTTGTAACTTACAGGAACAGGGATAATATTATTTTGAGCTTCGCATACTTGAAGTATTATAAGAATAGCTAATGTTATGAATTTTGTTTTCATTTTTAAATATTATTTGAGATTATAAGTTTTCTGTTGGCTATCATTTGATTGTTTGATATTAATTTAGCGAAATAAATGCCATTTGCTAAGTTTTCAGTTTTCCAAATTAATTTTGATTGCCCATTAATAATATCTTCTGAAAAAATAGTTTTACCCAAAGAGTTATAAATTTCAATTTTACAATTTTCTTGTGATGTTTTGAAAGAAAAAGTAGTTTCAGAACGAATAGGATTTGGATAGTTTATAAAATGAACTAGGTTTTTTTTAGAGATGTCATGTGTGCTTAAATTTGAATCAATAACAAGCTTTAATGCAACTGGTCTATGGTCTGAAATATCTTGGTCATATTCTGTCAATCCGCCAGAGAGATAGTCGTCTATTTTAATAGTTTGAATATCTGAATTTGATAAATTAAACTCATTGAATAGTTCATTTGAAATTAAAATATGATCTAAATGAGAAGGCCATGACGGATAAGACCAATTTGAACTACTGCCTAAAGCAATGTTATAATCTGTGAACAAATAGTTAAGGTTATCATCTATAATGCTTTGAAATACATTGTTATTAATATTATCTGATAACTCATCATTTAAGTCTCCTAAGAGTATAACATTTTCATTTTGAAGATTATTGTCAATATAGCTTTTTAGTAAATAGATGGCTTCGTATCTTCTGTATTCTTCATCATTTGTATTTGTTAAATTTAAAATGCCATCACCACAACATTTTAAATGATTGTTTATTATAGTTATATTTTGATTATGGTAAGTAATATCAATAATCATTGGAGCTCTTGGAAATACGTTCCAATAAGTTGATGTTGAATAAATTCTATAAATATTATTAATTTCAACAACATCGGGTTTATATAAGAAAGCTAATCCATCATAATAAGTAGACTCTATGTAACCATTATAATCAGCTAAGTTAGTTGCCAGTTGCTGAAAGGCAATTTGATTATTTATTTCTTGCATAGCTATAAAATCAATATCTAACGCTTCTACTATTTTGCTAACATCGTCTAGTGTTTGTTGCTCATTCTTTGGAAATGTTTCAAGATTCCATGTCATTATTTCAAATGTATCATCAGTTCCAAATGATAAATCACCAATAATTTGAGCATTTATTAAAGAATAGGAAAGTAGAATACTTATATTTATAAATAGTTTCATCATCAAATTAAGAGATACTAAATATAAGTCTTTAAGAGAACATAAGCTTGCAAAATAAAGCTAAAACTTCATGGTAGTTCTAACATTAAAAACTCTAGGAGTTAAATAGTTTGGAATTGCATATTGACGCTTGCTGTAAACATCTCTTACCCAAGTATTAGTAATGGAATTTTGTACATCAAACATATTAAAGATTTCAAACCCAAAAGAGAGTTCTTTAAAAGGTTTTTTCCAACCACTTTTAAACTGTTTTTTTTCATCAACAAGAACAAACTGCAAGCCAAGGTCGGCTCTTTTGTAGGCTGGTAATCTGTTTTGATATTGATAAGGATCAGCATAACTTGGAGAACCTCCAGGAACACCAGTATTGTATACCAAATTTAAGTACATTTTCATGCTTGGGATATTTGGCACATAATCTTGAAATAAGGCCGCAAACTTTAATCTTTGGTCGGTTGGCCTTGAAATATATCCTTTGCCATCAATATTTTCTTCAGTCTTTAAATATCCAAAACTAAACCATGATTCTGTTCCAGGAACAAATTCACCATTTAAGCGCATATCCAATCCGTAGGCGTAGGCCTTAGCATTATTATTTGCACTGTAACGAATACGGACGTTTTCTAAAGTATAAGGATTTACATCTGACAAACTCTTGTAATAAGCTTCAGATGTTAATTTAAATGGTCTATTCCACATTTTAAAACTGTAATCATTTCCTAAAACGATATGAAATGATTGTTGTGCTTTTACTTCTGGTTGTACAGTTCCTGTTGCATCACGTAATTCTTTGTAAAAGGGAGGTTGGTAATATAAGCCAGCAGCAATTCTAAATAACATATCACTTTTCCAATAAGGTTTTATTGCAAATTGTGCACGAGGACTGAACACTGTTTGGCTTGAAGATGAAATACCATCACCGCCAACAGACCAATTATGAACTCTTACACCTGCATTGTACCAAACGTCACTGGTACCAAGAACAGACCGCTTACTCCATTGCGTATAAGCCTGTATTCTGTTTATTTGAGCATTATTGGTAGCTCTCACATTTTGATAAGCAACTAAAGGGCCTTGGTATGGCGTATATGGTTGCTCATTAAAGTAATCAATGGTAGGTGGGTTTATTGAAAAACCAGCTGAATCAATAACTTCCCATTCTACCAAACGGTCACGAATATCTTCATGTGTATATTTAACGGACCATTCAATTTTATTATCATTAATCTTGTAAGTTCCTTTGTGTTCTATATTAGTAATAAGCGCATCTAAATCGTTTCTTCCATGATTTAATTGCCCGCCAATGCCCTCGCTAAATTCAACTTCGCCTAAATTTTCATCACCTATATTTGTATTTACTTGTCCTAGATTGTATTGTGCTAAAATATCAAAATATTCTTCTTCGGTAGTGTGATATGTTGATGCTATAAGATGTAATGTTAAATCATCATTTGCAAAATAAGTTCCTTTAAAAGCTCCAAATAAGGTTTGATATTGATCTTTTTCTTGCCCTTCATAATAAACAACCAACGCCAATGGATCAGAAAGTGTTCCAAAATTTGTTTGACGTGATTGAGGTTGATAATGGTATTTATTTAAAGAAACATTTCCTAAAAAGCTTAGGTGAAATTTGTCAGTAAATTTATAAGTTAAAAACGTTTGAATATCAGCAAAAACCGGATCATAGTTTGTTTCTGTTTCTTTTGCATTTACCAAAAGACTATTATCTCGGTAACGCATTCCAACAATTCCAGACAGTTTTGAATCCTTACTTACTCCTTCAACAGAAATACTTCCACCTAACAAACTTAAATCGGCATTGGCTTCAAACTGATAAGGATTTTTATAAGTAATATCTAAAACAGAGGAAAGTTTATCACCATATTTAGCTTGAAATCCGCCAGCTGAAAAATCTACATTTTGAACTAAATCGGTATTAACAAAACTTAAACCTTCTTGTTGACCAGAACGGATTAAAAAGGGACGATAAATCTCAATATCATTAACATACACTAAATTTTCATCAAAATTTCCACCTCTTACTGCATATTGTGTGCTTAACTCATTGTTATTACTAACGCCTGGTAAGGTCATTAACAAATTTTCTACACCAGCATTAGCTCCAGGAATTTTTCTTATGGTTTCTGGACTTAAAGTTATAATGCCTTCAACATCATTTTGTCTTTTTCCTGATACAATAACTGTTGCCATTTGTTCTATCGAAATACTCATCACAGGATTAAACTCAAAGGTTTCTCCATTTTTTAAATTAAATGTACTTTCAATCTTTTTATGGGATATGTGAGTAAACTCAACTTTAGTATCTTGATTTGCAGGAATTTTTAATAGATAAAATCCGTTATCATTTGTTATCGTTCCTAAAGTACCAGCTTTAATATTAACATTTGGAATGGGTGAATTATTGGTGTCTAAAATAATTCCTTTAATAGTAGCTGTTTGAGACTGACCAATAAAAATCATGAATACAAACAACACGGTTACAAATAAAGATTTTGTGTTCAAAAGCAAGAAATTTTATTTTCTGTAAAACATAGATTCAAAAGTAGAACTATTTCCAACATTATCAGTAACTATTACCTTTAAATTGTTTTTTGTATCTGTTATAACACCATCATTAAAATCATAAGTTAATGTTTTGGTTTTATACTCATATTCCATTAAAATCCATTTTCCGTTTACTGTGGCTCTAAAGTTTGATATTCCTGAAAGATCATCATCAATTTTAATTTTTAAATATCTAAAATTACTTAGCCATTGTCCGTTTTGAAAATTAATTGGTGTAATGGTAGGCTTTTTATTATCTGTGGTTAGCGTATAGGTTCCCAAAGTTTTTGTAAATGTGGATAGTGTGTTGCCATTTCTTTTAGTACTAGAGTAGGATGGATATTTTTTATAACCTAATAATTCAGCAATGAAAAGTTTGTTTTTATCTTCATCAGAATATTTGCTGACATCAAAACTTATGGTTATGCTTTTCTGTAGAGGAATAATATCTTTATTAAGTATAAGCGTATCATTTCTTACCTGAAAATTAATAAATAAGTCTTCATAAAATGTGTTTGGATATATATCTACAGAAACATTCCCTTCTTTTAAATTGGTGGTCTGATTGGCGTAAATATAGTAAGGAGATGTTTCTGGCTCAACTTTTTTAAAAACATCAATTTTCTTGCCTGTTATGTTTACAGTAACCCAAGTAGCATTGTTTTTAAAATCGGAAATTTTTATTTTATAAACAGAATTGGTACTATCTTCAATATTAATATAACCATCATTTAATACAGATTCAAATAAACTTAAAGGATTATTATCATTAAATAATTTTTGAACACGTTGTTTTTTTGTTTTAAAAATTTCGTAATCTATAAGCCTATTAATGTGTTTTGATTCATCAAAAGAAAACTCTTTAAAATCCATTTCAAAATTTTTATTGCCATTAAAAAAAGTTTGAACATTATAAACGCCATTATTGTTAGCTGCCAAATTTTGCCTATCTGTAGTTCCTATTGCAAAACCAATGTCACCAAAAGCCTCAATATTTTCTACCATATAATCTCCATTTTGAAGAGGAATTAAACGAAGCTTTTGCTTTGCATTTGAATTATTAACACACGAACTATCACCAATGGCATATGCATACAAATTGCTAACATTTGGTTTAACAGAATCTGCAATATCAAAACCAAATAGTAAAGGATTTAAAGCGTTTTCTTCTTTATCTCGTATTTCAAAATGAAGATGAGGTCCACCAGAACCTCCAGTATTTCCACTATAAGCAACTATATCACCTTTAGAAAATTGAAGTTCACCTGCTTTTGGGAATAATTCAATTTCATAGGATTCTTTTTCATACTGTTGTTTTTTTACATAAGTTTCAATTACTGGGTTAAAATGTTGTAAGTGAGCATAAACAGTTGTATATCCATTAGGATGAGTGATATACAGGGCTTTACCGTAACCAAAATGTGATATTTTTATTCTGCTTATAAAGCCGTCGGCAGCAGCTAAAACTTTTAAACCTTCACGCTGTTGAGTTTTAATATCTAACCCAGAATGAAAATGGTTTGATCTTAATTCAGCAAAATTACCCGCAAGAATTAAAGGAATTTCTACCGGATTACTAAAATAATCTTGAGGATAGTTGTTTTGAGTAAAACAAATTGAACAAAAAAATAGAAGAGGGACAAGGGGTAATCTCATATAAATGTTTTTATACCAAGTATGTTTTTTGATTTATTTCAAAGTAATTTGGTATTGTTGCTAAAATATTAAATTGTATTGAATACCCAAAGAATAAAACAAAAATCAAGCCATTGTATTGATAATGAGTGTTTACTGTTCATTTGAAAATTTTATTAAAAAACAATTGTAATTTATAGCAATCTATGTTAACTTTGTGGAATACCTATTGAAATTTGTAAATGAGTAATATTGAAGATATTGTAGATTCTCTAGAAAATAAAATAAGTAAAATATTACATAAACTAGAGGTTTTAAAACAAGCTAATTTAAAATTAAAAGACGAATTAGTAGTTTCAGAACAAAATCTTCAAAATCAAAAGTTGCATACTGCATCTTGGGAAGAAAAATATGAAGCTCTCAAAATTGCAAACTCAATATTAGGTAGTGACGAAAATAAAAGAGAAACTAAGCTTAAAATAAACGCATTAATTAGGGATATTGATCATTGTATTGCTCAATTAGCCGATTAATGTAACAAAAATCAATGTCTGAAAAGCTTAAAATAAAGCTGTCAATAGCTAACAGAGTATATCCTTTAACCATTGATGCAAATCAGGAAGAGGGATTGCGTAAAGCAGCTAAAAACATTGAAGCAATGATTAAACAATTTGAGCAAAGTTATTCTGTTAGAGATAAACAAGATGTATTGGCCATGTGTGCCTTGCAGTTTGCATCACAAGTTGAACAGAAAACGATAGATAAGGAAAACGTAAATGAGCATGTTGAAGAGAAATTAAAAACTCTTAATAGTTTATTACATTCTCATTTAATCTCTTAACGTTCTTTAAAATAAATTAAAAGTTACTGCCTACATTGGTTATTTTTTTTGATAAACTCAACGTTAATTCTTTAAAAAGGGTGAGTTTAAGTTGTAAAAGCATGCTGCCTTGAGCAGATCCTTGATCAGCTTGTTAGCCCTAAACTTGTTTTTAAGGAGTTTATACAAAAATGTTAGACTGGTGTAGGCTTTTTTTTATATTTAACTAATTAATTACAATGGAAAACTCAATTATAATAATTGCCGGAGGAATCTTAGTAGGCATACTATTAGGTTTTATTTTAGCAAAAGTATTAGAAAGAAATAATGCTTCAAAACTCATAAAAGGCGCTAAAAAAAGTGCTGCTGCAATTATTAAAGAAGCAAATAGTGAAGGAGAATCTATCAAAAAAGATAAGATTCTACAGGCTAAAGAAAAATTTATAGAGCTTAAATCAGAGCACGAAAAAGTCATTTTAACTCGTGATAAAAAAATGGCTGAAGCTGAAAAGCGCACTCGTGATAAAGAGTCGCAGGTATCTTCTGAATTAGCTAAGACCAAAAAACTCAATGAAGATTTAGAAGCAAAACTAAATGACTACGATCATAGAGTTGATATTCTTGATAAAAAGAAAATTGAAATTGACAGATTGCATAAAAGCCAAGTTGAGCAATTAGAAGTTATTTCCAGTTTATCTGCTGAAGATGCTAAAGCACAATTAATAGAATCACTTAAAGGTGAAGCTAAAAATGATGCTATGGCTTTTGTTCAATCGGCAGTCGAAGAAGCTAAATTAACAGCTCAACAAGAAGCTAAGAAAATAATTATTAATACCATTCAACGTATAGGTACCGAAGAAGCTATTGATAATTGCGTGTCTGTATTTAATATAGAATCAGACGATGTTAAGGGACGAATTATTGGTAGAGAAGGTAGAAACATTAGAGCTATTGAAGCTGCAACTGGTGTTGAAATTATTGTAGACGATACTCCTGAAGCAATTATTTTATCTTGTTTTGATTCAGTTAGAAGAGAAATTGCACGTTTGTCATTACATAAATTAGTGACTGATGGAAGAATTCATCCAGCCAGAATTGAAGAAATAGTTCAAAAAACCAAAAAACAAATTGACCAGGAAATCATAGAAGTAGGTAAGCGTACTGTGATTGATTTAGGTATTCATAATTTACATCCAGAGTTAATTAAAATGGTAGGAAGGATGAAATACCGTTCTTCTTATGGTCAAAATTTATTGCAACATTCACGCGAAGTAGCTAAACTTTGTGGCGTTATGGCGGCAGAACTAGGATTAAATCCTAAGCTAGCTAAAAGAGCTGGGTTATTGCATGATATAGGAAAAGTGCCAGATGCAGAGGCTGATATGGAAACACCTCATGCTATTTTAGGTATGCAATGGGCAGAGAAGTATGGTGAAATTCCAGAAGTATGTAATGCTATTGGTGCCCATCATGATGAAATAGAGATGAAGTATTTGATGTCTCCAATTATTCAGGTTTGCGATGCCATTTCAGGTGCTCGTCCTGGTGCTCGTAGACAAGTTTTGGATAGTTATATTCAACGTTTAAAAGATTTAGAAGATATTGCTTTTGGTTTTCAAGGTGTTAAAAAAGCATACGCTATTCAAGCAGGAAGAGAATTACGTGTGATAGTAGAAAGTGATAAAGTTGATGACCAAAAGGCTGCAGATTTATCATTTAGTATTTCTCAAAAAGTCCAAACAGATATGACGTATCCGGGTCAGGTGAAGGTTACTGTAATTAGAGAAACTAGAGCTGTAAATATTGCTAAATAAAAGTGAAATAAAATCATAAAAAAATCCAGTTTTAATAAACTGGATTTTTTTTGATTGGAAATTTAATAATAAATGTAGTACCAACATTTACCTTGCTTTCTAATTCTATGGTGCCATCAAAAGTTTCTATATGATTTTTTATAAGGTATAGACCTACACCTTCTGAATTTTCATTATAATGAAAGGTTCTATATAATTTAAAAACTTCGTTCCCATATTTTTCCATATCTATCCCTAAGCCATTATCCTGAACTGTTATAATATTTTTATCTTTAGTAGTTGTAGAATTAAAAATAATATGTGGATTTCTATCTTGATGCTTGTATTTTATTGCATTTGATAATAAATTTTGAAAGACACTTTCTAAATATGCAGGATTAAAATCTATATAAATTGAAGGGTCAACCTTATTTATAATTATTGCATTAGATTTATTGATTTCTACTTCTAATAAAATTAAAGAGTTGTTAATGTATTCATATAAATTTAAAGTTTGTACCTCGTTAGACTTATTATTCTGAATAGATACTATTTCATTTAAATTATATATGGTTTTAGCTAAAGATTGTGAAACCGTTTTTAAATGAGTTATAAAATCTTTTTTTTCTTCATCAGATTCTGCTTCATCATAAAACTCTAATAAATTTTCAAAATTTGCAGAGTGAGACTTTAAATTGTGTGTAACAATATGAGCAAAATTTTCAAGTTTATTATTCTTTTTAATTATTAATTTTAGTGATTTAACCTTTGCAAGCTCATCTTCTTTTTGTTGTGTAATGTCTAGATGAGTACCTATTATTCTTTTTGGTTTGCCTTGTTCATCTCTTTCAATTATTTTGCCTTTATCTAAAACCCATTTATAGGTGTTATCCTTGCATAATATTCGATGTTCATTTTCATAAAATGGATTTAATCCATTTAGATGATCTTCAAAATCTTTAAAATATTTTTGCTTGTCATCTGGATGCACCCTATCGTTCCAGTCGTTAGGATTAGTTCCAAATTCATCTGTGCTAAAACCTATTATTTTTTTTGATTCGTCAGAATAAAAAACCCGATTTAAATTAGCATCAAAATCCCAAATACCTATGTTTGAATTTTTTAGAGCAAATTGCCATTTTAATTTATCAAAATCAATAGGTTCTTTAATAGCATTGTTCATTTAATTGAAGATTAGAGAGACTTATTACTTTAATTAGTAATGAAAATAATAATAAGTAAATATAATAAATAATCGATAAAATAAACAATAAATCAGATAAACACATTTATTTTCTTGGATGATATTTTTCTACAATTTTTGAGAGGTGACCTTTATCTAAGTGAACATAAATTTCGGTGGTTGTAATGCTTTCATGACCTAGCATCATTTGAATAGATCTCAAGTCAGCATTATTTTGTAATAAATGTGTAGCGAATGAGTGCCGGAAAGTATGTGGTGATATGCTTTTTTTTAAACCAATTTTATCTGCTAATTGTTTAATGATAGTAAAAATCATGGCTCTTGTTAGTTGTTTTCCACGTCTGTTTAAAAAAAGGATATCTTCAAAATTGGGTTGAATTTTTATATGAGTTCTTATTTCTTTTAAATAAATATTGATATACTTTTGAGTAGTTTTTAAAATTGGAACAAATCGTTGCTTATCACCTTTTCCAGTTACTTTAATAAAGCCTTCATCGAAAAACAAATCTGATAGTTTTAAGTTTGTTAACTCGCTAACGCGTAAACCACAACCGTATAAAGTTTCTAATATTGCTCGGTTTCTTTCTCCTTCAGGAGTACTTAAATCAATGGCATTTATTAAATTATCAATTTCAAATTCACTTAATGTATCAGGTAGTTTTCTGCCTATTTTAGGAGATTCAATCAATTCAAGAGGGTTGGATTCTCTATAGTCTTCAAAAACTAAAAAACTAAAAAAACTACGCAATCCAGAGATAATTCTTGATTGAGTTCTTTCATTAACAACTTTTGCTATTTCATAAATAAATTGCTGAATAACTTCGGAGTCAATATTTAATGGAGAAACACTAATGGTATTAGTTTCCAGATAATCAATAAGTTTTTTAACATCAAGAGCATAATTATCAATGGAGTTTTTTGATAAACCTCTTTCAATTTTTAGGTATAATTGATAATCTTTAAGTGCGTTTTGCCATTTCATATCAGTAAAAATAAGCATAAAAAAACCACCAATTGGTGGTTTTTATTTTTTTTAAGGTTAACTCTTAAAAATCACCTTGTATCATATTAACTAAATCTATTACCCACCAAACACCTAAACCACCAAGAGTGACAATAAACAAAATATTGTACAAGGTTGGTTTACCATAATACCATCTATGACCTGCAGCCCATCCTAAAAAGAACCAAAGAATTATTCCTACTGTTAAGTCTTTACCAGCAACAGAAGATGTTATTGGAGTGTATTCAGTTTCAGTATTTCCAGTTGTTATTTCTGTTTTGGCATTAGAATTCGCGGTTCTTTTTACTGGAAAAGAGGCATAGCTAGTTGAGAAAGTTAAAAACACAACTAATAAAGAAAGTAATAATTTAATTTTCATACGTAATTGGATTAAATTTGTTTATTGCCAATTTACAAAAAAAAAGCAAAATGATTAAAAAATATATTTTTATTTCTGCTTTATTAATAAGCAGTTGTTTTAGTTTTTCTCAGGAGAATTATGGATTTATAGGAGTCATTAAATTAAATGATTCTACTTCAATTTCTTATAAAATTGAATTAACCCCAAAAAACGGTGTTGTTAAAGGCTATTCTGTAACAGATTTAGGAGGTGAGCATGAAACACGTTCAAATATTTTTGGCGAGTATAGCAAAGAAAAAAAAGAATTAAGTTTTAGGGAAACAGGTATAGTATATACAAAATCACCAGTATCTCAGCAAGATTTTTGTTTTATTAATACCACTTCAAAAGGTTTTGTCTTTGGAAAAACTAAAACCATTAAAGCTAATTTTGTTGGATTATTTTCAGATAACACACAATGTATCAATGGTCAACTTTTTATGAACTCAATAGAAAAAGTTGAAAATAGAATTGAAAAGGTTTCTAAAAAGATTAATAATTCAAACAAAATTAATGATAGTATAAAGCAGAAAATAAATTTATCGAAAATGATGGATTCTTTAAATATGAACATATTAAGAAAAAATCAAACTTTAAGTGTGTTTTCAAAAGCTAGTAATATGAAATTGATTGTTTATGATGGCGGAAAATTAGATGAAGACAAAATTTCAATAACCTTAAATGATAAACCATTATTAATGAATTTTGAGGCTAAGTCTGAAAAAAAGATTTTGATTTTAAATTTAAAAGAGAAAAAAACATCAATAGTTATTAAAGCTCTTAATGAAGGTTCAATAGCTCCAAACACAATAGTAGTTGAACTTCAGGATGGTAACAATACTATTAAAGCATTATCGAATTTAAAAACAGGAGAAACAACTCAAATAGATATTTTAAAAGAAAATTAAATAATTCTCATATAAATAATTAGATAAAAAATAATTGATTGTCCGTAAAAAATCAGAAATGATTGTCACCACGAGCATTGCCGAGTTGCAAAATATATTTTGAAACGAAGGTAGTAAGTGTAGCTTAACGAGAGGTTATCAAAGTTAATAAATTCATAATGAGGTCTCGACTGCGCTCGACCTGACATGGAAAAGCTAATTATGACAAATTGCGGACATTCAAAAAAATAATTTTTAAAACCAAACATTTGGCATTTTTATTTCGATTTTGACTGCTTTTCGTTTTTCTTTTAAATCAGGTTTAAAATTTTCTAAAAAAGGAAGCAATTTGCTTCCTTTTTTTACATTCTATAAAACTTACTATTTAATGTTAGTAATAATTTTTGATAGTAAAAACAAGTATTTCTTAAAATTGTAAAATAAATGACAAATTCAAATATATTTGTGAATATCAAAAAAATATTGTTAATTTATTAATGATTAATTGACTAACTAAACCTTAAAATTATGAAAAAATTATTATTATGCGCTGCAATTGCAGTATTCGCGATGTGTAATGTAAATGCTCAAGAGATGAAATTCGGAGTTAAAGCAGGTGTTAACTTTGCTAGTTTAGGCGGTGATGACTCTGATGGTCTTGATGGGTTAACTTCATTTCATGTTGGAGGTGTCTTAAACATCGGTGTGTCCGAAAAATTTTCAGTTCAGCCTGAGTTAGTATATTCAGCTCAAGGAGCTTCTTATGATGGAGGTGATTTGAAATTAGATTATCTTAACATTCCTGTTTTAGCGAAAGTTATGGTTGCAGATGGATTTAGTATTGAAGCTGGCCCACAAATTGGGTTCTTATTATCTGCAAAAGATGATGGAGAAGATGTTAAAGACTTTTTAAAAAGTACAGATTTCAGTGGTGCGGTCGGGGTATCTTACCAAATGGAAACAGGACTAAACTTTGCTGTTCGTTACAATTTTGGATTAGGCAATATTGTAGATGGCGAAGGTGATCTTAAAAATAACGTAATACAACTTTCTGTCGGTTATTTTTTCTAAAATAATTTTGTTTAATAGATTAAAAAGGAGCTTAATCAAGCTCCTTTTTTTGTAAGGTTTACTCAAAATTTTTGTAAAAAAAATTTTTTTTATAAGAATTCCCGTATTAAATTTGACTAACAATTAAACCAAATTTTTTATGAAAAAATTAATTTTATTATCAATTTTTGCGATTTTCGCAATCGCTAGTATTAATGCTCAAGAACTAGCAGCTAATGGACAGACTTCTAAAGGGAAATGGTTAATAGAAGCGAACACAGGTTTCTCTGCTGGTGGTGGGGAAGTAGGGCTTATGCAGCACACGGCAAATACAGGTTTTGGATTAGTGTCTGTTGACGGAACAACTATTTGGTCTTTAGGTGCTGAAGGCGGTTATTTTGTAATGGATGACTTAGCTATTAAAGCTGGACTTGGTTATACTGATTATGATGGAGAATCTGTATTCTCTTATAAATTAGGTGCTAAATACTACATTATTAGTCAAATACCTGTTCAAGTTGATGTTAATGGGGCGAGTATAAAAGATTTTGATGAAAATCCATTATGGTTAGGCTTACAAGGGGGCTATGCTATCTTTTTAGGTGAAAATGTAAGTATTGAACCTGGGTTACGATATAGTATGTCTTTGAATGAAGATTTTACTGATGAAGGTATTTTTGAAGTACGTATTGGATTTGCATTGCATTTCTAAAGAAAAATAAAATAAATAATTTAGTAAACCGAAGTGTGATAACTTCGGTTTTTTTGTTATAATAAATTAGTAAAAAAGTAAGAATACACTTAACCATATATAAGATTTTTCTTATTATTGTATATCCCTTCAGCTTACTTGTTAGTGATTTTAAAAAACAATTAAACTAACCTTTTTTATGAAAAAATTATTATTGGCTGCGTTTACAATATTATGCTTATCATTAACAAATGCACAATCTAACGCTGGAGAATTTACATTGGCACCTCAAATAGGTGTGAATTTTTCAACTTACTCATCATCAGATGCAAATTATGATTTAAGAACCTCATTTTCTGGTGGAGTAATAGGCGAATATTATTTTAGCGACCTCTGGAGCTTGCGCTCGGGTTTATTATATGATTCAATGGGATCTAAAGATAGCTTTGATAATGTTGATAAATTAAATTATTTAACCATTCCAATAAATGCAAATTGGCATTTTGGTAAAAACAGAAATTGGTTTTTAAATTTTGGACCTGCAGTTGCTTTTTTATTGAGTGCAGAAACAGATTTAGACGGAGGACAATCGATTGATATAAAAGATTATATAGCAAGTACAGACATAGGTCTTGCTTTAGGTATAGGATATAAGTTTGATATTAATCCTGATTTTCAACTTTGCATTGATTATCAAGGATTTGGAGGGATAATAAATATTGATAAAAACAATACTTTGCCTTATGATGTTTGAAATTCAAGAAGTTCATTTAATATTGGTGGAATTTTTAAATTGTAAAAAAAACTGAAATGAAGAAAACCGAAGTATTAGCTTCGGTTTTTTTATGCTTTTTTAATACATTTACTTCATGAAAAAACTAATCATAATTAACGGACCAAATTTAAATTTATTAGGTAAGCGTGAGCCTTCTATTTATGGCAGTCTTACGTTTACTGAATTTTTAAGCGAGATTAAGCCTAAATATCCAAAAGTTCAATTGGATTATTATCAATCGAACATTGAAGGCGAACTTATTAATAAATTGCATGAAGTAGGGTTTAGTTATGACGGCATTATTTTAAATGCTGGTGCATATACGCATACATCCATTGGTATTGGTGATGCCATAAAAGGGATTGAAACACCTGTGGTTGAAGTTCATATTTCAAATACTTTTGGTAGAGAAGAATTTAGACATCAATCCTATATCTCACCCAATGCGAAAGGCGTGATTCTTGGTTTTGGGTTGCAAAGCTACGAATTGGCCATTCAGAGTTTTTTATGATAGACCACTTAGAAGGTTAGATTTTTAGAAGGTTAGACAATTATACAATCATATATCCAACAAAATAAAAAGTTCCTGAAATCTCAGGAACTTTTTTGTATCTAATAATCTAATTAACGTGAGTTCGATTTAAAAACAATTCTATATTAAAGGATAAACCCCACTATTAATGGAGGCTGTCACCTTGAGCGCAGTCGAAAGGTTGTTAAAATCGATAACTTATATAGGTTTCGACTGCGCTCAACCTGACATAAAAACATAAGTAACTTATTTACAATTAAATACACTCTTAATTATATCGAACTCATGTTAATTAAGTCTAAATAATCTAAGTTGTCTTAAAGATGAATGACTTCTCCATAAGCATCTGCAACTGCTTCCATAACGGCTTCACTCATTGTTGGGTGAGGATGTACCGTTTTTAAAACTTCATGACCTGTAGTTTCTAATTTTCTTCCTAAAACAGCTTCGGCAATCATATCGGTTACACCGGCACCAATCATATGGCAGCCTAACCATTCACCATATTTGGCATCAAAAATAACTTTTACAAATCCATCACTTGCTCCAGCAGCTTTTGCTTTTCCAGATGCTGAAAATGGAAATTTACCAACTTTAATTTCGAATCCTTTTTCTTTGGCTTGTTTTTCAGTTAAACCTACGCTAGCAATTTCTGGAGAACAGTAGGTGCAACCAGGAATATTTCCATAATCTAAAGCTTCAACATGTTGTCCGGCAATTTTTTCAACACATAAAATCCCTTCTGCAGAAGCTACGTGAGCCAATGCTTGTCCAGGAGTTACATCTCCAATAGCATAATAACCAGGAATGTTTGTTTGATAGAATTTGTTTACCAGTATTTTATCTCTATCAACAGCAATACCAACATCCTCTAAACCAATATTTTCAATATTTGTTTTAATGCCAACAGCACTTAAAATAATGTCGGCTTCAAGAACTTCTTCTCCTTTACTTGTTTTTATAGTAGCTTTTACACCGGCTCCAGAAGTATCAACTTTAGTAACTTCTGAAGATGTCATGATTTTAATACCAATCTTTTTGAAAGAACGCTCTAATTGTTTAGAAACATCTTCATCTTCAACAGGAACCACATTCGGTAAAAATTCAACTATAGTAACATCTGTTCCCATTGAGTTATAAAAATAAGCAAACTCAACACCAATAGCTCCAGAACCCACTACAATCATTTTCTTTGGTTGCTCTGGTAGTGTCATCGCTTCTCTGTAACCAATTACTTTTTTACCATCTTGTGGTAAATTAGGTAATTGTCTAGAGCGTGCTCCTGTTGCAACTATAATGTGGTCTGCACTATATTCAGTTCCATTAACATCAATCTTTTTACCAGGTTTTAGTTTTCCAAATCCTTCAATAACATCAATTTTGTTCTTTTTCATTAAAAACTGAACGCCTTTACTCATGCCATCTGCAACACCACGACTACGTTTTACTACGGCTTCAAAGTCTTTATCATAATCTTTAACAGATAAGCCATAATCGCCAGCATGTTTCAAATATTCAAAAACTTGGGCAGATTTTAATAATGCTTTTGTTGGAATACAACCCCAATTTAAACAAACTCCACCAAGATTTTCTTTTTCAACAATTGCTGTTTTAAAACCTAATTGTGATGCTCTAATAGCTGTAACATAACCACCAGGACCACTTCCAAGAACAATAATATCGTATTTACTCATGAGAATTATTTAATCATTAAATCAAGGCACGAATTTACGAAACCTAATTTGAATAAAGAATTTAGAGCCTATAAATTTGAATCTTTTGTTACCTTTACTGTGCAAGAATTTAAATATGAACATACCTAGAACTAGTTTTCCCAGAATTGTTATAATTGGTGGTGGTTTTGCAGGAATTTCTTTGGCAAAAAAATTATCAAAGCAGGAAGTACAAGTTGTTTTACTTGACAAAAATAACTATCATACATTTCAACCTTTACTATACCAAGTATCTACAGGAGGTTTAGAACCAGATTCTATAGCGTATCCAATAAGAAAAATACTTAAGGATTTTCCTAACTTTCATTTTAGACTGGCAAGTGTAGATGAGATAAAACCTTCTACAAATGAAGTTATTACAGATATTGGATCCTTAAAATTTGATTATTTAGTAATTGCCTCGGGTTCTCAAACCAATTATTTTGGCAATTCTGAAATTGAAAAAAACAGTATGGCCATGAAAACCATACCTCAATCTCTTAATTTAAGAAGCTTAATTCTTGAGAATTTTGAAGATGCCTTATTGACATCTGATTTGAATGAAAGAAATGCTTTGATGAATTTTGTTATTGTAGGTGCAGGTCCAACAGGTGTTGAATTAGCAGGTGCTTTAGCAGAGATAAAAAAGGGTATTTTGCCTAAAGATTATCCGGATTTAGATACACGCTCGGTTCAAATTAATTTGATTCAGTCAAGCGATAGGGTTCTTAAAGAAATGAGTGAAAATGCATCAAAAAAAGCTGAAGATTTTTTAGAAAAATTAGGTGTAAATGTTTGGAAAAATGTGAGGGTTACCAATTATGATGGAAAAACAGTTACGACAAATTCTGATTTAACTTTTGAAACAGCTACATTTATTTGGGCAGCAGGAGTAGAAGGAGCTATTATAAAAGGAATAGATGGATCTGATTATATTACTAAAGGGAATCGAATTTTAGTAAATGAATTCAATCAAGTTAAAGGTTTTAACAATATTTTTGCCGTTGGAGACGTAGCTTGTATGGAAAATGAAGAATTCCCTAGAGGTTTGCCAATGATGGCACAACCAGCTATTCAACAAGGACATCAGTTAGGAGACAATATATTAAGATTGTTAGAAAAAAAAGCCATGATACCTTTTTCGTATAAGAATAAAGGAGTCATGGCAACTATAGGTCGAAATAAAGCTGTGGTTGATTTAAAACACTTTAAATTTCAAGGCGTTTTTGCATGGTATGTTTGGATGTTTGTGCATTTGTTTTTTTTAATTGGTTTTAGAAATAGAGCCGTTGTATTTATTAACTGGGTTTATAATTATATACGTTTTGATAGAGAGGCAAGATTGATTATTAGACCTTTTAAGAAAAGATTAAGATCTTAGTCTTCTTTTTATGTTTTGAATTAATTATGTAATAACTTATTGAAATTCAATTATTTTAATTATATTTAAAAATTAACCAACCAAAATTTAATTAAAATGAAAAACCATGTCATTATTGCCATGATGATGTTTTCTATCATCATGTATTCTCAAAAGAAAAAAAACGGTACTATTTACAAAGAGCATCCAGCCATTACTACGGTTGAAACTATGCAGCAAGCATTTATTAAAGGAGATACCACAGCTGTAGCTGGTTATCTTTCAGACGATTTTAGATCCATTAATGGAATGAACAATAACCCAGATGCTAAAGGAGCAGACAAAACGAATTTTCTTAATCAGTCTATTTTTTGGAGTAAAAATATTGCTTATTTAAGTATTTCAAGGCAAGGAGAAGCTTACCCCGATGCATTAGAATATGATGAAAGCGGAACTTGGGTGCAAACATGGGACTATATTAGGGGTGTTCATGAAGAAACTGGCGTAAAGATTGATATGCCTGTTCATAGATTATATCTTATAAATAAAGACAATAAGATTAGTAGGGCCATAACTTATGATGATGGAACTATTTTCGATAATTTAAGAGAGAGTTTTGTGCCAAGAACCAATGGTAAATTATATAATCATCATGAGTATATCAATAAAGTACTTAGAATGGTTGCAGCTTTAGAGCATAGCGATGTTGACAAGGCCTTTAGTTATTTTACTGAAAAGGCTAGGTTTAGTAATTTAGATATGCCTCCTGGTGAAACCCATACAGTTGCAGAAGAAAAAGAGGGCTTTTTAAGTATGCTAAAAGATTGGGACATTGAAAGTATTGATGTTAATGGCTATCCTGATTATTTAGAATACGAATTAGGAAAAGCCAAAGTTGTGCAGTCTTGGTGGGATTTTAGAGTAAAAAGAAAATCAGATGGTAAAAAAGTAAATATTCCTGTAATGTTAGTTCATTATTTTAATGATGAGGGAATGATAACCCGAGAAATGGGATATTATACAGTACAAGCAATGACAGCAAAATAATATGAATGTAAGTTGCTAAACAAAAAGGGCTTTGTGAAATTTCACAAAGCCCTTTTTAGTTTTTTTGAATGATTATAAATCATCAGTAAAATGTTTTCGTGTTTTTTCTTTATCAAATTTATCTTGATTGTATTTTGATGAGTCTCCTTTAGGAATAGACAATGATTTCCAATCAGTTCCTTTTATAAGTTTTCCTAAAAAAACAATTTGACCAACATGGTATGCATAATGGCATAATTGTCTGTTAATGGCTTCGGTAACAGTATGTCCTTCATTTCTAATGTAAATAATGTTGTTTAAGTTATCTATAGTAAGTTGATTTAAAGCATTGAAAAGACAATCCCAACCAGTATTCCAATTATCAATCAGTTCCCTTTTTGATGTATAAGAATCAACGAATTCAAAATCACGATCTCTCCATGGTTTTTCACCATCTTCATTTAAGAAGTTAGTCCATCTGCTAAGCATGTTTCCTACTAAATGTTTAACAATGATTGAAATGGAGTTAGAATCTTGAGTTAATTCTTTTTGTAATTCATCAAAATTCAATTGCTCAAAAGTTTTATCACCTAAACTTTTGTAATACTTAAATTGCTTAGAAGCACTTTCAAGATAACTATTATTCATCTTTTTTAAAATCTATACTTACTGAATTTACGCAATAACGGGTACCTGTTTTTGTAGGGCCATCATTAAAAACATGACCTAAATGGCTTCCACAGTTTGAACAAACAATTTCTGTTCTTACCATGCCATGAGATTTATCAAGGATATATTCAACAGTTCCTTTTATAGATTCATCAAAACTTGGCCAACCGCAATGTGCATCAAACTTACTGTTACTCTCAAACAATTTTTGATGACAGGCAGCACAAGCATAAGAGCCGTTTTCAAAATGAAGGTTATACTTTCCTGAATGAGGTCTTTCGGTGCCTCTATTTCTTAAAACCCAGTACTGCTCTTCAGAAAGCTGTTTTTTCCACTCTTCCTCTGTTTTTTCTATTTTGTATTTATTCATTTTTAGGTATAAATTTTAGTCCAACTCCATTTATGCAATGCCTTAATCCTGTTGTGTTTTTTGGCCCATCATTAAACACATGACCTAAGTGTCCACCACAAACGGCACAATGCTCTTCTATTCCATAATAATAATCTGAACCACTTGAAAAAGCTACATTTCCTTTTATTTCTTTATCAAAACTTGGCCAACCAGAACCAGAATCATATTTATGTTCACTATAAAATAAAGGGGTATAGCATGCTACACAAACATAAGTGCCTTCTTTATCATTTTTATTCAATGAACTTGAGAATCTAGTTTCAGTACCTTGTTGTCTTAAAACATAATATTGCTCATGGGTTAGTTGTTTTTTCCATTCATCATCAGTTTTGGTTACTTTGAATGCTTTTGTTTCAGGGTTACTCTTTTTCTGAGCAATACCATTACAACTAATAAGTATAAACGATATAAATATTAAAGCAGTATTTTTCATATAAAATTAAAAATATTAAATATTATAAAATGTTTGTCGTTATTTAAATAGAAAATTGACAATTTAAGTTGAAGATTTTTTTGAAATGAAAAAAGTGACTTAAAATATTTAAGTTAGTCTAAAATAAATAAAGGATTTTGTATTTTTAATGAAAATAAATTGAACGAAATGAAAACAAAAAAAACAATTGCATTTGTTACAGTATTATTAATTTTTTTATCCTGTGCTACAAATCCATTTACAGGAAAGCAAACTATGGCTTTGCCTGGAACAGAGAATAGTTCGTTGTTTCCTGCTGCATTTCAGCAATATGATCAATTTTTAAGTGAAAATAAAGTTATAAAAGGAACTGCAGATGCAGCTATGGTAACTAGAGTTGGTCAAAAAATAGCAGTAGCAGCTGAAAGATGGTTAAATGCCAATGGGCATGTTGGTTATTTAAATGATTATAAATGGGAATATAATTTGGTTGATGATAAAGCTGTAAATGCTTGGTGTATGCCAGGTGGAAAAATTGTGGTTTACACCGGTATTTTACCAATTGCAAAAGGTGAGGCTGGACTAGCTGCTATAATGGGTCATGAAGTTGCCCACGCATTAGCTAATCATGGACAACAACGTATGAGTGCAGGAATGCTTCAACAAGTAGGTGCTGTAGGCTTAAATGTTGCATTAAAGGACAATAAAAACTTAGGTCTTTTTAATCAAGCTTATGGTATTGGTACTCAAGTAGGAGGAATGTTGCCATTTAGTAGAAGCCATGAAACAGAAGCCGATAGTATTGGATTAACCTTAATGGCAATTGCTGGTTATAACCCAGATGAAGCTGCCGAACTTTGGAAAAGAATGAGTGCTCAAAGCAGAGGGCAAGCTCCACCAGAAATGTTAAGCACACATCCTTCAAATGATTCAAGGATTGCAAACCTTACCACTTTGGCTCCTAAAGCTAAAGCGGAAGCTAAAAAGTTTGGAGTTACAAGTTTTAAATAATACTTCATTTAAAATATTTGTTTACTTTAGAAGCTGCTGTATAAAAGCAGCTTTTTTTTATGAGTAGATTAGAAAAAGGTAGTAAAAAGCTACTAAATGCTTGGGCATTTTATGATTGGGCTAACTCGGTTTATACTTTAACAATTGCGTCATCAATATTTCCTATTTTTTATTCGGCATTATTTCTTTCAGAAATTAAAACCGTTCATGCTTTTGGTTTTGATTTTAAGAGTACAGCATTAATAACTTTTGTAACAGCTTTTACATTTTTGGTGGTAACTTTTACATCGCCAATTCTTTCAGGTATTGCAGACTATGTTGGTAATAAAAAGAATTTCATGAAATTTTTCTGTTACCTAGGAGGATTAGGGTGTATAGGATTGTATTGGTTTGATTTAAATCATATTTACATTAGTATTTTATTTTACTTTATGGGATTAATAGGCTATTGGGGAAGTTTGGTTTTTTATAATTCTTACTTGCCAGATATAGCTTTTACTGAACAACAAGACAGTGTTAGCGCCAAAGGGTTTTCTTTAGGTTATATTGGAAGTGTTATTTTGCTTATTATCAATTTGGTCATGGTTATGAGTCAGGATGATGGAGAATCTAAAATGAAAATGATGCGGTATTCATTTATAACTGTTGGCATATGGTGGATATTATTTAGTCAATATTCCTTTTATTTTTTGCCTAAAGGAACTTCAGCAGGGCATAGGGTTACTAAAGATGTTGTTTTTAATGGAATAAAGGAATTAAGACAAGTTTGGAAACAGCTAAAGAAAAACTTAAGATTAAAAAGGTTTTTATATGCATTTTTTGTGTTTAGTATGGCAGTTCAAACCATTATGTTAGTAGCAGTATATTTTGGTGAAGAAGAAATTGCTTGGTCTAGTGATAGTGAAAAAACAACAGGGTTGATTGTAAGCATTTTAGTTATTCAATTGGTTGCTATAATTGGAGCTGTTTTAACATCAAAAGCATCAGCAAAATTTGGAAATATTAAAACATTGATTGTTGTTAATTTTGTTTGGATGTTTATGTGCTTTTATGCTTATTTTATGATAACACCTATTCAGTTTTACATCGCTGCTACTTTAGTTGGTTTAGTTATGGGAGGAATTCAATCATTGGCAAGATCAACGTATTCAAAATTTTTACCAGAAACAGAAGATACTACATCCTATTTTAGTTTTTATGATGTTGCCGAAAAAATAGGAATCGTTATTGGCATGGTTATTTTTGCATCCATTGACCAAATTACTGGAACCATGAGAAATGGTATTCTATTCTTGGTTTTGTTTTTTTTAGGAGGAATAATTTTATTGTTCAGAGTACCAAAAGAGCAAACAATTTGAAACAAAAGAGGCACTTTTTAAGTGTCTCTTTTGTTTCATTGTAGTTTATTGTTTTATGCTTCCAGAACCTGATACCTTTGTGTCTTCTTTTTTAGGATTCCCTTTGTAAGTGATATCACCAGAGCCAGTAATTTTTGCTTTAAAATTTTCTGAACAAAACACTTTTGCATTTCCAGAGCCAGTAATAGACACTTCTGTGTTTTTTGATATTAACTCAAAACCATGTATGTCGCCTGAACCAGATATTTCTGCATTTAAGTTATTGGTGTTTCCATTTAATGTAAGATCACCAGAACCTGTAATAGAGCCTTTTATATAATTTGTGTCTGATTTTAAAACGATATCACCAGAACCTGTTAATTTCACTTCTAAATTATCAGAAGTAATCAAGTCTTCGTTCCACAAATCACCTGAACCAGTAAGGGATATACTAGTAATATCTTTAAAAGGGATGGTTACTTTTATTCCCTTTTTCATGCTGGTTTTTAAGTTAACATTGTTTTTTACTTTTACAATTAAGTTATTGTTTTTAACTTCAGTTACAATGTATTCTAATAGATTTTCTTCTCCTTCAATTTTAATGTTTCCTTCGGTACCACTTACAAGAATATAATCAAAAGGACCAGCACATTGTATGCCATCATAATCTGATGTGTTTCTTGTAATTGCTGTTATGTTGCCATTTCCTTTTATTGATTTATCCCATTGAGCATAAGATGTTGTAACAAAAAGAATGGAAGCTATTATGATTACTGTTTGTTTTTTTATTGACACTTTCATATGTGATACTTATTTGTTTTTAATTGTTACATGGTATCGCTTATATTCATTGGTGTTTGTTTGCAACAAACTTGTTTTAAATGGCGATTTCATATAATTGAATTTATGTATTGATGATTAATTTTTATTAAAGGTTACATTTCCGTAATCAGAGTCGATTTTAACTAAATTGGATGAGTTACTATTGCCATAATAACCTTGATAATAATTTTTACTTGTTTCGGTATGTTTTTTTGTTATTTCAAAACCATCTGTATTTCTCATTGAACTATATTCTGTACTGATATCAAATTTGAAATTATATTCTGAATGGTATCCAATGGTAATTCCTAAATAGTCTGACTGTATAGTTATGTTTCCTGCATTGGCGGTCATTTGATTGATTTTAAGAGATCCATAATCGCCTTTAATAGTTACGTTTTTATAAACTTCACCTAGGCGTGTGGTTAAATAATCACCATTTCCATTAACATTATTAAGTTTCTTAATATTTATTGAACCATAGTCGCAGTTATAATTAACATCTTCAGCTACTTCAATAGTTGATGAAGTATAATCTGCATTAATATCCAATTTTTTAGTTTTTGATACTGTGAATCCGCTGTAATCTGCATTTATTTTTCCACTATTTATATACTCAAAATAGCAGTCATTTGTATAATCGAATGATAACATATTGTTTTCTGCCATAAGCTCTTTAGTGGTTATTTTACCATAATCACAGTTTATAGTAGCTTTCCCTTCAAGTTTATCCAGGTTTATGTTTCCGTAATCATTATTTAGGTCTACACTATTGGTAATTGGAAGTTTTACAACATAATTTATTTCCATATTTATGTTATTGTTTCCGCCCCAATTCCACCAAGATTTTTTGTCTTTATTAAAAATAGTCTTTGCTTCAACCAAGTTTGAATTAGCGATGAAATTTACATCAATGTCGTTAAGCTTTTTTTGAACTTTTTCTTCGTCATTTCCGCTTACTTTAATATTAATTTCAAAGACAATTTTATTTCCAGTATAAGTTACAATATTAAGATTGCCATAACTGTTACTTATTTTTAAAAGGGCATTGCTGCTTACCGAATATTCTTTTTTAATTGTTTTTTCTTTATTATATTTTCCTTTTGAAATGTCGCTGGCAAAAATAATAGCTGGTAATAAAAACAGTATTAAAGCTGTTTTATATAGTAATGGAGTTTTCATTGTTATTTTGTTTAAGTTGTTTAACATTTTCAATAGTTTCTAATACATTTTTTAAGATGTTTATTCTTGTTTGAAAGTTTGAAATCATTGCATAAATTACACGCTTATCATCGCCACTTTCGGTTAGGTCAATTTTAAGAGATTCGTATTCTTTTTCAAGAATTTTCATTTGTTTTAATGCATCGTTAATAAGTACTTCAGTTTCAGGAGTTCGTTCATTATTAAGTTTCGTTAATTCTTCTGAAATTGCACTAGCAAAAAAGTTTTGAGTTTGCGTCATTTCTGGAGAAACACTTGCTAAATCTTTAATTTCTTCACTAGGTTTTAATAACGTGATTATACTAACACAGATTAGTAGAGAAGCTGCAATACTTAGAAAAGGTTTCCAAAAATTTGATTGGCTTGATGCTTTTTGACGAGTATAAGGATTTTGATTTTTTAATTTTGATAAAAATCGTTCTTGATGCCCAAGACTTGGATTTTCAAAATCAAATTCTGAACGCAATTCTTCAAATAAATTATCAATATTATCTTTTTTCATACTTCTTTTTTTAAACTACTAATTCTAACTTTTGTCTTAAACTATCTTTAGCACGAGATATCATCGTTCTGCAGTTAGCTTGTGAAATGCTTAAAATGTCGCAAATTTCATCATAATCATATCCTTCAATAAGATGGAGCGTTAAACAGATTTGATAGTTCTCTTTTAGAGTTTTTATAGTTTCTAAAACTTGTTTAGCTTTTAAGCTTGTTAATTCTGAGCTATCAAAACCATCTATTGTATCTTCAACTTTATAAAGTACATCATCAATAGGAACGTTTTTGTGTTTATTATTTTTTTTGTAATGATAAATACTGTTATTAATTACAATTCGTTTTAACCAAGTGCCAAATGTTTTGACATCTTTAAGACTATCCAATTTTGTGAACGCTAACAAAAAGGAGTCTTGCATAATGTCTTCAGCCTCAAAACAGTCTTTAACAATTCTTAAAGACGTGTTGTACATTGTTTTATAGTACCTGTTGTAAACCTCCAATTGCGCCGATTGGTTGCCTGACATACATAGTTCTATAAGATGTTCAGTATTTAGCTTGGTTAGCGTCATTAAATCAAATTGTTACTATAAAGATTATTGCATTATAATTTTGTTACACTTTTTTGTAAAAAAAAATCCCACATTAGTTTTTAATGTAGGATTTTAATTTATTTGAGACTTTTTTAAGTTAAGATTCAGTAGGCTTTTCAGCTTTTTCAATTTTAATGTTGAGCTCCTGTGAAGTTTCATCTAAATCGATAACTATATTATCACCATTTTGAACGTGTGAAGTTATAATTTCTTCAGCTAAAGCATCTTCAATGTATTTTTGAATAGCTCTTTTTAATGGTCTTGCACCATACTGTTTGTCAAAACCTTTATCAGCGATATAATCTTTAGCTTTTTTACTTAGTTTTAAATTATATCCTAAATCTTTAATTCTTAAAAGAAGTTTTTCAAGTTCTATATCAATGATTTTGTTTATATCCTCTTTTTCTAGATTATTAAACATAACAACATCATCAATTCTGTTTAAAAACTCTGGCGCGAACGATTTTTTTAGTGCATTTTCAATAACGCCTTTAGTATTTTCGTCTTCTTGCGCTTTTTGAGATGCTGTTCCAAAACCTATACCTGTACCAAAATCTTTAAGTTTTCGAGCACCAATATTTGATGTCATGATGATAATAGTGTTTCTAAAATCAATTTTTCTTCCTAAACTATCTGTTAAAAAACCATCGTCAAGTACTTGAAGTAACATATTAAATACATCTGGATGTGCTTTTTCAATTTCATCAAGTAGAATAACAGCATACGGTTTGCGTCTTACCTTTTCGGTAAGTTGACCACCTTCTTCATAACCCACATATCCTGGAGGAGCGCCTACTAATCTTGAAATAGCAAATTTTTCCATGTATTCGCTCATATCAATTCTAACAAGGGCATCTTCACTATCAAAAAGCTCTCTTGATAATACTTTAGCTAATTGTGTTTTACCAACTCCTGTTTGACCTAAAAATATAAAGGAGCCAATAGGCTTGTTAGGGTCTTTTAATCCAGCTCTATTGCGTTGAATAGCTTTTACAACCTTTGCAACTGCCTCATCTTGGCCAATTACTTTTCCTTTGATAAGTTTTGGTAATTCAGCAAGTTTATTAATTTCAGTTTGAGCTATTCTATTTACTGGAATACCAGTCATCATAGAAACTACATCGGCCACATTATCTTCGGTTACAATTTCACGATGTTGTTTAGTGTCTTCTTCCCATTTTTCTTGAGCTATTTGAAGTTCTTTTTCAATGCGCTTTTCATCATCTCTTAACTTGGCTGCTTCTTCATACTTTTGCTTTTTAACAACCAAATTTTTAATTTCCTTAACTTCTTCTAGTTGTTTTTCTAACTCCAGAATTTGTTTTGGAACTTCAATATTAGTGATGTGCACGCGAGAACCTGCTTCATCTAAAGCATCAATAGCTTTGTCTGGCAAAAAACGTTCTGTCATATATCTGTTAGTTAATTTTACACAAGCTTCAATGGCTTCTGGTGTATAATCAACATTGTGATGATCTTCATATTTTCCTTTAATGTTATTTAAAATTTCAATGGTTTCTTCAACTGTAGTTGGTTCTACAATTACCTTTTGGAAACGACGTTCTAGAGCGCCATCTTTTTCAATGTATTGTCTGTATTCATCAAGGGTTGTAGCTCCTATACATTGAATTTCTCCACGTGCTAAGGCTGGTTTAAACATGTTTGAAGCGTCTAAACTTCCTGTTGCTCCACCAGCACCTACAATGGTATGAATTTCGTCAATGAATAAAATAACGTCATCATTTTTTTCAAGTTCATTCATAACAGCTTTCATTCGTTCTTCAAACTGCCCACGATATTTTGTACCAGCAACCAAACTTGCTAAATCTAAAGTGACTACACGCTTATTAAAAAGAATTCTGGATACTTTTCTTTTAATAATTCTTAGTGCTAATCCTTCGGCAATAGCAGATTTACCAACACCTGGTTCACCAATTAAAAGCGGATTGTTCTTTTTACGTCTGCTTAAAATTTGTGATACACGTTGAATTTCTTTTTCACGACCTACAACCGGATCCAGTTTGCCTTCTTCTGCTAAAGCTGTTAAATCTCTTCCAAAATTATCTAAAACAGGGGTTTTAGATTTTTTATTGGTCTTGTTTGCAGGAGCATTAAAAAGATTATCTTTTGTTGTATCATCATCATGACTTGAATCGTCATCTTGAAATGATTCAGACTTGGGTTCTATATAATTATTATCGTTAGTAATCATAAATTTAAATTGTTCTTTTACGTTGTCATAATCAACTTTTAGCTTATTTAAAAGCTTGGTAGTAGGGTCATTCTCATTTCTTAAAATACACAATAATAAATGAGCGGTATTTATTGATGTGCTTTGAAATAATTTTGCTTCTAAAAATGTTGTTTTTAAAGCACGTTCTGCTTGTCTTGTTAGGTGTAAATTCTTTTTTTGATTTGAACTTACTGATGTGCTTGGGTTGGCAGGACTTAATATTTCAACTTTTCTCCTTAAATGATTTAAATCTATTTCCAAGGCATTTAAAATATCAATAGCTTTCCCATTTCCATCTCGTAAAAGGCCGAGCATTAAGTGTTCAGTGCCAATAAAATCATGGCCTAAGCGTAATGCTTCCTCCTTGCTATAAGCAATCACATCTTTTACTCTAGGTGAAAAATTATCGTCCATAATTAGGTTCCTTTCTGCATTAAAAGTAATAAAACAATTTAGTAAAGACAAAAACTATACCTTAAATTGTCTGTAAGTTGCTAATAGACAAAAAAAACTTTATAAAATCAAAATAAATGAGGTCATATTTATCAACGAAAATTATTGTGTGAATTGTTAATAAAAAAACACTAAAAAACTGACTCAAAAGTCCTGTCATTCCTCATGAAATAATTATCTTAGCACGTTTGAAATATTCAAAAAAATAACTAATTAATTATATATGGCTGAAGGAGAAAAACTTATTCCAATTAACATAGAAGATGAAATGAAATCGGCTTACATTGATTATTCAATGTCGGTCATTGTGTCACGTGCATTACCTGATGTAAGAGATGGCTTAAAGCCTGTTCATAGACGTGTTCTTTTTGGAATGTATGAATTAGGCGTTAGAGCTAATACAGCACACAAAAAATCAGCAAGAATAGTAGGTGAAGTTTTGGGTAAATACCATCCACATGGAGACACATCGGTTTACGATGCCATGGTTCGTATGGCTCAAGAATGGAGTTTAAGATATATGCTTGTTGATGGGCAAGGTAACTTTGGATCTGTAGATGGCGATAGTCCAGCGGCAATGCGTTATACAGAAGCGCGCATGCGTAAAATATCTGAAGACATGTTGGCAGATATTGATAAAGAAACTGTAGACCACCAATTGAATTTTGATGATACTTTAAACGAACCTACCGTATTACCAACTCGTATTCCTGGACTTTTAGTAAATGGTGCATCGGGTATTGCTGTTGGTATGGCAACCAACATGCCTCCTCATAATCTATCAGAAGTGGTTGATGGTATTGTAGCTTATGTTGATAATAATGATATAGAAATAGACGAATTAATAAAGCATGTGAAAGCACCAGATTTTCCAACTGGTGGAACTATTTATGGTTACGATGGTGTAAAAGAAGCTTTTAAAACTGGTCGTGGACGTATTATTATGCGTGGTAAAGCCAATATTGAAGAAGTGAATGGCCGTGAATGTATAATTGTTACTGAAATACCTTATCAAGTCAATAAGGCAGATATGATTAAAAAAACTGCTGATTTGGTAAATGAGAAAAAACTTGACGGCATTGCAACCATACGTGATGAATCCGATAGAAACGGAATGCGAATTGTTTATGTGTTGAAACGTGATGCTATTCCAAACATCGTTTTAAACAAATTATACAAATTCACTCAACTACAATCTTCATTTAGTGTAAATAACATAGCACTAGTAAAAGGTCGTCCTCAATTATTGAATCTAAAAGACATGATTCATTATTTTGTTGAGCATAGACACGAGGTTGTTGTTAGAAGAACTACTTACGAATTAAGAAAAGCGCAAGAAAGAGCACATATTTTAGAAGGTTTAATCATAGCTTCAGATAATATAGATGAAGTTATTGCATTAATTAGAGCATCATCAAATGCTGATGAGGCTCGTGAAAAGTTAATGGCACGTTTTGAATTATCTGAAATTCAAGCAAAAGCCATTGTTGAAATGCGTTTGCGTCAACTTACAGGTTTAGAACAAGATAAACTAAGAAGTGAGTATGAAGAGTTAATGAAAACCATTGAAGACTTAAAAGATATTCTTGATAAAAAAGAACGTCGAATGGAAATCATTAAGCAAGAACTTATCGAAGTAAAAGCTAAATATGGTGACGAACGTCGTTCAATTATAGAATATTCCGGTGGTGATTTTAGTATCGAAGACATGATTCCTGATGAAAAAGTAGTGATTACTATTTCTCATGCAGGTTATATAAAACGCACTTCACTTTCTGAATATAAAACTCAAAATAGAGGTGGAGTTGGCCAAAAAGCGTCAACAACAAGAAATGAAGACTTTTTAGAGCATTTATTTGTAGGAACAAATCATCAATATATGTTGTTCTTTACTCAAAAGGGTAAATGTTTCTGGATGCGTGTTTATGAAATTCCTGAAGGAAGTAAAACCTCAAAGGGTAGAGCTATTCAAAATTTGATAAACATAGAGCAAGACGATACTGTTAAAGCGTTTATATGTACTCAAGATTTAAAAGACGAAGATTATATAAACAGCCATTATGTAATTATGGCAACTAAAAACGGTCAAGTTAAAAAGACTTTATTAGAACAATATTCAAGACCAAGAACTAATGGTATCAATGCTATTACCATTAAAGAAGATGATATTTTATTAGAAGCAAGATTAACTACAGGAGAAAGTCAAGTAATGCTAGCATTAAAATCTGGTAAAGCAGTCAGATTTGAAGAAGCTAAAACTAGACCAATGGGAAGAAGCGCTTCAGGAGTTAGAGGTATTACCCTAGCAAGCTCAACTGATGAAGTAATTGGAATGATTACTATTGAAAATCCACAAGAAGAATCTGTTTTAGTAGTTTCTGAAAACGGTTATGGAAAACGTACTTATATAGATGACCCAGAAGATGGTGAACCAGTTTATAGAATTACAAACCGTGGAGGAAAAGGAGTTAAAACTATATCAATAACTGATAAAACTGGAAATTTAGTTGCAATAAAAAGTGTAACAGACAATGATGATTTAATGATTATTAATAAATCTGGAATTGCAATTCGTATGTCAGTTAAAGATTTAAGATTGATGGGAAGAGCAACTCAAGGGGTAAAATTAATAAACCTTAGAAATGGCGATTCTATTGCTGCAGTTGCAAAAGTAATGCCCGATGATGAAGTAGAGGAAACAAGCGTAAATCCTACTGAATCTATTGAAAATAACGAAGAGTTGACAGATGGCACAACTCTTGATAAGAACCTAGAAGATAACAATTAATACATTAACAAATTTAAAATTATTTAAAATGAAAAATCAAGTTATAATAGCTTTGGCATTTTTGATAAGCACATTTTCGTTTGCTCAGAAAAAAGAATTAAAGGCTGTTGAAAAAGCTATTAAAAGCAATAATTATTCTGAAGCAAAGGCTGGTTTAACTCAAGTAGAGTCAATGTTATCAGGTTTAGATGCTAAAACTAAATCTCAATATTATTTACTTAATGCTCAAGCACTTTATGCTAATGGTGCTGGTTCAAATATTGATATTGATAAAGCTTTAGAAAGTTTATCAAATGTAACTGAAGGTTACCCAGAAGAAACAGCTCAATTAAAGCAAGATATGATAAATAATTTTCTAACAAAAGGAAATGCAGCTTATGAAAAGAATGAATTTGGAATAGCTTCAAATGACTTTGAACGTGCTTATAGAGTTTCTACTAAAGATACCGTTTATCTATATTATGCGGCCGCTACAGCTGTTAACCTTCAAGATTATGATAGAGCTTTAGGTTTATATAAAGAACTTAAAAATTTAGGCTATACAGGTATAGAACAACAATATTATGCTACTAGTGTTGAAACTCAAAAAGAAGAATTTTTTCAAAATAAATCAATGCGTGATTTATCTGTAAAGGCAAAAACTCACATTAAGCCAGAGGATCGTAAATCTGAATCTAAAAAAGCTGAGATTATAAAAAATATTGCTCTTATTTATGTTACTAAAGAGGATAACGATAATGCATTAACGGCTATGAAAGAAGCAAGAGCAGAAAGTCCAGATGATATTAATTTATTACTTTCAGAAGCTAATGTTTACTATAAAATGGGAAATGTTGAAGAGTTTAAAAGCTTATTACAACTAGCAACCACTAAAGACCCAAAGAATCCTGAATTACAATATAATTTAGGCGTAATTGCTTCAGAATCTGAACATCCAGAAGAAGCAATGGAATACTATAAAAAAGCGATTGAACTAGATCCAAAATACGTAAATGCTTATATAAATATGGCTGCTTTAATTTTAAACAAAGAGCAAGCGTTAATTGAGGAAATGAATGGATTAGGAACTTCAAAAAAGGATGATTTACGTTATGATGAGTTAAGAGAAATGCGTCAACAAATATATAAGGATGCCATACCTTACTTGACAGACGCTTTCAAAATAGATGATCAAAATGTTAGTGCTGCAAAAACATTAATGAATATTTATAGTGTTTTAGGAGAAACAGCCAAATACAATGAAATGAAAGAAAAAGTTGATGTACTTGAAGCTACAGGAAACTAATAAAATCATATTTAAATATAAAAAAGTCGCTAATCGCGGCTTTTTTTATATCACTTTTTTAATAACCCTAAGTTTATGGGTATGCATTTTCAGATCAACATTATAGATTCCTGAATGGTCTAAACGATCAATTCTAACTTTTCCGTGAACATGAATAATGTAATTATCTTGCATAATAAGGCCAACATGAACAATTTGTCCTTCATTATTATCAAAAAAAGCCAAATCTCCAGGTTCACTTTCTTCAATAAAACTTAAAGCTTCACCTTGTGTTGCTTGTTGATGAGCATCACGTAAAAGGTTATATCCATTAAGTTTATAAACCATTTGTGTAAATCCTGAACAGTCAATACCAAAAGGACTTTTGCCGCCCCAAAGATGAGGACAGTTTAAATATAAAAAGGCTGTTTGGATTATATTACTCTTTGGGTTTTTCCCTTCAATAATATTGCCATCGTGATAATGATTTAAAATTGATAATCCATTTAATGAAGAACCTAGTAGTATTGGTTTCAATTGTTGATTTTCATCTTCAATAAATTCAACTAAATCAATTGCCAATTTTGGCGTTGAATTATTAAGTTCTTTATATTGATTTTCCTCAATCTCTTTATATTGTTTGTTATCTATCCAACCTTCATAAGAGTCAAATGCAAGCCTAATTTTACTCCACTTTTTTTGTCTTTCAAGAATTTTAAAAAAGTCACCATATAATAATTGAGAAACCAACTCACTTTTATCAGAGGAATCAAATCTTAAAGGAACAATGCTTAAATGACAAATTCCGTATAGCATTCAATAAAAATTAATTACGTTCAATAACAATTGCTGAGGCTCCACCACCGCCATTACAAATAGCTGCAGCACCAATTTTACCATTGTTTTGTTCTAAAACGTTTAATAATGTTACTATAATTCTTGCACCAGAACAACCAAGTGGATGGCCAAGTGAAACAGCACCGCCGTTTACATTTACATTATTATTGTTTAAACCTAAAATTTTCATATTTGCTAAACCAACAACAGAAAATGCTTCATTGAATTCAAAAAAATCTACATCACTTATTTTAACCCCAGCTTTTTCTAAAGCTTTTGGTAATGCTTTCGCAGGAGCTGTAGTAAACCATTCTGGCTCATGAGCAGCATCTGCGTATCCTTTTATAGTTGCAAGTGGTTTAAGGCCTAATTCAAAAGCTTTTTCTTTACTCATTAAAACTAATGCTGCAGCACCATCATTTATTGTAGATGCATTTGCAGCTGTAACGGTTCCGTCTTTTGTAAATGCAGGTCTAAGTTCTGGTATCTTATTAATATTAACATTTGTATATTCTTCATCTTTACTAACTAAAACAGGTTCTCCGCGACGTTGAGGAACTTCTACAGGAACAATTTCATTATTAAATTTACCTGAATTCCAAGCCGTTTCAGAGCGTTTGTATGACTGAATAGCAAAGGTATCTTGATCTTCTCTTGAAAAATTATATTCAGTCGCACAGGCATCGGCACAAACCCCCATGGCATTTTGGTCATAAGCATCAACCAATCCATCTTTTTGCATACCATCAATTAATGTAGTTGGTCCAAATTTTGTGCCAGTTCTACTATACAAATAATGGGGAATTAAGCTCATGTTTTCCATACCACCAGCGACGATAATATCAGCATCACCAATAGCTATAGATTGAGCAGCTAGCATAACAGATTTCATGCCTGAGGCACAAACTTTATTTACAGTTGTACAGGGAACAGTATTTGGTATTCCTGCATAAATAGCAGCTTGTCTTGCAGGAGCTTGTCCAACACCAGCTTGAACAACATTACCCATAAAAACTTCTTGAACAAGTTCTGGTTTTAAGTTTATTTTATTCAATGCACCTTTAATAGCTGTAGCACCTAATTTAGCAGCTGGTATAGTTGATAAAGATCCTAAAAAGCTTCCAATTGGAGTTCTTACTGCAGATACAATAACTACTTCTTTACTCATTTTTTTAATGTTTAATTAGCTTGAGGCGAAAATAATCATTTTTTAGTAGAAATTAGAACGATTACTGTATTATAAAAAATCAAAAAAGCGTATATTTTATTACATTTGAAAACCTTTATAATTATAATGTCAAACTTCATAAATAAATTATATAGAAATCATTCTTTGATTTACAAAGGATTGTTATTTATATGCACAACTTTTTTAATAGTGTATTTGTTTCCTAAAACGGGAAAGTTTAAATATAATTTTGAAAAAGGAAAACCTTGGCAATCAGAAAATTTATATGCACCTTTTAATTTTGCGATTAAAAAGTCAAATGAAGAAATTGAAGCTGAAAAGAAAACAATTTCAGAACATTCTACACTTTTTTTTAATGTAGATGTGTCAATTGAAAATGAGATTAAAAATTTATATCGAAATCAATTTAAAAATACCTTTTCAGATTCTTTACCTAAGTTAGAGAGCAATATTTTGTTTAAAACAGGCGAACAAATTATAGATAAATTGTATTTTTTTGGTGTTTTAAGTGAAAACTACAACTTTACAGATAATAAAACTGTTATCATTTTAGAAGATAGAATTGAAAAACACACTACGAAGTATGCTAATTTAATTCATCAAGAACAGGTATCGTCAATAATTAATGACGTTTTAGCAGAACAGAAACAGGGCAGTTACAAAACAGAATTTACTGCTTTGTTTTTTGATTTAATTCAACCTAATTTAACTTATGATAAATCATTTACAGAAAGAGTATTAAAAGAAGATTTAGATAAAATCGCTTATTCAAGAGGAAGTATTAAAAAGGAAACTTTAATTATTTCAAAAGGAGAAATTATTGAAGGTGATAAATATCAAATTTTAGAATCTTTAAAATCTGAATACGAATCCCAAGTATGGAGTGCATCAAATTATAATTGGATACTTTTTGCTTATACATTATTAGTCTCACTAGCGCTTTTAATGTTGCTTTTGTTTTTAAGAAAATATAGGTTGGATGTATTTGAAAACAACACAAAGGTAACTTTTATTTTCTTCAATATTTTATTAATGGTTTTTATAACAACCTTTGTTGTAAATTATAACTCTAAGTACATTTATGTAGTACCCATTTGTATTTTGCCATTGGTTTTTAAAGCCTTTTTTGATGCAAGATTAGGCATGTTTGCTCATGTAATAACAGTGTTATTATTAGGGTCTATTGTTCCGAATAGTTATGAGTATATGTTTCTTCAAATTATAGCAGGTATTGTAACTATTTTAACGGTTTCAGAGCTGTATAAGCGAGCAAATTTGTTTATATCAGTTGGTCAAATTACCTTAATATATATCATTGCATACTTTGCCTTTTTTGTCATTCATGAGGGTAGTGTAGATACTATTAAATGGGAAACTTTTATATGGTTTATTTTGTGTGGACTTGCAACATTGTTTGTGCAACCTCTTATATATATATATGAAAAACTATTTGGTTTAGTATCAGATGTATCTCTTTTAGAACTATCCGATACTAACTCAAAATTACTTAAAGAGTTATCTAATAAAGCTCCAGGAACTTTTCATCACTCATTAAATGTAGCAAATTTGGCAGAATCTTGTGCAAATGAAGTTGGCGCCAATGCCATGTTAATTAGAGTTGGTGCTTTATATCATGATATTGGGAAAATGAAAAATCCAACTTATTTTATAGAGAACCAATCAACAGGTATTAATCCACACGACGAGTTATCTTCAAAAGAAAGTGCCCGCATTATTATAGAACATGTGATTGCAGGTATTGAAATTGCTAAAAAATATAATTTACCAGATAGAGTTATTGATTTTATTAGAACTCATCATGGTACTTCTATGGTTTATTATTTTTATATAAAAGAAAAGGAACTTGAACAAGGAGCAGATAAGTCTGACTTTAGTTATCCTGGACCAAAACCTTTTAGTAAAGAAACAGCAATTTTAATGATGTGCGATAGTGTTGAAGCTGCTTCAAAAAGCTTGAAAGAGCCTACGTCAACAAAAATTGATTCTTTTGTTGAAAACAATATAAATAAGCAAATAGATGAAGGTCAATTTTTAAATGCTAACATCACTTTTAAAGAAATTCAATCTATAAAAAAAGTGCTAAAACACAAGCTTGCAAATATTTACCATTTGCGAATTGAATATCCCGAATAATTTTTTTAAAAAATCAATTAAATAGTTGTGTTCTTAAAGATGATACATTACATTTGCATCCGCAATTTTATTGCATAAGTTCATTATAAATAGGAGAGGTGCCAGAGTGGTAATGGAGCAGATTGCTAATCTGTCGACGGGTAACCGTCGCCAGGGTTCGAGTCCCTGTCTCTCCGCAAATAAAATGATAATCAATTCGGGGTGTAGCGTAGCCCGGTTATC
>DJWL01000053.1:474-18914 GCA_002441545.1 Flavobacteriaceae bacterium UBA6231 | reverse complement strand
GCTACTTTAATCGAAGGAGCCAAATAAGTTCCAGCTACTATAACACTTGAATATAATTTATCGATTTCTATTCCTATTTTTGGAGTAGATCCTGAAGTTATTTTCAAAATTTTATCAACTGTATGTTCTTTATCTCCAGGATTTATTCTTTCAGGTGAATAACCGACAAAAAAATCNNACTGTAGATTCATAAATAACTATATCTCCTTTTTTTAATACTTTGGAAACAGTTTCACTAGATTTTAATAAATGGTTAAGGTTAGGTTTGTTGTTTTTATCAACTGGTGTTGGAACTGTAATGATATAGTAGTTACATGTTTTTATATCTTCTACATTTGAAGTACAAAATAATCCAGAAGAATCATTAGGTGTTTTTTTTAATATAGGTATTAGTAACTCTTTTTCAATCTCCAAAGTAATATCAATCCCTGTTTTTAATTGGTCAATTCGTTTTTGATTAATATCGAAACCAATCACATTATATTTTGTAGCAAACAAACGTGCAAGTGGTAACCCTACATATCCTAATCCAATAACAGCAATTTTATTACTTTTCATTAATACCTTTTATTAATTATTTATGATCTGAATCAATTTGAAAACAACTTGTAGTAAAATTTTTAATAGATATTTCATCATTTAGATTTGGATTTTAATGTAAGGGAGAACAAATATGTGAAATTAATATTAATGTAAGGGGAATATTATATTAAGTTATTGATTTTTACGATTAACGGAAATTATTAGCTCTATTTTATTTTATGATATATTTTAAACCAATCTATAAATAATTTCACACCTTCTTTTACAGGTGTATTTGGACTGTAATCATAGTCTTTAATTAATTGATCAACATTTGCCCATGTTTTTTCTACATCGCCAGGTTGCATGGGTAACATGGTTTTTTTTGCTTCCTTACCAAGATTAACTTCAATTTCCTTAATAAACTCCGACAACTTTACAGAATTGTTATTGCCAATATTGTAAATTTTATAGAAATCTTCATTTTTAACACGTTCAACAGGATCTTTAATTAAAATACGAACAACACCTTCTACA
Organism: Flavobacteriaceae bacterium UBA6231; assembly: GCA_002441545.1. Classification (GTDB taxonomy): domain Bacteria; phylum Bacteroidota; class Bacteroidia; order Flavobacteriales; family Flavobacteriaceae; genus Yeosuana. The sequence goes on along the minus strand of DJWL01000053.1, from coordinate 17,855 downwards.
ATATCATCTATATAAGTAAAATCACGTTCCATCTGACCATGATTAAAAACTTTAATTGGTTTATTTTTGAGAATGGCATCTGTAAATAGAAACATAGCCATGTCTGGTCTTCCCCAAGGACCATAAACAGTAAAAAACCGTAACCCTGTTGTTGGGATTTTGAATAAATGGCTATATGTATGCGCCATTAATTCATTGCTTTTTTTTGTTGCGGCATATAAACTAATAGGATGATCTACATTGTCATCAGTTGAAAAAGGAACTTTCTTGTTTAGCCCATAAACACTTGAGCTGCTAGCATAAACCAAATGTTTTATATTATGGTGTCTGCAACATTCTAAAACATTTAAAAACCCTACAATATTGCTATCTATATAGGTTTCTGGGTTTTCTATACTGTAACGAACTCCAGCTTGAGCTGCTAAATTACAAACAATGTCAATATTGTTACTGTTGAATAATTTTGGAAGTTCTTCACGATCTTCAATAGGCATTCTGACAAACAAGAAGTTTTTATCCTTTCCACTTGTGCAATATTTATTATAAACTTCGGCTTCATTTCTCTTTATTCCTAGTTCATTCAATCTTGAGTATTTTAAATTTGTATCGTAATAATCATTTAGATTATCAATACCAATTACTTGATACCCTCTTTTTAATAGTTGCTTAGCAACATGAAAACCAATAAAGCCTGCTGCTCCAGTTACTAGTATTTTCATTTAGATGTTTTTCTTAAGATTCATTTCGCTGTAAATTTATTAAAACAAATTTTATATCATCTAATATTAATAATATTTAACCCGTTGGGTGAAATTAGTTTAAGCTATCTAAATTTTTATTTATAACATATCAGATTAGTCAATTTTGTCATTTCGAAGTATGAAAAATCACATTATTTAATCATTTTATGAGATTCCTCCGCTGTCGGAATTGTAAAGGTTAACTAACACTCTCTCTTTTGCAATTACACCCAACGAGTTAATAATATTTAGATTTTCATGATTTTTTGAGCCTTAATTATAAAATCAGCATCTAAAAAAATGAATTTTGACGATAAATTTAGTAGTTAAAAATGGTATTAATAATTTAAATTGCTATTGACCGATTTTAATTATGTTTTTAGCGAATTAACCATTTTGTTACTATGTTACATCAAAACAATTACTAAATTTACACTGTAAAAATCGAGATTGAATTGATTAATAGCAATAAATTAATTTTAATCATTATGATTACAATAGTATAGTATTAATTTTTTTAATAGTGTATTATTAATTTTAATGTTTAATAAATAAAAAGTTTTAATTAATCCAAATTGATTTTGTTTTCAAGACCTCTTAAAATTCACAAAACAATAATTGTATATGCTTTAGTAGTTAAAGATTAACTACTCAGATACTTTATGTTTAGAATTGAAGGTTTTAAAAATTAGTTATATTGATAATTATTGATGCTAACAATGACTAAAATATATTTATCATCACCTCATATGAGTGGTTTGGAACAAAAGTATGTAAATACTGCTTTTGATACTAATTGGATAGCTCCATTGGGTCCACTTGTAGACGGTTTTGAAAATGATATAGAAACATATCTTAATAATGACGTTTATGCATCTGTATTAAGTTCTGGTACTGCATCAATTCATTTGGCATTACAATTATTAGGGGTTGGAACAGGGGATGAGGTTCTTTGTCAAAGTTTTACATTTTCTGCTTCTGCTAATCCTATAGTTTATCAAGGAGCTACTCCGGTATTTGTTGATAGTGAAACAGATACTTGGAATATGTCTCCAGAATTGCTTGAAATTGCGATTAATGATCGTATTAATAGTTATAAAAAACCAAAAGCCATTATAGCGGTGCATTTATATGGCATGCCTTACAAGGCTAATGAAATTAATGCCATTGCCAAGAAATATGATATCCCTATTATTGAAGATAGTGCTGAAGCTTTAGGAAGCAGTTATTTTGGTGTTAAATGCGGAACACTTTCAGATATAGGTATATTATCATTTAATGGAAATAAAATTATAACAACTTCTGGAGGAGGCGCTTTAATAACAAAGCGTTTAGATTTAAAACAAAAAGCAGTGTTTTTATCAACTCAAGCAAGAGATCAGGCACCACATTACGAACATTCTTCAATTGGATATAACTATCGAATGAGTAATGTTTTAGCTGGAATTGGTCGTGGTCAGATGGAAGTTTTAGATGAAAGGGTAGAAGCAAGAAGACGTAATTTTCAGTTTTATAAAAATAATTTATCAAAATTTGATTCTATTCAATTTCTAGAAGAGCCTGAAGGTTTTTATTCTAACCGATGGCTTACTTGTATCATAACTGATTCTTATGAACAACGTGAAAGGATACGCCTTGCTTTATTAGAAGAAGATATAGAATCAAGACCTCTATGGAAGCCAATGCATATGCAACCCATTTTTAAAAATGCGGTTTCTTATACTAATGGTGTTTCCGAAGATTTATTTAATAAAGGCCTTTGTTTGCCTAGTGGATCTAATTTAACTCAACAAGATTTAGTACGTGTGCTCCAAATTATACTTAATACTCTCTCATTATGATAAAAAATTATTTTGCTTATTATTCACAAAAATATGCCTCTAAATGGTTAGTACTAGCTATAGATTTGTCTATGGTTTTGGTTACTTTTTTTATTGCTTATTTTATAAGATTTAATTTTACTCTAGATTTTGATTTACACCAATTTTTAGTTCAATTACCTTTACTTTTTATTGTAGCAGGGTCTAGTTTTTTGATAGTTGGATCCTTTAAAAGTGTTATTCGTCATACAGGATTTAATGACGTAATGAATTTATCGAAGGCTGTTGCTTTAATGACTTTTATGACTAGTTTTTTAGTTATACTTAATCGCGTAACCGAATTAATTCCTGAATTTACAGTTCCTTTATCAATCATTATCATCCATTCTTTGTTAAGTTTCGTAGCACTTAGTGCAAGTAGGTTATTATTTAAAGTATTGTATAGATATGTTAAATGCCGTTTCATGGCCTCAAAAAAGATTTTAATATATGGAACAGGGGATTCTGGAATAGTAACCTATAATGCTTTAGCAAATAACAATAAAACCAAATTTGAAATTCTTGGTTTTATTGATGATAATAATAAAAAATACGGGAAGTTTATTAATGGAGTTCCTATTTTATCATATACAGAAATAACTCCTTCATATGTAAGATTAAATAATATTGATGAAATTGTTGTAGCTACTCAAAAAATAGCAGCTGATAACATCATGCATTTAATTGATTCTTTAATTAATGAAACTCAGGTTAAAATTACCAAAGTACCACCTATTGAAAAGTGGATTAATGGTGAATTGAGTATTAGTCAAATTAAAAAAGTTCAAATTGAAGATTTATTAGGAAGAGAACCCATAAAAATAGATAATCCTAATTTACATAATGAATTTCATGGAGAGACTATTGTAATAACTGGCGCAGCAGGATCAATTGGTAGTGAGCTGGTAAAACAATTATCTCATTTCGATGTTAATCATTTAGTTTTAATCGATCAAGCTGAATCACAATTGTATGATTTGCAACAGGATTTAAAACAGAATGGGAAGTTTAATTTTACAGCAATAGTTGCTGATATACGTGATGGTTTAAGAATTGATGGCATATTTCAAGAATTTAAACCAACTATGGTATTTCATGCTGCTGCTTATAAGCATGTTCCTTTAATGGAAGCTTCTCCGTATGAATCTATTAAAGTTAATGTTAATGGAACTAAAATTTTAGCCGATATTTCATCTAGATATAATGTCAAAAAATTTGTCTTTATTTCTACAGATAAAGCTGTTAACCCAACCAGTGTTATGGGAGCAACTAAACGAATGGCAGAGATGTATATGAGTTGTTTACAAAAGGAAAGTAAAACGAAATTTATTACTACACGTTTTGGAAATGTTTTAGGCTCAAACGGATCTGTCATTCCTTTATTTAAGAAACAAATTGAAAATGGAGGGCCATTAACTTTAACACATAAAGATATTACAAGGTATTTTATGACTATTCCAGAAGCTTCTCAGCTTGTATTAGAGGCAGGAACTATGGGTAAAGGTGGTGAAATATTTATTTTTGATATGGGTGAATCTGTTAAGATTTATTATCTTGCTCTTAATATGATAAAACTTTCCGGATTACGTTATCCAGAGGATATTGATATAAAAATCACAGGATTAAGACCAGGTGAAAAACTTTATGAAGAGTTATTAGCAGATGGTGAAAATACATTGGCTACATATCACAAAAAAATTATGATAAGTAAAACTAGAGAGCTCGATTATCAAAAAGTAAAATCTGAAATAGAAGCACTGTGTATTACTAATCGTTTTCAAAATAATAATATTGTTTTAAAAATGAAACAATTAATTCCTGAGTACAAGTCTAATAATTCAGATTTCGAAAAATTTGACAGACGTGCTCGTGTTTATGAACAAAACAACAATGTTAAAGTGTCTGATGATAAGGTTGATAAAACCTTTATTAATCTGTAATGACATTTAAAAAGTTTAGTTTTCCCCAAAACAATATTAAAATGAAAATATCCTTATTATTTAAAGCGAGAGACATAATATTTATAAAGATTTTAGTAATTAGCCTTTTATTCACATCATGTAAATCATTAAAAGAAGATGTTGTTTATTTTCAAAATGCTAAAAATTTTGAAACTATTGTTGATACAGACTCATTTACTCCTAAATTTAAAGTGAATGACATTGTTAGTATTTATGTTTCAACTTTTGATGTTGAAGCTTCTAGACCATTCAACCTTGTAAGGCAAAGTGGTAGCAACGCTCAGTTTTTAGATTATCTTATTGATATAGATGGAAACATTGATTTTCCTGTATTAGGAAAAGTTAAACTTGTAGGTTTAACTGTAGAAGAAGGGAAAGAGCTCTTAAAAGAAAAATTATCAGAAGGTTATTTAAAAGATCCTATAGTTAATTTACGTATCTTAAATTTTAGGGTATCAGTTTTGGGAGAAGTTAGAAACCCAGGTACCTATCAAATCTCTGGTGAGCGTATTTCAATTATGGAAGCTCTTGGTTTAGCAGGAGATTTGACCATCAAGGGTAGACGTGATAATATTTTAGTAGTAAGAGATTTTAACGGAACCAAAACATATACTCGCATCAATTTAACCAATAAAGAGGTGTTTAATTCACCAGTTTATTTTTTAACACAGAATGATGTTGTTTATGTAGAACCTAATAATTCAGCAATGTCATCTGCTAAAGGAGACACAAGAATAGGTCTTATTTTATCAATTTCTTCGCTTTTAATTAGTTTAGCTATTTTAACAACACGTTTTTAGTTTTATAAATTTATGGTTTCAAATCAAGAAAACAATTTTAAAAGTACTGTTTCCCAAGATTTTAATTTAAAGAAGACTTTAAGTTTATACTTTAAACAATGGAGATGGTTTGTTTTGTGTTGCTTATTGTTTTTAGGTATTGCATATTTATATTTGAGATATACGCCTCCACAATACGAAGCATATACTAAAATAATGCTTATAGATGATAAAGAAAGTTCTTCACCTAGTGCTGTTTTTCAAGATTTATCACTTTTTTCAGAAAGTGAAGAAGCTAAAGTAGAAGATGAAATCCAAATAATTAAATCTAGAGATTTAGTAAGAAATGTTGTTAAAAAATTGCAACTAAACGTTAGGTATTTTACTAAAGGTAGAGTTTATGAATCTGAACTATATGGGAAAAGTGTTCCAGTTAATTTTAATTTTATAGCATCAGATTCTATCATTTATAAAACTGATTTCAATTTTTTGATTGATATTAATTCAAGTGTAGGATTTAATTATAGAGTTAACGAAGATGATACTCCAAAAAAAATTGCTTACGGTGAAAATATACCAACTCCATTTGGAGGAATGATTATTACCCCTAAAGATGGTAAAACAGATAAACTAATAGGCTATGATTTAAGGGTAAACATGTCTTCAATTAATTCAGTAGCAGAAGCATTAAGATCAAATCTTACTGTTGAACCCTATGGTAAATCATCAAAAGTTTTAATTGTAAGTGCAAAAGATAATATACCTCAAAAAGCAAAAGATGTTGTTAGTACTTTGGTAGAAGAATATAATGCTTCAAACTTAAGATTAAAGAATAATAGATCAAAAAACACAGCCGAATTTATAGATTCTCGTGTCGAATTAATTGCTTCAGATTTGGTTAATGTTGATGATAGCATTGTTAGATTTAAAACAGGAAACAAAATAACAGATGTATCTTCTGAGGCTGGACAGTTTTTGAGTTCAAGTACACAAAATGAGCAATTGTTAGATCAAGCTAAAACAGAATATCGCGTATTAAACTACATGAAAGAGTCATTAGGAACAGATTCTTCTACGTTCGACCCAATACCATCAATGGGTACTGGTGATCCTTCTATCAGTGCGCTTTCTGAAAGATATAGTGAATTATTAGCAAACAGGGAACGTCTTTTAACAAGTGCAGGAGAAAAGAACTTGGTTATAGTACAATTAGATGAAAGTCTTAATGCTATTAGGCAAAATTTAAATCAAAGCATTGATAATGCTAGAAAAACGTTAAATATTAGAATTAATGGTTTGCAAAATCAATCAGATCGAATTAATTCTAAAATATATTCTGTACCAGGCCAAGAGCGCAAACTAAGAGGAATTGAACGTAAACAAGGTATCAAAGAGGCTTTATATCTTTATCTTTTACAGAAAAGAGAGGAAGCTACTATTTCAATGACAGCGACATCTCCTAATGTGAAAGTTGTTGATGAAGCTTATAGTACAGGAATACCTGTTTCCCCTAATAGTCAAGTAATTTATATAGCTGCTTTATTTTTTGGGCTTTTTGTTCCATTTTCTGTTATATATGTTAAAGATTTGTTAGATACTAAAATTCATAACAAAGAAGACCTGGAAAAAACAATAAAAGATATTACGGTATTAGGTGAAATACCTAAACTTAAAGGAAAAGAATTGGATTTTCTTGTTCAAAGAAATGACCGTTCTTTATTGTCAGAGTCTTTCAGAATTATTAGAACTAATTTTGATTATGTGAGACGTGGTAGGCATGTAAAAGATTATGACAATGTTGTTTTTGTTACTTCAACAATTGATGGAGAAGGAAAATCTTTTTTCAGTATAAATTTCGCTCTAACTTTAGCAAATACAGATAAAAGAGTACTTTTGATAGGTGCTGATATTAGAAACCCAAAAACTGATTTAGGACCACTTAATTTACATAAAAAACGTGTTTCAAAAATTGGTCTTACAGAATATTTGACTGATGATTCTATTCTTATTGGTGAAGCTATTGACACATATAGTGTAGGTGACAACAAAATAGATGTTTTATTAGCTGGTAAAATCCCACCAAATCCAGCTGAATTATTAATGAGCGACCGTATGAAACCTCTTTTTGATAAGGTTTCAAATCAGTATGATTTTGTTATAGTTGATACTGCTCCGGCTATGTTAGTAACAGACACCTTGTTGTTTAGTCAATTTGCCGGACATACGGTTTATTTAACGCGTGCAGATTATACTGAAAAAGAAATTTTAAATTTTGCTAAAGAATTGCATGACAAGAACAAGCTTAACGGTATGATGTTGGTTGTTAATGATGTTAATCAAGCTAATTTTGGGTATGGAGCCAGATATGGTTATTATGGTGCTCCAGAAAAAAAATCTTTATTAAAAAGATTTTTAGGAAACTAAAAAGGTGTTTTTTGTATTCTCAATTATACTAAGCAATTTTGTTTTTTTATTTTTGTTTATAACCATATTGGTTAGTTTTTCTATATGACTGCTATTATGAGTATCAGTAGCTACAAAATCAATAAGGTTTTCGTCTAGTAAATACGAACCGGTTTTTTGAATGCTTTTTCCATAGTGGTCACTTAATGACAACAAATTGAGTTGAAAAAAACACCCAAGTTGCTTTAGAGTTTTGTAAAATTCTTTTTTGCCATGATAATAGGTATAGCGCTCAGGATGTGCTAATACGGGTTTGTATTCCTTCATTAAAATGTCATGAATAATTTCTTGCAAATTAATAGGTGGTTGAAAGTATGACATTTCAATCAGTACATAGTTTTCTTTTAAAGGAAATAGATCTTTTTGTTTCACTAAATTTTCGAAATGATTATCCATCATATATTCTGCAGATGGATTTATTACAGTATTATTTAATTTTTTTTTCGCTAAGTTTTCTATAAGGCTTTGAAATGCATTTCCAATGGAAAGTTCATCATTAGGATAAAAATCTTGCATTATATGCGGCGTCGCTATAAATTGTTTAATTCCTAATTCACTCATTTTTTTTATAAGCGATATACTCTCATCAACAGTTTTTGCACCATCGTCAATTCCTGGTAATATATGACAATGTATATCAACAAAGTCTTTTAATAAATCTATGAGAAATTGTTTTTTTGAAAATATATTTAACATGAATAAATTATTGATAAACTTATCAATTAAGTTTCTTTTTTGTTTTAAGTAGATTGAGTTAAGGAATTAAACTGCTATAAGAATAAATTTTAAAATGGAATGTTTATTCTTCTTCGTCATCTATATAAGTATTAGGCTCAACTATGTTTTCTAAATCTGGGTCAACAATAACATTACCTAGTTCATTTACCTCAAAATCTTCACTATCAAAATTTGTCATAGTATAATGTAATTTACTACTTACCTTTACTAAATAATCTGCATCATCTGTTTTAATTTCAACAGCTTCAATAGTTTCATTGCGATGATTATCAAAAGTGATAATATCTTTATCACTATAACCATCGGGGAATTTTTCCGTTAAAAGTTTAAGTAACTCAGGTGTTAACTTTTTGTAATCAACAATAATTCTTTTCATCTGTAAAAAATTTAATTATTATTTACTGGTTATAAAACTTTATTTATCCTTTGGAATAATTTAACAAAAGATAAATTTATTTCATAATAAAAAAACTATTAGACAATAAACCTAGGGTTTATTTTTATACAAATGCTAATATTATAAAATTACAATATTTTTTTGATTTTAAATTTGGGAAGCATAAAATTTAAATGCATCTAAAATTACAGGTTCTTCAACCAAGCAGTCTATTACAGGATCTCCTATAGCTTTAAGTAACACAAAGTTTATATTGCCATGATTATTTTTTTTGTCGTATTTAAGAAGCTCAATGATGGGTTTAAAGTCAGACTCCTCAAAATTTACGACTCCATAATAGTTGTTGAAAATCTCTTTTATTTCTTTTGTAGTATCCATAGGGAAATCTACTAATTTTGTTGAAATATAACTTGCTAAAACAATTCCTATGGCAATGGCTTCACCATGTAATAAATCTGTTTTATTAGGGTTGCTTAAAAAATAGGATTCAATAGCATGCCCTAAAGTATGTCCGAAATTAAGTGTTTTACGAAGATTAGTTTCGAAAGGATCAATATCAACAACATGTTTTTTAATTAAAATAGATTCATAAATTAAATCATCTAAATCATCAAAAGATAAGTCGGATAAGTTTTTAAATTTATTCCAATAAGATTCACTACTAATTAATCCATGCTTCAACATTTCAGCTAAACCAGAACGCATTTGGTTTTGGGGTAGCGTCTTTAAATAGTTAGTATCAATCAATACCAAATCTGGCACACTCACTACGCCAATTTGGTTTTTTAAAGTACCTAAATCAACACCTGTTTTTCCTCCAACAGAAGCATCTACCATAGATAATAGAGTAGTAGGGATGTTAATATATGCAATACCGCGTTTAAATGTAGATGCTACAAAACCTCCTAAATCTGTTATAACACCTCCGCCAATGTTGATTAGTAAGCTTTTTCTATCACCATTCAAATCCGAAAGAGTGTTCCAAACACCAACACAAGTATCAATAGTTTTATGAATTTCTCCAGCCTCAATTTCAATAATTTCAATAACACTGTTAGTTTCTAATTTTTCTAATAGTATAGGTAAACAGAGTTCATGAGTGTTTTCATCAACTAAAATAAAAATAGTAGAAAAATTTTTATCTTTAATATGCTTGTTTAAAGCTATATAGCAGTTTTCATTGAAATGAATAGTGGAATTATTTGCTGTAATAGATTTCATTTGTAAATATGCACTTTTTTTTATATCAAAATACCATTAGCATCTTGAAAAACATCAGTGTTTATTGATGCCGTTTGAATAAATTAAAAAAAACTTTTTTCGACTGTGAAAATAAGGAGATTTTATATATAATGATAACTCCAGCATCATTATCTTTGCATTAATTTTTCACAAAATGATTTCCGAACATATTTTTGACAACACAGAAATTGCTTTTTCTCTTAAAAGTGATTCAGAATTAGAACGCGCTTACTTTCTTTTTAAAATGATTTCTATTGAACCTTTGGTTAAAATAGGAACAGCAGCAACAAACTTTGCAATTAAGGCGCATTTGCCTATTGAAGGCTTAATACGATCAACGGTTTTCGACCATTTTTGTGGTGGAGTAAACGAAGTTGATTGCTTGCCAGTTATTGACAAAATGTTTGACAAAGGAGTGAGTTCTGTTTTAGATTATTCAGTTGAAGGCAAAGAAAACGATAAAGAGTTTGATGCTGCCATGACTACTACTTTAAAAATAATGGATTTTGCTAAAGAAAAAGAATCCATGCCAATTGCCGTTTTTAAACCAACGGGATTTGGAAGACTTAAACTTTTTGAAAAAATTGGTAACGGAGACGTTTTAACTGATAAAGAACAAGAAGAATGGCAAAAAGTTGTAAATAGATTTGATGCTATTTGCAAAAGAGGTAAAGAGCATGATATTGAGGTTTTAATTGATGCTGAAGAAAGCTGGATGCAAGACGCTTCAGATGCCTTGGTTAGAGATATGATGCAAAAATACAATACTGAAAAGCCTATTGTTTTCAATACGTTGCAAATGTATAGAACAGATCGTTTAGGTTTTTTAAAAACAGAGCATCAATTAGCTAAAGAAAAGGGGTATTACATGGGCTTTAAGCTTGTAAGAGGTGCCTATTTAGAAAAGGAAAATGAACGTGCCATTGACAAAGGTTATCCAACACCTATGTGTAAAAGTAAATTAGAAACAGATACTAATTTTAATAATGCTGTTTCTTATATACTTGAAAACTTAAGTGAAATTTCATTATTTATAGGTTCTCATAATGAAGAAAGTTCATATGCTGCCATGAATTTAATGGCGCAAATGGGGTTGAAAAACAACGATGAGCGTGTTTGGTTTGGGCAACTTTATGGAATGAGTGATCATATTAGTTTTAATTTAGCTAGTAAGGGTTATAATGTTGCTAAATATATTCCATTTGGACCTGTAAAAGACGTTATGCCTTACCTTATTAGACGTGCAGAAGAAAACACATCGGTTGCTGGGCAAACAGGTAGAGAATTAGCTTTATTAACTAAAGAAAAACAACGTAGAAAATTGTTATAGTTTTTTATAAATAGTTTTTTAAAATAGATTTTATTTCGCTAGTTTTTTGATGAGGAGATATGGATTCCAATAACTTTAAATCTATTGGATTAGATGTTTTGTTGTTTTTTTGAATGACATACATGATTTCTTCATAAATCGTGCTTTTTATCACTTCGGATTTTGAAATAATTTCTTCATGAAGTTTTTCTCCAGAACGTAATCCAATAAATTCAAAACTTATATTGTCTTCACTTATATCATTTTGTGAAGCAATATAAGTTTTTGCTAAGTCAATAATTTTAATTGGTTCGCCCATATTAAAAGTAAACATGTTATGTTCCCAATATTCATAACTCGCAATCTTTAAAATAAGATTACAAGCTTTTGTTTTATTTATAAAATATCTTGAAATCTTAGAACTTGTAATTGTTAGAGGCTTTCCTAATTCAATTTGTTTTTTAAAAAGGGGAATTAAAGAACCATTAGACCCTAAAATATTTCCAAAGCGTGTTATAAAGAATTTGGTGTTATTTTTTGTGTTTAAATCTTCTAAAAAACGTTCGCAAATTCGTTTTGTCATTCCCATGACACTTATAGGATTAACGGCTTTATCTGTAGAAATAAATACAAACTTTTTTGTTTTATTTAATAAAGCTAAATCTGCCAAAAGTTTGGTGGCCAATATATTCAATTTAACCGCTTCATATGGATTAGATTCCATTAAGGGAACATGCTTGTAGGCTGCTGTATGAAAAACAATGTCAGGTTTAAAAGACTCAAATATTTCTTGCATAGAAAACACATCTCTTACATCAGAAATGATGAAATTGATGTTTAAATTTGAAAATTGTTCAAATTCCTTTTGCAAAAAGTACATTGGTGATTCTGCATTATCAATTAAAATCAAATTTTTGAAAGTTCCATTAGCAATTTGTTTTGATATTTCACTTCCAATAGATCCAGCGGCACCTGTAATTAAAATGGTTTGATTAGTAAAATCAGATTTAAACTTTTGATTATGAATTGCTTTCTTACTTGAAACCAAACCAGATTCCTCAAGCAATTTTTTTATACTTTCAGAAGTAGATTTATCCATAGGTTTCTTTCGATAAAGTGCAGATATACATAGATTAAGGTATATGCAAAGTACGAAAAATAAGTATTTGTGCCTAATACAAATATTATAAATACAAGAAAAGTTATTTAGTTACCACTTTTAAAATGGTTATTGCAATTAGTTTTAAATCAAACCAAAAACTTTTTTTAGCAATATATTCTATATTGAGTTTGTTTTTTTCTGGAATGATTGATTGTATAAAGAAAGCTTCGGGGTCTTTTGCTGATTTCAATAATTCTACTTCATTTCTATATTCAATTGAAGCTAATCCAGTTATACCAGGTTTTACAGATAAAACAATCAAATCCTCTTTGGTGTAGTAATTAACGTATTTTCTCAATTCTGGTCTAGGACCAACAAAACTCATGTCTCCTTTAATGATGTTTATTAACTGTGGGAATTCATCTATTTTATATCTTCTTAAAAAATATCCAACATTTGTAATTCTTGAATCTCTATTTCCAATAGTCAATAACCCTTTATTTTCAGATTCCACATACATGGTTCTGAATTTAAAAATGTTGAAGTTCTTATTATGTAAACCAACTCTTGGTTGAATAAATAAAATTGGTCCTTTGGAATCACATTTAATAATAATAGCTATAATTAATAAAAAAGGAGCAAGAACTATTAATCCTAAACCTGAAAAAAAAGCATCAAAAATCCGTTTTATCATTTTTATTTAGACATGGAAATTTTCAGAAGGGTAGCCACGCTGTCGCAATTTTGAACGGTTAACTCCATGTTTTTTTCGTTATACTTTCCTTCAATAGTATAGATTGCACAAGGCTTTTCTCTAGGATTGCTTTTAGAAAAATTAACATCTCCTTTTTTGAGAAGATATAAGATTGTTATTGAATCTACTTTTTTTTCAGATAGATCCATGTTAATATCTTCAGAATAGACTATTTTTTTTGTGTTTATATTTTTTAAAACTCTAGCATCAGGACCATAATCACAAGACACTTTTTTACCGTTTAAAAAAAAAGCCAAAATTACTAATCCTACAGAGAAACCTCCAAGGTAATAACCTATTCGTTGAATTAATTTCATTTATTTTTAAGTTTTGTAGAATTAAAATATAAGTAGATTAATATCATTATATTTTAAATCAAACCATTCGCCAACAGATTTATTGGTTAAAATTCCGTGGTAAAAATACAATCCATTTTTTAAACCTTTATCAAATCGTAAAGAATTTTCAATACCACCCTCTTCGGCTATTTTTAACAAGTATGGTGTGAATATATTACTTATAGATACAGAGGCAGTTCTGGAATATCTGGCAGGTATATTTGGCACACAATAATGAATAACACCATGTTTAACAAACGTAGGGTTTTTATGAGTTGTTACTTCACTGGTTTCAAAACATCCACCCATATCAATACTTACATCTATAATAATAGATCCTGGTTTCATGGATTCTACCATGGTTTCTGTTACTACAATTGGAGACCTGTTTAAACCTCTTACAGCACCAATTACTACGTCACAACGCTTTAAAGCTTTGGTTAGGTTTTTTGGTTGTAGGGTAGAAGTAAATAGAGTTCTTCCTAAATTGGTTTGAATACGACGTAATTTTGAGATAGAATTATCAAAAATTTTAACATTAGCACCTAGTCCGATAGAGCTTCTTGCTGCAAATTCTCCAACAGTTCCAGCACCAATAATAACAACTTCAATTGGTGGAACGCCACTAATATTACCAAATAACAATCCATTACCTTCAGAACTATTTGAAAGCAATTCTGAGGCTATTAACGCAGAAGCTGTTCCGGCAATTTCACTTAAAGATCTAACTGCGGGATAAATTCCATCTTCATCTCTAATAAATTCAAATGCAAGAGCAGTAACTCGTTTTGATGCAAGTAATTCAAAATATTTTTTGCTTTGTGTTTTTAGTTGAAGCGCAGATATTAATATAGTTTGAGGATTAAGCAATTTAATTTGTTCAAGACTTGGAGGCTCAACTTTTAATATCATTGGACAAGCGTAAACCTTTGCCGTATCTTTAGTTATTTCCGCACCAGCTTCACTATAATCGCTATCGCTAAAACTAGCTCCATTACCAGCACCAGACTCAAGTAGAACTTTATGCCCATTATTAACCAAAGCAGAAACAGCATCTGGTGTTAAACAAACTCTTTTTTCTTGAAAAGCTGTTTCTTTTGGTATTCCAATATAAAGTTCTCCTTTTCTTTTAAAAATCTCAAGGGTTTCTTCTTGTGGTAAAAGCTGTTGCTTAGTAAATGGTGATAATGATTTTGACATAAACGGATGCTTTTAATAAAAAATCAAATTACAAATAAATTTTTGATTCTATAAATCTATATATTAAAATAATATTTTCTCTAATTTTTCAAATTTAATAAGATAAATTCTTTTAAAATTAGCGGTCTTTACGGTTTTACCGTAATTTAATTTAAATTAGAATTTGTAAATTCGCAAGTATTGACTTTTTATGAATGTAAAGCTAATATCATCTCTCGTTTTTTTGTTTTCTTTATCTGGCTTTTCTCAGCAATTTTCTGTTAAGGGAAGCGTAAAAGATGTAAAGAATATCCCTATTGCTTTTTGTAATGTTACTTTAACAGAAAATACAAATAATACCATCTCAGGAACTACCACTGATGAAGATGGTACATTCTTATTGGAAAACTTAAAAGAATCAGAGTACATATTAAACATAAGTTTTTTAGGGTTTAAAAGCTATCAGGTTACCATTAGTTTAAATAAGGATTTAATATTCAATGCTATCGTTTTGGAAGAAGAAACCCAAAATCTTGATGGAGTAACAGTAATTGCAAAACGACCCACTATAAAACGCCAAGTTGATAGATTAGTTTTTAATGTTGAAAACAGCACTCTATCTAATAATAATATTTTGGATATTTTAAAAAACACCCCTGGTGTATTGGTTTTTAATGGGGCTATTACAGTAAAAAATGGAACACCAACTATCTATATCAACGATAGAAAAGTGCATTTATCTTCTAGTGATATTCAACAATTATTGGAAGGGACTTCTGCAAATAATATAAAATCTATTGAAGTCATAACCAATCCACCCGCTAAATATGAAGCAGAAGGTGGTTCTGTTATTAATATTGTAACGAGTAAAAATATAATTTCGGGTTATAATGGCAGTGTTTTTGGCAATTATAAGCAAGGACAAGAATATCCAAAATATTCATTAGGAACGAGTCATTTTTTTAAAACTGAAACCATAGATGCTTATGTTAATTATAATATAAGTCCACGCAAAGATTACAGGCATAATAATGAGTCTATTAACTTTATAGAAAATAATCAGACTACTTCAAGTTGGGAAACAGATTTTAAAAGAACCAGAGAAACAACAAATCAAACGCTCAATGCAAATATTGATTTTAAAATCAATGAAAAAAACAGTTTGGGTATTACTACTAATTTATTGATGTCACCCAGAAATAATACTAAAACATCAGTTAATTCATTTACTGATGTTTTTAACTCAAATAAAGAATTAGATTCATCATTTCACACTATGAATCGTTTAGTAGATGAAACTTATAATTTGGCTTTCACGTTAGATTATGTTCATAAATTCAAGAAAGAAGGAGAAAAGCTTTCGGCAAATGCTCATTATACTGATTATGATTTCTCTAGTTATCAAAATGTAGATACAGATTATCTGTTTCCGGATGAATCATTAATTAGAACCAATAGATTTCAAACATTTTCTAGTCAAAAGATTAAATTATATACAGGTCAAGTTGATTATGAATTGCCAATACATGAATCAGCAAAACTAGAAGCTGGATTAAAAGTTTCTAGTATTAATTCAGAGAGTATTTTAAATCAGTTTATTTTTGAGAATGGTATAAAAACAGAAGATTTACAAAATTCGGATACTTTTTTATATGATGAACTCAATTATGCGGGTTATTTAAGCTATTCTAAAGATTGGAGTACATGGAGTATTAAAACGGGCTTAAGAACTGAATATACTGACATTAAAGGGAATTCTATATCAACAAACCAAGAAAACAACAGTGATTATATAAAATTCTTTCCGTCTTTTTATTTGTCTCATAGTTTAAACGAAAATAATGAGTTGTATTTTAACTATAATAAAAGGATATCTAGACCAAGATACAGTGATTTAAATCCGTTTAAATATTATTTAAATGATAACACATATATCACGGGTGATCCAAATTTAAAACCAGAAATTGATGATGTGTTTACTTTAGGTTATACTTTTAATAAGAAATATACTTTTGAGGCTTATTATAGATATGAAGATAGCCCAACATTAGAAATTGCTTTCCAAGATAATACTGAAAATATTATTAAAACCATTAACACTAATATTGATAGAAATATCTCTTATGGTTTGGATTTTACAACATATACCAAGATAGTTACTAACTGGAACTTATATGTCTTGTCATCTTTGTTTCATGAAGAAAACCAGTTTTATAACCAAGATATTACTACCCAGTTAATAAATAATAGCAAATGGGCTTTTTACTCACAAATTATTAATTACTTTTCTTTTCTTAAAGACAAAAGTTTAACTGCTGATGTCTCTTATTTATATATATCACCCATAGTCAATGGGCCATCAAATATTAGTAGTAGGCATGGGCTTGATATAAATTTCAGAAAAACCCTTTGGAAAAACAAAGCATCTGTAAGCATTGGTGTTACTGATATATTTAATACCCAAAACTTCACTCAAACCAATAAATATCTAAACCAGGATTACTTTTTAAGGTCTCGAAT
>DJWL01000053.1:0-422 GCA_002441545.1 Flavobacteriaceae bacterium UBA6231 | reverse complement strand
GCTCTGCATGGCAATTAGCAAAATGTAAAACAACAAACAATGCTGTCATTCCGATATTTCGGCAAGCTCAATACAGGCTTAGGAGGAATCTCAGATTTAATAAGGGATTAGGATGAGGAGATGCTTCGCTTTAGCCTGTCTTGAGCGACAGTCGAAAGGCTCTGCATGACAATAATGCACTTTGGACAAACGTGTTCGCCTTTAACGTTTTAACTACTCACATCTCACTATTCACTTCGTAGTGGCTGTTTTGTGATTAAAATTTAGAATTTCTTTTTGTTTTTTTTTATAGTCCTTGTACAATAAAACCAAGGAAGGAATAAAAGCTACTATTACTGCGGTTGCAAGCATAATTTTATATAACGTGTAACTCATTTTAATACAAAAATTAAGTATATCTATTTTAAGTAGTTCTCGATATG
>DJWL01000202.1 GCA_002441545.1 Flavobacteriaceae bacterium UBA6231 | reverse complement strand
TTTTTTCCTTTTTGTTTTTGATGGCCCAACAAGGGTTTTCTCAAACAGGATTAAATAATACGCCCCAGCAAGATCATATTGATGGCTTATCAATATATCCTAACCCTGTAAATAATGGTAGAGTATTTGTTTATATTACTACCAATAAGAACCTTACTAAACGCGTTGAAATTTTCAATGTTTTAGGAAAACAAATATATACTACCGATTTATCTGGTAAAGAATTAAATATTGCACAACTAAGTACCGGTGTGTATATTTTAAAGATTACAGAAAATAATATTAGTGAAACTAGGAAATTAGTGATAAAGTAACCTTATTGTTATTTCATTGTTAAAAAACAGCTTAATAGGCTGTTTTTTAGTTTTTATTCAAATTAATCGTTATTTTTATAACTTAATTAATTAATCTCTCTTATTATGAAAAAACTTTACATTTTACTTTTTACGATTTTAATTTCTGGTTTGTCTTTTGGCCAAACGGTATTTATTAATGAAATTCATTATGATAATGCAAGTACTGACGCAGATGAAGGTATTGAAATTGCCGGGCCTGCAGGCACCAATTTAACAGGCTATACCTTAACGCCTTATAATGGAAACAATGGTGCTTCGTACACTCCAATAGTAGCTCTTTCTGGAATAATTCCTGATGAAGGAGGAACAGGATATGGAGCCATTTGGTTTCCTATTGCAAATTTCCAAAATGGTGCACCTGATGGTATTGCCCTTGACAATGGAGGCTCGCTCATTCAATTTTTAAGTTACGAAGGATCTTTTTCTGGAGTTGGCGGCGTTGCAGACGGCATCCTTTCAACAGACATAGGTGTTATTGAAAATGGCACCAATGCCATTGACACTTCTTTACAACTTACAGGAACCGGTTTTACTTATAATAATTTTTCATGGACTGGGCCAGTAGCACATTCCAGAGGATTTATAAATGCAGGACAAACGTTTGGAGCTCCTGTCCCTTCTTTAGCATTGAGTGCAGGATTTATTAACGGAGATACCGTTATTGGAAACCCTGAAGATGTGAATGCTTCCATTGATTTTATAACAACCAATTTCACCATGTCTGGAGATGCAGGTGGTGGTGTTAGCGATAATTCTGGTGATGGCTATATAGAATGGGCGGTTACCAACATGGGGTCACCTGTTGATAGTGGCAATATTTTTACTTCAAACGATGGTTTTGAATACCCAATAACAGGATTAAGCGGTGGTAATACTTATGTGTTCTTTTCGGAATTTGTAGATAATGCGGGAGCCTCATTAATCCCAGCCGTTACTTACTCTTTTACTATAACTATCCCTTCTTATATTGATGTAGCTACCATAGCCGATTTAAGAGCTGGCACTGTAGACCCAGATACTTATTACCGTGTAACGGGAGAAGTAATAAACACCTATTCAAGAACCAATAGAAACCAAAAATATTTTCAGGATGCCACTGGTGGTATTTTGGTAGATGATGCTCTATTTGAAATTTCATCAACTTATAATGAAGGTGATGGCATTACCAATATAAGAGGTAATCTGTTTGATTTTAACGGTGTTTTAGAATTTGTACCTACGCCTGCTGATTGGGGCGCTGCAACTTCAACAGGAAATTCTGTTACTATTCCAACCGTTGATATTGCCACTTTATCAACTACATGGGAAAATTATGAATCTGAATTAGTTAGAATTAATGGCGTAACTTTTGCCGATGGTGATGGTATTAATTTATTTACTTCTACTCCTACTACCAATTACAGTATTTCTGATGGTAGTAGTATGTTTTTTAGAACTACGTTTTTTGAAGCTAATTATATTGGAACAACCATTCCTTCAGGAAGCACCAATATTGTTGGAATCGTTGGTGAAATTACTGGAGTGCCAAATATTACAGCACGTTCATTATCTGAATTAACT
Source organism: Flavobacteriaceae bacterium UBA6231 (assembly GCA_002441545.1). Taxonomy (GTDB): domain Bacteria; phylum Bacteroidota; class Bacteroidia; order Flavobacteriales; family Flavobacteriaceae; genus Yeosuana. The sequence continues at coordinate 2,061 of DJWL01000202.1, read as the reverse complement.
TTATCAACAAAATACAACCAAATTCAAGGTTTTGCTATGTACCCTAACCCAACATCATTAGGTTATGTGACTATTGCGAGCAAAAGCAATGCTAAAATGAACGTGGCAGTGTTTGATATGTTAGGTAAACAAGTGCTTAATAAAACTGTAAGTAACAACAAACTTGATGTTGCTAGTTTAACTTCTGGTATTTACATCATGAAAGTATCACAAGAAAATGCCATTTCTACTACTAAATTAGTAATAGACTAAGTATTAAAAAATATACCTTTTTTAAAAGCGCTACCAATGGTGGCGCTTTTTTATTTTAGTACTTTTGCATTTTGTTCTCGATACAAAAATTGTTATACAATTTTCACTCGAACTGACAGCCATTAAATGATAGATACTAATACCATTTTCAAGATCCAAACTGAGCAAGAATTCAGTGATTTGGCTTTGGATATTTTTAACTATCAGTTTAAAAACAATAAGGTTTACAGGTCATTTTGTGATTTGCTATACAAGCATCCTAGTGATGTAAAAAACATTTACGACATTCCGTTTTTACCTATTCAGTTTTTTAAAACACATAAGGTTGTAAGTAATCACAATCCCATTCGAACCACATTTACAAGTTCTGGAACAACAGGAACTATGACAAGTAAGCATTTAGTAACTGATTTAAATATTTATAAGTCAAGCTTTACAAAAGGTTTTGAAACGTTTTATGGAGCTATTGAAGATTATGTGGTTTTGGCCCTATTGCCTTCGTATTTAGAACGTGAAGGTTCATCATTAATTTATATGGTGGATGCCATGATAAAGCAAACCAAGCATCCTGAGAGTGGGTTTTACCTTAATAATTTATCTGAATTAAAAAACACTTTAATCAAGTTAGATTCGCAAGGAAAAAAAGTATTGCTTATTGGTGTATCATTTGCTTTATTGGATTTAATTGAAACCTACCAATTCCAATTACATAACACGATTATTATGGAAACTGGTGGCATGAAAGGACGACGAAAAGAATTGATACGTGAAGAACTTCACCGTACGTTAAAACAAGGTTTTGGCGTTGAAACCATTCATAGTGAATATGGCATGACCGAATTGTTAAGTCAGGCGTATTCAAAAAGTAACGGCCTTTATAATTCTCCAAATTGGATGCGTATTGTAACTCGTGATACTGAAGATGCTTTGAGCATTCAACCTGCTGGAAAAACAGGTGGTATTAATGTGATTGATTTGGCAAATATTAACTCTTGCTCTTTTATTGCTACACAAGATTTAGGACGCGTTTACCATGATGGTTCTTTTGAAGTCATTGGCCGTTTTGACCATTCTGATATTCGCGGATGTAATTTAATGGTTTTATAATTTTTTTGTCATTGCAAGTGAAACAAAGCAATCTCATGATATGAACTCTGATTAGAAAGATTACTTCACTGCGTTCGTAATGACACAGTTTATTAAACCGATAAAAAAGCACAAATTTTTGTAAGGATTATTAAATATTAACGACAAAAAAAACAGCTATGAAAAAGAAAATACTTTTTTAGCTGGTTGGTTAGTTTTAAAGCCTGATTTCCCTGTCAGGCTTTTTTATGAAATACGTATTACAAAGTAATTTTTCTTACCGCGTTGTAGTAATACAAACTTATTATTAATTAAATCAGAAGTAGTGATTTTGTAATTCTCATCTACTTTTTCTTTATTCACTGAAATTGAATTTTCTTTAAGCGCTCTTCTGGCTTCACCATTCGATTTTAAAAATCCCGTTTTCTCTGCTAATGCACCTATAATATCCAGTCCGTTTTCAACGTCTGCCATTGTTACTTCAGCTTGTGGAACACCATCAAATACATCTAAAAAGGTTTGCTCGTTCAAATGTTTTAAATCATCACCTGTTGAATTTCCAAATAAAATATTACTGGCTTTAATGGCATTCTCCAAATCTTCTTTTGAATGAACCATAACCGTTATTTCTTCAGCTAAACGTTTTTGTAACACACGTAAATGTGGTGCTTCCACGTGTTCCTTAACCAAAACTTCAATGTCTGATTGGGTTAAAAACGTGAA
>DJWL01000186.1 GCA_002441545.1 Flavobacteriaceae bacterium UBA6231 | reverse complement strand
GTAATGACCATAACAACGTCATTGCGAACCTAGTGAAGCAATCTGCAAATTTTTAACTTCCTTTCTCTTTTGACTTTGTAAGATTTTTTAACTAACTTCGTTTAACTGCTGATATAAAACATTAAAACGATTTCATATCATATTAGTTAGGCAACATATGAAAAAACTCATACTTACATCATTAATTTTTGGGACTTTATCAATTTCTTGTTATGGACAAGAGGAAAGAATTGAAACCAAATTAATGAATTGTTTTTATGAAAATTATGAAGACCATGGCGTAGAATTCAAAAATGCAATCTCTGATTTTGAGAAATTATTGATATCCGAAAAAGTTCTTAATGATTCGACAGGTAAAAGCTATGAAGCCGTTTTTGAGAAAATTGTAAGCGATAATGATTTCCGTTTCATTCCAACAAAATCATTTTTAGATATAATTATAGATATTGGACTACCTAAAAAGGAACCTTTAAAAGTATGTCAGTCAGAAATACTTAAAAACTCAAAAAATGAAATTAATAAAGTAACTGAATTGCAAACTGTTTTAGATTCAATTAAAATTTCTGGAAACTTTTCACCTTCTACAGTAGCTAACGGAATTTTATCAGTACTTAACGAAAAAGATTTTGTATTAGATTATTACAAAATCAGTGTGTTTTTCTTATTTGATACAATTAGCTACTCAACTGAAGATGGAATAAAGAGAAAACTACCAGAGTTAAAAGAAGACGGAACTGAATATGATTTAAGCAAAGCATTAAACATCTATCTTAAAGGAAAAAGTCAAATTTTTGTTAATGACAAACTAGTTACTATTGAGGAACTTAAAAAATTAATTCGAGCATACGAATCTAAAAACAAATCGGAATCAATTATATCTTTAAAAAACGACAGAGAAACAATGTATAAAACTTACATTGAAGTACAGAATATAATTGTTGGAGAAATACGTTCATTAAGAGAACAATTTTCAAAAGAAAAATATAATATGGAATTAGACAATCTTCCGGACGAACAGTTAGCGGAGGTGAAAAAAATCTATCCACAGAAAATTATAGAATAACAAACTTAAGCCATGTAAAAAACATTGCTTATTTTAGTTCAACCGTTTGGTCGTTGCTTTGTTAGCTAGCATCTGATTTTCCTTCGGAAAATCCTCGCACTCAAACACGCAACATTCCTTATACATAAACGTTAAACAAACCAATTTTACTTATTAGGAATATGCTTCAATATCTCTAAAACAAAGTTCCAATATTTTTGAACTGATGAGATTTGAGCACGTTCGTCTGGTGAATGGGCTCCTTTAATATTTGGTCCAAAACTAATCATATCCATAGTTGGGTAATTGGTTCCCAGAATACCACATTCTAAACCTGCATGACAAGCAGCAACGTGAGGTTTGGCACCATTTAAATCTTCATAAAGTTTTGTCATCAGTTTTAAAATGGGAGACTCCATATTGGGTGCCCAACCTGGATAATCACCAGAAAACTCTACTTCACAACCAGTCAACTCAAAACATGCACGAAGTGTATTTGCCAAATCCATTTTTGAACTTTCAACAGAAGATCGTGTTAAACAAGCAATCATGATCTCACCATTTTTCACCACTACTCTAGCGATGTTATTTGATGTTTCTACCAAATCAGGAATATCTGCACTCATTCTATATACGCCATTTTGGGCAGCATACAAAGCTCTTGTCAACCCTTCTTGAACGCCTAAATCCATAATCATTTTAGGTGTTTCAATTTTAGAAATAAGCATTTCTAAATCGGGTTCCATAGTTTTGAATTCGGTTTTTATACTGTCTGCTTGTTCTTTCATTTCCAAAAGAAAAGCTTCTTCATGAATGGCATCAATAGCAACTATAGCGTTACTTTCTCTGGGTATAGCATTTCGCAAACTTCCTCCATCAATTTCTGAAATACGCAATCCAAAATTTTCAAAACCATCAAATAATAAACGGTTCATTATTTTATTGGCATTGCCTAATCCTTCGTGAATTTGCATTCCAGAATGACCACCTTGCAATCCTTTAACAGTAATTTTAAATCCTATTTTAAATTCTGGCGTTTCCTCCTCTTTATAAGTTCGTCTTGCAGTGACATCGATACCACCAGCACATCCAACACCCAACTCGTTATCTTCTTCTGTATCTAAATTCAATAAAATTCCACCTGAAAGCAAACCACCTTTTAAACCCATTGCACCTGTCATACCCGTTTCTTCATCAATAGTAAACAAGGCTTCAATGGCTGGATGAGGAATGTCATTACTTTCTAAAATAGCCATGATGGTTGCAACACCTAACCCATTATCTGCCCCAAGTGTTGTGCCTTTAGCTTTTACCCAATCACCGTCCACATACATGTCAATACCTTGAGTATCGAAGTCAAAAACAGTATCATTATTTTTTTGGTGAACCATATCTAAATGCGATTGCATCACTACGGTTGTTTTTGATTCCATGCCTTTGGTTGCTGGTTTTTTAATAATCACATTACCTACTTCATCTACCAAGGTTTCAAGACCAAGTCTTTCACCAAATTCTTTTGCAAAAGCAATAATGCGTTCCTCTTTTTTTGATGCTCTTGGCACAGCATTTAAATCGGCGAATTTATTCCAAAGTTGGTTTGGTTCAAGTTGTCTTATATCTGAATTCATAATGTTTATATTAAGTTTCACAAAGGTAACATATCTAATCAGGATTAATAAACATTTCCTTATTTTTGAAGCATGTTAAAACATAAAAAACTAATTTTTGCCCTTTCAATAATTCCACAATATTTATTGATAAAATGGCTGTCGAATTATCCAGAATTTATTGAGAGGTATTATAGTAATGGTATATATCCCTACATTTCAAAGCTTTTTAGGCTTATGTTGGGTTGGATCCCTTTTTCATTCGGGGATTTAGTATATGCGTTTGCCATTATTTACATAGTTAGATGGATTTTTAAAAATTTTAAGCGGATAAAAACTGATACAAAAAATTGGTTTATCGATGTGTTTTCAGCTATTTCAATCGTTTATTTTGCATTTCATTTGTTTTGGGGTTTAAATTATTACCGATTACCTCTTTATAAAAGCCTCGGTTTAAAATCTGAATACACAACAGAGCAACTTATAGAAGTGACTAAAAAACTGATTGAAAAATCTAATACCATTCATTCCAACATTATTAAAAATGATAGCTTGCCTATTGACATTCCTTATAGCAAAAGAGACATTTTAAATATGGTTCTTTTAGGATATAATAATTTAGAAAAAGAATTCCCTCATCTTGAATATTCTTCAAAGAGCATAAAAAAATCATTGTTCAGTTTACCTTTAACCTATATGGGTTTTAGTGGTTATTTAAATCCTTTAACTAATGAATCACAGGTTGACGCCTTAATTCCAACCTATATTTTTCCAACAACTACTACCCATGAAGTTGCTCATCAATTAGGTTATGCAGCAGAAAACGAAGCCAATTTTATTGGTTGTTTAGCAGCTATTAATCATGATGATATCTATTTTAAATATTCAGGTTACACCTTTGCGCTCCGTTTTTGTTTGAATGAAATTTACAGACGTGATGAAGCATTATTTGATTCCATCACCAAAACAGTTAATAAAGGCATCTTAAAGAACTATGAAGACATGCGAACGTTTTGGGATAACTATGAAAACCCGGCAGAGCCACTTTTCAAAAAATCATACAGTACATTTCTAAAAGCCAACAAACAATCTAAAGGCATGGAAAGTTATAGTTATGTAGTAGCTTTATTTGTTAATTATTTTGAAAAGGAATCTATTTAGTAAATCTGATTTATTCTACAGATTCTGCATTCTCAGGTTTTACAAAAATTGTTGGGTTTGATTTTTCTTTAGAAACCATTACATCAATAAATTCAACATCATTTCGTTTCTCAGTAATTTTCCCATCAACAACTTGATACCATTGTAGAATTTTAGGTAACAACAATCCATTAACTTGTTGCCATTCGTAATACTTTATATAATGAAAATCTTTACTTTTTTCTTTGGAAAAATACGTTACTGTATATCCTAACCAAGCCATTTGATAGGTTTCTGGATCATAATACATTACATATTCATCATCAGAAGACTCTCCCACTCCGCTCTCATAAGATATTTTAATCCCTGGATATTGTTTGTCTTCAAATTCCAAAGCTGTAGCGTTTTCATAATGAATACCATTATCAGACAATACAAAAGGCATGGCATAAAAATAAAACATTAAATTATAATAGAATTTAGGATTTCCTTTGTATGTCGTAGTATCTTTTGATTGTAGCCAAACTTCTTTTCCATCAAAACCAATGGTGTGCTTTGGCATCTCAATACGTGATTTTCTATTTTTTAAATTGACGGTGGTTATTTCATTTCCATCAGGTTTAGGCATTGTAAAGGAGAGTGATTTCATATCGTTCCAAACATCTAAACCTCCATGAGCTTCAAATACTTTAGAAATAGCTTCAGGATATTTTTTAGGCACAATTTCTTTCTCAATTGTTTTTGTATCTACTTTTTTTGGTTCAGATGATTGTTTGCACGATAACATTAAAACTGTTAATAATAAAAATAGTATATACTTCATTTTATTTTGAATTGATTTAGAAGTGTTTGTCGATAAAAAACATTTAAAATTACATTAAAATAATTTACTTTTGTTTTCATTCTATGAAAGAAATATCAAGTACACAAAACCCATTTATTCGACAACTAGCCCAATTAAAGGACAAATCGCGCGAACGTAAAAAAAGTGGTTTGTTTTTAATTGAAGGTGAGCGTGAAATCTCTTTGGCTTTAAAGGGTGGTTATGAGTTGGAAACCATTTTATTTTGCAATGAATTATTTTCTTTAGAACAACTAAACAAATTAACAAATCAACAAATCAACATCATAGAAATTTCAAAAGAGGTCTATGAAAAACTAGCTTACCGAGATACTACTGAAGGTGTTCTGGCTGTTGCTAAAAGCAAAAATCATTCAATTTCCAATTTAAAATTTAATTCTAAAAATCCTTTAATTTTAGTAGCTGAAGCACCTGAAAAACCAGGTAATATTGGTGCGCTTTTAAGAACTGCAGATGCTGCTAATTTAGATACTGTTATTATAGCAAATCCAAAAACAGATTTATACAACCCAAATATCATTCGCTCAAGTGTTGGTTGTGTGTTTACTAATCAAGTGGCAACAGGAAGCACTACAGAAATTATTGAGTTTTTAAAAACTAAAAACATCCGTGTTTTTTGTGCTGCTTTACAAGCCTCTGTAGAATATCATACCCAAGATTTTACAAAACCTACAGCAATTGTTGTAGGAACAGAAGCAACCGGACTAAGTGAAGATTGGTTAAATAAATCCAATCAAAACATTATTATTCCTATGCAAGGGGAAATAGATTCCATGAATGTATCTGTTGCTGCTGGAATTCTTATTTTTGAGGCCAAAAGACAACGTGATTTTAAATAACTCGTCATTACGAAGAAAGTATGACCGAAGTAATCTCATAAATTAAAATTATAATAAAATAGATTGTTTCGACTTTTTTAAAAAAGTCGAAACAATGACGAAAAATATCAAATATGACTGCAAATACACTTTTCTATATTATCATAGCTATCATTGTTATAAATTTTATAGTTGATAAGGTTTTAGACGCCTTAAACGCTAAACATTATAATGATAAACTTCCTGAAGATTTAAAGGATGTTTATGATGAAGCTGAATACAAAAAATCACAAAAATATAAAGCTACAAATTACAAATTCGGACTTTTAACTTCTACTTTTTCAATAGTATTAACTTTAGGTTTTTTGTTTTTTGATGGTTTTGAATTTGTAGATAATATTGCTAGAACTTATACTGAAAACCCCATACTTATTGCTTTGATTTTCTTCGGAATCATCATGATTGGAAGTGATATATTAACTACCCCTTTCTTTTATTACAGTACCTTTGTTATTGAAGAAAAATTTGGCTTTAATAAAACAACTGTTAAAACATTTTTTCTAGATAAAGTAAAAGGCTGGCTCATGATGGCTCTTGTTGGTGGTGGTATTCTTGCTCTTATTGTTTGGTTTTACAAATCAACAGGCCCATCTTTTTGGTTATACGCATGGGGTTTAGTTGCGGTATTCACAATTTTTATGAATATGTTTTATTCTCGATTGATTGTACCTTTATTTAACAAACAAACACCTTTAGAACAAGGATCATTAAGAGATAAAATTTCAGCTTACGCAAAAACTGTAGGCTTTAATTTAGATAAGATTTTTGTACTTAACGGCTCTAAAAGAAGCACTAAAGCAAATGCTTATTTTTCTGGTTTTGGAAGTGAAAAACGGGTAACTCTTTACGATACGTTGATTAATGATTTAGATGAAGAAGAAATAGTAGCAGTTTTGGCACACGAAGTTGGACATTACAAAAAAAAGCATATCATTTTTAATTTAATAAGTTCAATTTTATTAACGGGATTAACACTTTATATTTTATCCTTATTTATTTCAAATCCTTTATTGTCAAACGCTTTAGGTGTTGAAATACCAAGTTTCCATATTGGTTTGATTGCGTTTGGAATGTTGTACTCTCCTATTTCTGAAATTACTGGGTTAATCATGAATTTATTTTCTAGAAAATTTGAGTATCAAGCCGATGATTATGCTAAAAACACTTATAAAGCAGAACCATTAATCACGTCTCTTAAAAAATTATCAAAAAACAGTTTGAGTAATTTAACACCGCATCCAGCGTATGTATTTATGCATTATTCACATCCAACATTGTTAGAACGGATTACTAATTTAAAGAAGTAACGTCATTGCGAGGAACGAAGCAATCTCATGACACTTACCTTCTTTCATTAAACAGATTACTTCGTGGTGCCTCCTCGCAATGACATTGGGTTAGAAAGCGTGTTAAAACGCCCAAAACCAAAGATTTGACATATTACTAGTTAATCAGAAATAAAATACTATCTTTGCCGCTTGAAATCCAAAATATGGATTTTATTCCTCAGAGTGAGGATGTGTTACTAGAAGGTTAGTGTTAAGTATGTCGATTCGCTTCTTATGTAACACCACATAATAAAATCGAATACTTACATAAGAATGAACACATTCCAAGAATTGGGTCTAAATGAAGACCTATTACGCGCTATTACTGATTTAGGTTTTGAAACTCCTAGTGATGTACAAGACAAAACCATACCTATTTTATTAGAAAAAGACGTTGATTTGGTAGCCTTAGCTCAAACCGGAACAGGTAAAACGGCTGCTTTTGGTTTTCCAATGCTTCAAAAAATAAATATTGATAGCAGAACTACTCAAGGTTTAATTTTATCACCAACTCGTGAACTTTGTTTGCAAATTACCAATGAAATAAAACTCTATGGTAAATACTGTAAAGGTTTAAACGTAGTAGCTATTTATGGTGGCTCTAGCATCACAGACCAAGCAAGAGACGTTCAAAGAGGCGCACAAATTATTGTGGCAACTCCAGGACGAATGAAAGATATGATAAGCAGAAAAATGGTTGACATCTCTAAAATTGAATATGCTGTTTTAGATGAAGCTGATGAAATGCTTAACATGGGATTTTATGAAGATATTACAGATATTTTATCCTATACACCTGCAGATAAAAACACCTGGTTATTCTCTGCAACGATGCCACAAGAGGTTTCAACCATTGCAAAGAAATTCATGAACAGCCCAGTAGAAATTACTGTAGGAAATAAAAATGAAAGCACCAATCAAGTAACACATGAGTATTATTTGATAAACTCTAGAGATAGATATGATGCTTTAAAGCGTTTATCGGATGCGAATCCAGATATTTTCTCAGTCGTTTTTTGTAGAACCAAACGCGATACTCAAAAAGTTGCTGAACAACTTATCGAAGATGGCTATAGTGCTGCTGCATTACATGGAGATTTAAGCCAAAATCAACGTGACTTAGTCATGAAATCTTTTAGAAACAAGCAAATTGAAATGTTGGTAGCAACCGATGTAGCTGCTCGTGGAATAGATGTAGATGATATTACGCACGTTGTTAACTATCAACTTCCTGATGAAATTGAAACATACACACACAGAAGTGGACGTACAGGAAGAGCTGGAAAAACGGGTGTTTCGATGGTTTTGGTTTCAAAAAGTGAGGTTAGAAAAATAAAAAGTATTGAACGTATCATTAAAAAAGAATTTGTTAAAAAAGAAATTCCAGATGGTATGGAAATTTGCGAGGTGCAATTAATGTCGCTTGCTAACAAAATACACAATACAGAAATCAATCATGAAATTGATAAATACCTAACCAGTATCAATGAATTATTTGCAGAATCAACCAAAGAAGACTTAATAAAAAAATTCTTCTCTGTTGAATTTACACGTTTTTATAACTATTATAAAAAATCTAAAAATTTAAATATAGAAGGTTCTCCTTCAGATGAAAGAGAATTTTCAAAAGAATCTGATTCAACTCGCTACTTTATTAACGTTGGAAGTAAAGATGGTTATGATTGGATGAGTTTAAAAGATTTCTTAAAAGATGTTTTAGAACTTGGTAGAGATGATGTTTTTAAAGTTGAAGTAAAAGACAGTTTTTCTTTCTTTAATACTGAAAAAGAATTAAAAGAAAAAGTGCTAGCCTTTTTCACCGATTATAAGCATGAAGGCCGTTTTGTTAACGTAGAAGTTTCTGAAAACAGAGGTGGCGATAGAAATAGAAGCAGAAGCCGTGGACCAAGACGTGATGACAGAAAAGGCGGAGATAAAAGAGGAAGTGATAGACGTTCATCAGGCACTAGAAGTGACTTTGGCAACAGAGGCGAAAGAAGAAGTTCTCCAGGCGAATCTTCAAACCGAGGCGAAAGAAGAAGTGTGTCAAGCGAATCTGGAAACCGAAGTGAAAGAAGACGTTCAGATAGTAGTCCAAAACCAAGACGTTCAGGCAGTTCAGACTCAAAGTCGTCAACGCCAAGTTTTGACAGACCAAGACGTTCTAGAAGATAATTTTTAAACCTCTTTGATTTTATCAAAGAGGTTTGTTAATTTTAAGTCAAAAATATTGCAATGGTATAAAACTTGGTACATAGTTTACTATTTTTACACCTAATTAAATTTTGAATGAAAAAGCATCTAATCCTATTTACATGTGTACTTATAACTGCATTTTGTTTTTCTCAAGAAACAACAACTGTAAAAGGAGTAGTAATAAATAGCGCCGATGATTCACCTCTAGAAAGTGTTAACATTGTTAATTTAAATCAGGTTATTGGTACATCTACCAATGCATCAGGTGAATTTGAGATTAAGGCACAAGTTAATGATACTTTACATTTTTCATATTTAGGGTTCAAGTCTATTAAAGTTAGAGTTACTAATGACTGGATTAAGTTTGGTAGCTCAAAAATTGAATTAACCGAAGTGGCTTTGGCTTTAGAAGAAATTGTAATAAATCAATTGAAACTTACTGGATATTTAGAAGTTGACATTAAGCAAGTACCAATAAATAATAATTACCGCTACAGTATTTCAGGCTTACCAAGTACAGGTTATGAAGCCAGTTCTCCATCAGCAATTACAAGGGTTTTAGGTTCAATTTTCAATCCGGCAGATTTCTTAAATAGAATGTTTGGTAAAAAACCTAATGAAATGCGAAAACTTAAGAAAATGAAGCAGGATGATGAAATTAGAAACATTCTAGCTTCAAGGTTTGACAGAGAAATGTTAACCGCTTTACTACAAGTTGACCGCGTAGATTTAGATGAAATTGTAAGTCAGTGTAACTACTCAAAAGGGTTTATTCAAACGGCTAACGATTTGCAAATATTAGACGCAATTAGTGAGTGTTATGAGGAATATAAATTGTTAAGTAGAGGTAGAACCAACAGATTGTAGTTTTAAATTATTCTTTTTCCAACAACGATTTCAAACTTTTTAAACCCTCTTCAAAATCCTTTCCTACAACTTTATCCATATTATAAAAAAGCATAAATAGGTTTGATGGGAACTTATTATAACCAGAAAAAATCCAGGAAACTTTAGTTTGCATAAGCCCAAAATCTTCAACTTTAATTATGGCTTTAGAAATTGATTTCCATGGCTTTTCGAAACGCAGCTCTGTCTCAACCACATCATTTTCATTAATAAATGTTATTTCCTGTTCACCTTTTCCAACCTCATCATTTCCTTCCCATTTTGCTAAAAAACCAACTTCTCCGTCAACTCCAAAAAACTCTTGTTTCATGTTTAAATCTTTCTTTTTCCATGGAGACCAATAGTCTTGATTTTTAATAAATTTTAAGAAACTAAAAACCCCAATATAGGGCTTATCAATAATTATGCTTCTCTTAATTATATACTCCTTAGGAGCAATAACAGCTATAATTACAATTACAATTACACTTATAATTAGCAAACTAAGTGCAAAAAACATCATAAAAAGTAAAGATTGGTTGGTTTCATAAAGTTAATAAAATAAATAAATAAATAAATATGTATTATTCATTTTATAAATTAGTTAGTAAATAATTTTAAAAGCCAAGAGTACCATTTTAACTTTATTTAAACCATTTTTAAACAACACATAAACGGAAAGCACTATCTAATTTATTATTTTTAAAGCATGAAACATATAGTTATACTTACTGGAGCAGGTATGAGTGCTGAGAGCGGGCTAAAAACTTTTAGAGATGCCAATGGTTTATGGGAAGGACATAACGTTACTGAAGTTGCTACTCCAGACGGTTTTCATGCAAATCCAGAATTAGTATTAGAATTTTATAATCAAAGACGAAGACAACTACAACAAGTAGAACCAAATTTTGCTCATTATGGCATAGCGCAACTTGAAAAAGATTATGAAGTCTCTGTAATTACACAAAATGTTGATGATTTACACGAAAGAGCTGGTAGCAAACATGTTATTCACTTACATGGTGAATTACTTAAAGTAAGAAGCTCTTTTGATGTTACCGATATACAAGAATGGAAAAAAGATTTACTCTTAGGAGATACATGCAAAAAAGGGTATCAATTAAGACCGCATATTGTATGGTTCGGAGAAGCTGTACCAATGATAGACAAAGCTATAGATGTTTTCATGACAGCAGATATTTTAGCTATTATTGGAACTTCCTTGCAAGTATATCCAGCTGCTAGTTTGATACATTATGTGCCTCATGGAACACCAATTTATTTTATTGATCCAAAACCTACTTTAGAAAGCAAACAAAACCTAACGGTTATTGCAGAAAACGCTACTGTCGGTATAAAACAATTTATTGAACTTATAAAAATTTTATGACGCGTTTTTAAATCCTTTTGGAAAAGGTCTGTAGCTGTAATAATGCAACACTTCTTCTATAGCTATTTTTAATGCTTCATTAATTGGTAAAATGGTATTACCTAGACGAAAATCAATCTGATTAAGTTTCATATAATAATCTGTAAAAACAGGAACGTAAAGTCCTTTATTTATGGCCTCATCAGTGTTTTTTACAATAATACTTTGATCTTCTTTAATGATTTTACAGGTAGCTAACCTTAATTGTCCATATTTATCCTTATTGGCAGCATACCCAAATAACCTGCAAATTAGACCACGATATTTATAATTTCCACAACTTCCATTGTGACTGTCCAATAAGGAAAGTGGTTGATATATATAGCAAATTGAATTAGATGTATTATTTAATTCATCAAGCGTTTTTTGAGCTAATCCATTTAAAAAAAGATGAAAAGCCCAAGGAAAAAATTCCAAAGGAGATGCTTCAATATCTGGTTTTGTACAACATTTTCCACAACCAGAAATGCAGTGCAAATTGGTTTTAATTTGAAATTTAGAAATTTCGCTATCAAGACAATCAAACAAATGTTCAACACGTCTTACTTTAGACTGTATGGACACTAATTATCTAAAGAAAGTAATAAAAAAAAGGAGGTTTCATATCACGCAAAATTTTATTCAAATGTAATACAATAAAATATATGATTTCTAAACGCTTAATTATTTTTTTAAATCAATCTGCTTTAAATTTTCAATCCTATTTCTAATTAAAAAATCATCAATAGTTTCAAAATGTTCAATAACACGTTGGTCTTTAAACTCAAATACTTTTTGTGATAATCCCTGAAGGAAATCCCTATCGTGAGACACTAAAATCAAAGTTCCATCAAAAGACAAAAGTGCTTCTTTTAATACATCTTTTGATTTTAAATCTAAGTGATTGGTTGGCTCATCTAAAATCAACAAATTAACAGGTTCTAAAAGTAATTTTACCATAGCTAATCTGGTTTTTTCGCCACCAGAAAGCACACTTACTTTTTTATCAATATCATCACCTTTAAACATAAATCGTCCTAAAATATTCTTTATTTGTGTACGAATATCTCCTTCAGCCACTTCATCTACCGTTTGAAAAATAGTTAAGTTCTCATCCAATAAAGATGCTTGATTTTGAGCAAAATAACCCACTTTTACATTGTGACCTAAATGACAAGTTCCTTCTACATCAATTTCACCCATAATAGCTTTAATCATGGTAGATTTTCCTTCTCCGTTTCTACCTACAAATGATACTTTTTCTCCACGAGAAATTGACATATTTGCATGCTTAAACACTACATGTCCATCATAAGATTTTGATAAATCTTTTACTGTAACTGGGTAATCACCTGAACGTTGTGCTGGTGGAAAACGCAATTTTAACGCAGACGTGTCAATTTCATCAACCTCAATAATCTCAAGCTTTTCTAACATGCGTTCACGTGAATTAACTTGATTAGTTTTAGAATACGTGCCTTTAAAACGCTCAATAAATGCCATGTTATCAGCAATAAATTTTTGCTGTTCGTTATATGCTTTTATTTGATGTAACCGTCTGTCTTCACGTAATTGTAAATAATGTGAGTAATTAGCTTTATAATCATAAATACGACCCATTGTGACTTCTATGGTTCGGTTAGTAATGTTATCAATAAATGCTTTGTCATGAGAAATAACCATAACAGCTTTTGCTTTATTAATTAAAAAATCTTCTAACCAAATAACAGACTCGATATCAATATGGTTGGTTGGTTCATCCAATAAAATTAAATCTGGCTTTTGTAATAAAATTTTAACTAGCTCAATACGCATTCGGTAACCACCACTAAATTCACTGGTAAGTCTATTAAAATCCTCACGCTTAAAACCTAAACCACGTAAGGCTTTTTCAACCTCAGCATCATAATTTATATCTTCAAGCGCATAGTATTTTTCACCTAAATCAGAAACTTTTTCAATAATTGACATATAAGAATCAGATTCATAATCTGTTCTAGTTTCTAACTCTTTATTGAGACGATTCATTTCATCTCTCATCTCAAAAATATGATTAAAAGCTTTAGAAGCTTCTTCAAAAACGGTACAATTATCTTCGGTTAACAAATGCTGTGGCAAATAAGCAATGATATTGTCTTTAGGAAAACGAATGTTACCACGAGTTGGTTTTTGTTCACCAGCAATAATCTTCATCATAGTAGATTTTCCGGCTCCATTTTTACCCATTAGAGCTATTTTATCGTTCTCATTAATAGCAAATGAAACATCACTAAAAAGTGTTTGTCCACCAAATTCTACGGCCAACGCATCAACTGAAATCATAATAATTTTTTAAAGCCGCAAAGCTAAGAAAAAGCAGGATAGTAAAAAGAATTTTTATATTTATAAAAACTATTCACTTTCAATACATTATAAATAGTATCTTCGCGCCTTGTAAAAAAAAATTCACCCTATGAAAAGAATTAACGAATACAAGAAACTGTTTAATGTTGAAAAAGAAATTGACCTTAGACAATTAAAGACTTCGTATAGAAATTTGGTAAAAGAATGGCATCCTGATAGGTTTCAAAAAGGTGATGATTTAGCGATTGAAGCTGAACTTAAAAGCAGACAAATTATAGATGGATACCATTTTTTAGTGAGTATTGCACCTGAAACCATACATGCAAATTTAGATACTTTCAACGAGACAATTTCAAGCCCAATTATAGATTGGCAACACAAAGGAATGGTTTTAGAAGTAACCTTTTTAAATGATAATACTTATGAGTTTTTTGGGGTAAACAAAGCTTTATTTATTAAGTTTTGTCAGGCTGATAAATTAACTCGTTTTGCAAAACGCAATATTTTCAACACATATACTTACAGAAAAATTAAAAAAAGTGAAGTAGAAGCTTAACTACTCTTTCTCTATTCGCTGTAAATCCAAATCATGAAAATCAAAACTGAAGTCTATATTTGGTGAGATTCCTTTCATTTTAATACTCTGGGCAATTCCATTTTCATCTAATGAAAACATGGCAAAGGCGTCACAATTCATATCCTGATATTCCCATTTAATAGCAAACGTATTAGCGTTATAAAAATACATTGCCCCATTTAGTTTGGGTGAATGATGTGATTTTATCCATAACTGATTTCCTTTTTTAAAAACCTCCATATTTCCAAACCAAATATCTTTATATGTTCCAATAAATTTGGTTTCATCAATTTTTACATTTTTGTTAGCTTCAACAGTTTCCCATACTTTTTTACTTACTTCATCTCCTTTTTCTGCTCTATCATTTAAGACTTTACCTAATTTATCTGTCCATTTAAAATCATCTAAACCTAAATAACTATCTTCTATAGTAGAAGATACAGCATAAAAAAATCCGCCTCCGCCAGGTTCTGTATTAGTTAAAACCACAATACCAAGATTAATATCTGGAATTAACAAGGTTTTACTAAGCATACCTGGTAAACCACCAGTATGTGATACTTCCATATTTCCTTTTTTATCAGTTAAAAACCATCCTAAACCATAACCAGCAAAATGAGAATTATATCTAGGATTTTGGCTAGCGTCTATAGTCGTGTGTATTTTCCACATCTCACGCTGACTTTCTTCTGTAAACAAATGATGCTCTAAATTTTCTCCATATTTGCCTTTATTTAATTGAAGAAGCATCCAGTTACAAATATCATCTACATTAGAATATATGCCACCTGCAGCTCCATTAATCATTTCTTTAAAATCTGGTAAAACTTTAAGAGTTCCAGAATCTCCATTATGTGGAGAAGCCAAATTGCTCTTGCTTAACATATCATCTAATGCTGCATAAGAATTATCCATTTTTAATGGCTCAAAAATTCTTGTTTTTATAAATTCTTCCCAAGTCATTCCACTCTTTCTGGCTATTAATTCTCCTGCCACTAAATACAATAAATTATCGTAATCCCATTTAGTTCTAAATGCAGAAACTGGTTTAAAATACTGAAAACTTGATAGCAAATGATCTATTGTAAAATCGGATCCATCTGGAAAAAACATTAAATCTCCCATACCAAGACCTAAACCACTTCTATGTGTTAGCAAATCTTGAATATTAAAATTTTGCTGTACATAAGGATTATACATGGTGAATTCTGGGATATGGTCTACTACTTTATCTGTCCATTTAATTTTCCCCTCTTCAACCAACATAGCCAATGCTGCCGTGGTAAAGGCCTTACTATTTGAAGCTATTGCAAAATTGGTATGTTCATTTACTGGTTCATTGGTTTTTTTAGATTTTACCCCAAAACCTTTTTCATAAATTATCTTTCCGTCTTTAACTATTGCTACTGCTGAACCCGCTACTTTAAATGTCTCCATGGCTTTATTGACTAAAGAATCTACTTGCTCATTTGTAAGTTGAGCAAACAGATTAAAATTTGAAACAATTAGAAACAAGGCAATGATGACAGCTTGTTTTGATTTCATGATACTTAATTTAAAATGAATTTTATAAAAGTAAGTTTTTTTTAAGACTTAGAATTTTTCTCTTCAATCCATTTACTCATAAACTTTGTGCTCTGTGCTGTATGATGTTGAAGCATTTGACCGGTAAAATTATCTAATCGATGAACTTGAAGGTTATTAAGTATTGCATTTATTTTGAACACAAAATCTGAAATAAAAAGCTGTTTATCATAACGAACATTCATTATGTTAAATCCGTTTTTTTGCTTTCCGTTCCAAAAAATCTTATCCGTATATAATTCAATAGCTTTATTTGCAAATTGCTGAGCATCATCAGCTATAAACCCATTTGGTTCAAAACCACCAAACATCCCTTCTGCAGCAATAGTAGTCATAACACAAGGGGTTCCATTCAACATGGCATCTATGAGTTTCCCCTTTAATCCTGCACCAAAACGCAATGGAGCTAAACATACTTTAGCATTTTGCATCACTGAATTTACATTTTCTGCAAATCCTTTAATGAAAAAGCTCTCATTTTTACTATTTAACTGAAGTACTTTCTCTGTTGCATATGCACCATAAATATGCATTTCTGTTTGAGGCAATTTTTTTCTAATCAAAGGCCAAATTTCATCTTTTAAAAATATAACTGCATCATAATTAGGTGCATGCAAAAAATTTCCAATTGTTATAAAGTGCTCTCGCTCTTTAAACTTTGGCAATTTTCGTTTGGCATCCATTGAAACGACATCCGTTAAAAATGGTAAATAATACAAAAGATGTTCGCTTACTTTAAATTGATTTTTTAATATTTCTATTTCTTCTTCAGAAATGATTATGCTTAAATCGCATCTATAAATGCTTGCCAATTCACGCTTTGAGATGTCGTTAAAAAGATATGACTTATCAAAAAGCGCTTGGTCTTTTAGAGCCATTTCCCTTCCTTTTCTTAAGCAATGTAAATCCTCGGTATCTAAAATTCTTAGAGCTTTTGGACATTGTTCTTGAACGCGCCAACCAAATTGTTCTTCCATCATGAAACGGTCGAACATGACAATATCTGGCTTTAATGCTTTAATAAATTCATCAAAACTAGAATCGTTTAACAAAATGCTTTCTTGATTTATCCCTAAAGAACTTAAATCGAATGCATTATCGCTTTTAGCACAGGGACTGGCAAAAGTTATTAGATAATTAGAAGTTTTAAAAATATCAATAAGTTGCATCATTCGGCTTCCAGCAGCAGAACTTTTGGGTTCTGGCCAAACAAAACCAATAATTAATATTTTTTTTGTTGTCAATAGTGAACTAGTATATTATTGAAAATTATAACAGATTATACGCATAAAAATTTATTCTGGCTTTGGCTCTAAACTATACTTTATTCTAACTTGTTTTGCCCAGTCAACCACAGCTTTTATTTGAACATCAGATAATTTTGCTTGTTGATGTACTAAAGTGTAAGACTCTAAAGGCATTTCTTTTTCTTCAACCATTTCAATGAATTCTTCCATTTTATGATCCTTACGCTTTACAGAATTCCCTACCCAATTTGAAAAATTAAAATGCTTTTTTCCGTCGTTTACATGTTCTGCTAACCAATAATTAACAGGTGTAATATTGTTATACCAAGGATATCTTGTTACATCGCTATGGCAATCATAACAGCTTTCTTTTAAAATAATTTGAACATTTTCTGGTGGATTTGTTTCATCTAAAAAAGGTTGAATTGAAGCTAAATCCCCTTGATTTTTTTCTGGCCCAAAAAATTGAGCAATCACAAATAAGACTAATAAGAGTAAAAGGATTTTTTTTATTGTTTTCATTTTGGGTAATTTTAGAACTCTAAATTTAGTAAAATTATTAATGACCTTAGAAGAATTACATAAAGAGTTAAGCAATATAAATGCTTTAAGGGAAAATAGACTAAAATATGCTCAAATAGTTTTAAATGATTTGGGTTTATTACCAAAGCTAATTACTATTTTATTTATAGTAGATGACAAAGTATCATGCAAAGCAGCTTGGGTTTTAGAATTTGTTTGTGCTAAATATATTTATGCACTAGTACCCTATTTAGATGAATTTACAAGTAATATCAATAAAGTTCATTTAGATTCTGCTGTTAGACCTGTTGCTAAAGTTTGCGAGTTTTTAGCAAAAACATATTATTCGAAACAGCCTAATACGATTAAAAAAATGCTTTTACCAAAACATAAAGAGCTCATTATTGAAAGCTGTTTTGATTGGATGATTAGAGATGAAAAAATAGCTGTAAAAGCTTATTCAATGAATTCACTATATCTTTTTGGAAAAGATTATGAATGGATTCATCCTGAACTTGCTCAAATATTAGAACAAGATTTCCCAAATCAAAGTCCAGGATATAAAGCAAGGGCTAAACATATTTTAAAAAAGATTAAAGCAAAAAAGTAATCAGTTTTAATCTTTATAATTTCATCAACTTTTGCAATTCGCTTTCTGAAATAATTAGCAGTTTATTTTTTATTAATCTTGAAGTTAAGGTTTTCCAATTTGCATCTTGATTAAAAATATCCTTTAAAATAGGGTGAGCTTTTTCAAACTCCTTATTATTCAACAAATTAATAGCATACCAATATTTCATTTCTAAATTATTTGGAAACAAATTTTGTGCACTTAAATATAGTGCTTCTGCCTTTTTAGTATCGCCTGCTTCCATAGCTAAATCACCTTGATTCATAAAATTATAGGCTTTATGAACTTTAACTAATCGTTCTAATTCTTCTACAGGATTTGGGTTGTCTTCTACTCTTAAATCCATAACAATATCTTCCCAAGAATTTCCAGTAGCTTCAGGTTTAACAATTAAAATAGCAGCAGATTGACTTCCTCTAATATCGCCTTTTTCTCCTTGTGCTGCTTTTAAAGCAGCAATAATTCGGTCACTAAAATCTCCTTTTGTTGTTTCAAAAGCTTTAGCCATGGCATCCCAAACAGTATTATTAAGCATCATATTCGCTTGAACTGAAAAGTTTCTGCCTTGTCTATGTCCTGCAGCTTCAATACATGAACTACCAGTATGTGTTGCCACTTCTCCTTTAGTATTTAAAAAGGCAACTTGCCGAAACATTTCACCGCTATCATTAGCCAGTAAAACATCCAACGCCTGTTGCGGAGATAAACCTTGCTCCATTAATGCTAATCCTTTTGGTCCATAACTAGGATTTACAAATGATTGCGTTGCAACAACACCAACACCTGCTTTTCCATAAGTTACCACACTACCTACACTAAACCAATGTGATTGTACCGCTACAGCAATATTACCAGTTACCGTGTCTCTGGCAACAATAGAATATGTGTGAGCCAATGGCTCTGAAGTTTTATAAACTTGTGAAAACAAGGATTGAGACAAGAATGCTACTAAAATGAATTTAAAAAATTTCATGACTGCATGTTTTATTGACTAATACTAATATAGTTATTTAACATGACAAAATAATGAATGAAAAAATCGTAAATTGTAATTCGTTATTAGAATTACAAATACCTATCTTTGCCAATTCTTTTAAAAAAGCACAACACATGTCATTGTCAGAACTTAATGCCATCTCACCAATTGATGGAAGATATAGAAATAAAGTTAATGAGTTAGCTCCTTATTTTTCTGAAGAAGCTCTTATAAGATACAGAGTATTAGTTGAAATAGAATATTTCATTGCACTTTGCGAAATTCCTTTACCTCAGCTTAAAACGGTTTCAAAAAGTGCTTTTAATGATTTAAGAGCTATTTATAAAAGTTTTTCTACTGAAGATGCTTTAGCAATTAAAAAAATTGAAAGCATTACTAATCATGATGTTAAAGCTGTTGAGTATTTTATAAAAGAAAAATTTGATAAATTAGGTTTATCAGAATTTAAAGAATTTATTCATTTTGGATTAACATCTCAAGACATAAACAATACAGCAATTCCTTTAAGTTTAAAGGAAGCCATTGAGAATATATATATTCCTGAATACACTATTATTCTTAATAAATTAAAAGACTTATCAACTGATTGGTCAAAAATATCCATGCTAGCCAGAACTCATGGTCAACCAGCATCTCCAACTCGACTTGGTAAAGAAATTGAGGTTTTTGTAGTACGTTTAGAACAACAATTTTCATCATTAAAAAAAATACCAAATGCAGCAAAATTTGGTGGAGCAACTGGGAATTACAATGCACATCATGTAGCATATCCAAATATTGATTGGAAAGCTTTTGGAACTAAATTTTTAAATGAAACATTAGGTTTACACCATTCATTCCCAACCACACAAATTGAACATTATGACCATATGGCTGCTTTGTTTGATAATTTAAAACGTATAAACACAATTCTTATTGATTTAAATCGAGATATTTGGACGTATGTTTCTATGGATTATTTTAAACAGCGAATTAAAGCTGGCGAAGTTGGAAGTTCTGCCATGCCACATAAGGTCAATCCTATTGATTTTGAAAACAGTGAAGGTAACTTAGGAATTGCCAATGCTCTTTTTGAGCATTTATCTGGAAAACTTCCTGTATCAAGATTGCAAAGAGATTTAACGGATAGTACTGTTTTACGTAATATTGGTGTGCCTTTTGGACATACCTTAATTGGTTTTAAATCTACTTTAAAAGGATTAGGTAAATTATTATTAAACGAAACCAAATTTGCTGATGATTTAGAAAACAATTGGGCTGTGGTTGCAGAGGCTATTCAAACTATTTTAAGACGTGAAGGTTACCCAAATCCTTATGAAGCATTAAAAGGATTAACAAGAACTAATGAAAAAATAAATCAAACATCTATTTCAAGTTTTATTAATACTTTAGATGTAAGTGATACAATAAAAGAAGAATTAAACCGTATTACGCCTAGTAATTATACTGGAATTTAATTATGCTAACAGACAAACAATCTTTAATACTTTGTGGATTAATGGGTATTGGTATTTTTGCATCAGGAGTCCTAGACATTTTAGATAATTTTATTACCAAAACCATTCTTACCATTCTCTTTTTAGTTATTGTAACTAATTTAATTGTTACCCTTTCAAGAAAGAAAGAAAAAGAATAGAAGAAACTTTATAAAAACAAAAAGGCTTGCAAAATTGCAAGCCTTTTTGTTTTTATTTAGATAGTCTACTATTTAAAGAAATCCATTATCCCTCCAAATTGTGAAGAATCAATATCTGAATTTTGCATAGCATCGGCTAAAGTCATCATTTTTTCCGGACTCATATTGTCTCCAATTACTCGAACAATACCAAAACCCATTTCTTTTGAACTTGCAAAAACAATAAACTCATCTGCGGCATCATCATCACCTAAATACTTCACTATCACTTTTGCCTTTCTATCATTAAATTCTATCAAATCATTGTATTTTTTATCTTTAAGAATAGCTTTAACTTTAGTCAATTCAGTATTAAAATCTGCTTCCTTAGATTTATCAAGTCTATAACCTAAAAAGTTTAGTCTCTTAACAGAACCATAGGCTTCTTTTTGTACATCAGATAATTTAGACTCATCAAGTTTCACTATAGAAACAGGCAAATCTATTGAAGTAAAATTTGCCGATTCTTGATTATCAACAAAATACCGTTGTAATGAAGCACCATCATTACAGCCCATCAAAATTAGGGCTGTAACAAAGGTAAATAGAATATGTTTGATTGTTCGTTGCATGATTGATTATTGTTTTATTACTTTTTCTTTTCTAAATGTTGTCCTCCCGGAATATTCATTTTCTCGGTAAGCTTTGATATCTCATTCAAGTCAATGTCTCCTGTTAAAGATACAACAACGGTTTCTATCTTTCTTTGCTCCCCATTAATATTCACGCCATTTTCGCCTATTTTTTTATCAAGGCCATTGACATATATTAAAAGTTCTTTTACATGGTCTGAATCTTTGCCTTCCTTGACATAGAATTTCACTTCAGAACCCTCATCCCTTACTTCCATTAATTCTTCCAAAGAGCTTGCACGGGATTTTACCCATTTTGTTAAATCTGCAGCAATGGTTTTGTTATCTGTAACAAGTGTTTTAAAACTTGTGATGCTGTTAACCATATCCATAAACGCTTTAGCTTCTGGATCCTCTACATCAATACCCATTTTTGCTATCATCTGAAACATTTTAGGTTTTATGGATACATAGGTTACACCTGTGTTTTCGCTATATTTCTCAAAAACATCTTGAGCCATTGATATAGCTGGCATTAGCATGATTGCCATTACGAATATTACCAATTTCTTTTTCATTGTATTTGTTTTTATGTTATTTAAAGTTTTCATTGTGTTATTAATTATTAGGTTTGAATATTATGTTTCTTGTGTTTTCAATTTCATTAAGGTAACTAAGTGTAGCGGTTCCTTTACTCATTTCATTTAGGTAACCTACAGTAGAAGTCCCTTTATTGAACTGAGTTGAGATCATAGCCAACGATTTTACTACTTCGTTATAAGCTAATTGTGGGTCATCATACGTTCCTAAATCATCTTTAGCTGTGTTTGATTTGAAATAAAACCCTATCATAAGAACAGCTACTGCTGCGATCGAAATCCATTTGTAATTAAAAATACGTTTAGTTTTTAATGGAATGTCTTTAGTAAATTGTTCTTGTTGATTTACTGAAAAGTAAGCAAACATAGGTTTGTACATTTCTAAATGTGGCTCTACAGTTTCTTGAGAAAAATAGTTTTTTAACTGTTGCTCTTCCTTTAGAGAGGTTTCTCCGTTTTCGTACTTTTTAAGTAACTTTTCTATATTATTTAATACCATAACTGTGTGTATTAGTTAATCTTTCTCTTATTGTTTTTCTTGCTCTTGACAGAGCAACTCTTACTGCTGTATTATTCATATCCAGCATTTTACATATTTCTTCTAGTTCGTATTGTTCTATGTCTCTCAATTGAATAACCATTTTTTGTTGTTCTGGTAATTCTTCCATAATCCTTCCTACCCAATCTAAACTATCCTTAAATTCTACCTCTTTTTGTAACGATACGCTATTATCTTGATAGTTGCTATGCACAATTTTTAAATTTTGCGACTGCTTTGATTTTAGCTTATCCAAACAAAAATTCTTTGTCATTGTCATTGAAAATGCCTCTACATTTTTATACTCTTCAAATTTTGATTGATTATTCCATAGTTTTATAAGAACTTCTTGTGTAGCATCTTCAGCTTCTTCTGTAGAGACTAATAATCGTTTTGCTAAACGAAACACTTTATCTTTAAAAGGCATGACAATATTTAAAAATTCTGTCTGCGTCATTTTGTTTGGTTCTTTGGTTTGGTTAGTTTAAAATGCTTTATTAAGACGTTTAAAATTACGACGAACAACTTTCAAATTTGTTACAAATTATTTTTATAATAAAATAATGTCAGTATTTTTACCGTTAGTCAAATTAATCATAATGTTATGAAATTAGAAAAATTGCCCATAAAATTACTAGTATCGATATTTTTCATTTCGATTATATTCAATTGTAGTAAAAAAGATGACATTGTTGTTGAAGAGCCTCAACCCATTGTATTAAACAATGAGATTAATGATTTCATCTGGAAAGGATTAAATGAAATATATTTGTGGCAAGTTGATGTTCCTAATTTAGCCGATGACAAATTTACAACTCAGGATGACTATTATACGTTTTTAAATGAATATAATACTCCTGAAAATTTATTTGATGGATTGTTATATCAAAAAGATGTAGTAGACAGATTTAGCTTTTTGGTAGATGATTATGTTGAACTAGAAAACTCATTAAATGGAAACTCTAATTCTAATGGATTAGATTTTGGTTTAGTTAGATTATCTGGGTCTGATGATGTCTTTGGATATGTAAGGTATGTAGCCAATGATTCAGACGCTGCTGACAAAGACATTCATAGAGGCGATTTTTTTCTAACTGTCGATTCACAACAGCTTACTATAAATAATTATTCAGATTTATTATTTGGTAATAATAATGATTACACATTGGGAATGGCTACTATTACTAATAATAGTATAGCTCCAAACGGAAAAACAGTGCAACTCACTAAAACCAATTTTACAGAAAACCCGATATTGATTAGCAAAGTTATAGATGCTGACGGAATAAAAGTCGGTTATCTAATGTATAATCAATTTATAATAGATTTTGATAATGCCTTAAATGATGCCATAACACAATTAAAATCTGAAGGAATTACAGAATTAGTATTAGATTTAAGATATAACCCTGGAGGATATGGAAGTTCTGCAATTATTCTTTCTAGTATGATTACTGGTCAATTTAATGGAGAAATTTTCTATACTGAAAAATGGAATTCTAAATATCAAGATTATTTTGAGCAAAATAACCCTGAATTTTTAATAAATCGTTTTACAGATAAACTTCAGAATAATACGCCTATAACAGGACTAAATTTAAATAAAGTTTATATACTAACTACAGATGGCAGTGCTTCTGCTAGCGAATTGGTTATTAATTGCCTAGATCCCTATGTGAATGTTGTTCAAATTGGAACAACTACCTATGGAAAGTATGTTGGATCAATAACCTTGTATGATTCACCTAATTTTGACAAGGCAAATGCCAACCCAAATCATAAGTATGCAATACAACCTATTGTATTAAAGTCAACAAATGTTAATGGTGTTTCCGATTATTATAATGGCATTGCTCCAGATTATCCAATAACTTATGAAACAGCATCTGGTGGTGTTTATGAAGGTGAAGACCTATTAAATTTAGGCGTTTTGGGTGATGCAACTGAACCGTTTTTAGAAAAAGCATTATCCCTTATTACTGGCACTACCTCCAAAACATCCCTATCAAAAACAAAAGCTATCATAGGGTTTGATTACGAAACCATTGCAGATTCAAAAGATTTTACTCCTCTTGGGAAGAATATGTTTATCGACTTAAAATCTAATAAATAACTTAATCTCACTTTTTAATATCTTTTCATTACTAGTATGTTTTTTAAATGATTATAAAATTAAAAGCAAATGAAAATATCAAAAGCCCTGATTTTTTTAATTTCATTATCTTTTTTAACAACAAGTTGTTTTGAGGATAATGATGATAATGTAACAACTAAAAATGAAATAAATGATTTTGTTTGGAAAGGCATGAATCTTTTTTATTTATACAAAGAAAATGTACCAAACCTTGCTAATGATAGATTTTCATCTAATGATCAATATGCTAATTATTTAAATGATTATTCAACTCCTGAATATTTATTTGAAAGTTTAATTTTTCAAAGACAAACCGTTGACAAATATAGTTGGATTGTTGATGATTATATTGCTTTAGAACAATATTTTAGTGGTGTTTCTACAAGTAATGGTATGGAGTTTCAATTGTTTTTACAGCCTAACAGTACATCGCAAATATTTGGTATTGTAAGGTTAGTTTTACCAAATAGTGATGCTGAGAATAAAGGTGTTAAACGTGGAGACATGTTTAGTACAATAAATGGCACAGCTTTAACAACATCAAACTACAATAGCCAATTATCTGCAGATAGTTATGCTATCAATAATGCTACTTATAATGATAATGGAACAACAGACACATCAGACGATATTGTGGTTTCAGGAACAGCATCTATTACACTTAACAAATTAGAATACAGTGAAAATCCTATTTATAAAACTGAAATTTTAAATGTTGCTGGAAAAAATATTGGATATTTAATGTATAATGGTTTTACAGCTAATTATGATAGTCAGCTAAACGATGTATTTGCCGATTTCAAAGCTAATAATGTACAAGATTTAATCTTAGATTTAAGATATAACCCTGGTGGTTCAGTTAATTCTGCCATTCTCTTATCAAGTATGATTACTGGTCAGTTTAATGGTGACGTTTTTAGCACAGAACAATGGAATAGTGAATTTCAGGCCGCTTTTGAAAATGAAAACCCTGAATTATTAATAAACAGATTTACTAATAACGATGATGGCACAGCTTTGAATAGTTTAAATCTATCAAAAGTTTACGTACTAGCAACTGCATCTTCTGCATCTGCCAGTGAACTAGTTATAAACAGTCTTGATCCATATATAAATGTTGTACATATTGGAGATTATACTGAAGGAAAATATCAAGCATCTACAACTTTATACGATTCAGACAATTATGGTCGTGATGGTGCAAACCCAAATCACACCTACGCTATGCAACCACTTATTTTTAAATCACTAAATAAAGTAGGTAATACAGACTACTTTAATGGATTAAAGCCAGATATAGAACTTAAAGAAAGCTACTTAAATTTAGGTGTTTTGGGAGATGTTAATGAAACGCTTCTTGCAGCTGCTTTAGCTGACATTGAAACTACAGGAAAAGCTGCAAGTATTAAAACTAAAACAAGTCCATATTTAAACCTAATTAAAGACAGTAACAGTTTTATTCCATTTAATGATGACATGCATATTGACAAGAAACTTCCTCATGACATTATAAACAAAATAAATTTCAATTAAATATAAATCACCAATGGTTAACAGTAATAATTAGCCATTGGCGTTTATTTTACAAACTTATATTTAAACCCAAACTTACATTTCTACCAAGTGTAGAGTATCCATATAACTCTTCATATTTTTCATTTAAAATATTGGTTACATTGGCAAAAAGCAATATTTTATTGTTAATTAATTTATGACTGATATAAAAATCAAGTAAATCGTAACTATTTAATGTAATTTGATCTGTTGCATAAGTAATATCGTTGAATACGGCATCAGTTCTTTCATCGTTAAATTGATATGACAAACTCATAAAAGTTCTATTTGACACATTGTATAATATTGAAGCATTCACTTTAATCTCTGGGATTCTTAAATTTAAATCATCTTCAACATGTGTGTAAGTTGCATTACTTTTTATTTTTAGTTCTTTTGACAAAACAAAATCACCTGTAAATTCAATTCCATTAGCATTAAATGAATCATCTACATTTTTATATTTATATACATAACTTCCTAAATCTACAAAATTGATAAAGTTGGTCTCTTTTCTATTAAAATATACAATACTAAAAAGTGCCTTATCTTTTATATTAAGTTCAGTTCCCAACTCAATAGTAGTATTTTCTTCTGGTTTTAAATTAGTATTTCCATAAGTTGGCTCAAATAATTGATACAATGAAGGGGTAATATAGGCTGTACTATAACTTGTCAATGCTTTTATATATCCAAAATTCATAGTCTTTTTAAAAGATGGGTTTAAACTATAAACCAAATGAGATCCATATTCAGAATGATTGTTCAACCTAGCTCCTGCATTGATATTCAATCCAAAATCTGAAATATACACCACATTAGCATAAGGATCTATAATAGTAAATTTTGCTTTATCTGGATCGATACTTTGTTCAAAATCTGAACTTCCATAAGGAATTGCAAAGCTTTCCATATTGTTTTTCTGTAAATTCAAACCTTGAACCGTATAAAATTTGTTGTTGAATTGATACCTGTTGAAAACATCACTCACAAAACTCTCTGCTTTATAAATTGCAGGATAACTTGAGTTTATAGTTCGTTTTGTATTGTTATAAGCCGCATTTAAGGTGATACTTCCATTTTTATATTTAAATTCTGGCGATATTCCAATACGATATTGATCTGTTTCAAAAACATCGTCTATTTCTGAACCAGAATAGGAATCATCAAAATCAGCTTTAAAATCATCAAAACTTCCATATAAATTCATTTTAAAAGCATTAGAAAACTCATATCCTAATTTAAAGTTTCCGTTAATAGCATTAAAAGCATCTTTATCTGTTTCAATTGAAGACAAAGAAGACAATCCGTTAGTAAATTGATTGCCAAAACTAGCTAAATAGTTAAATTTATTCACTGTTCCATTAACAGATACCGAATTTCTAAAATCTTCGGCATGATATGCTTTATCATTTTGAGATTGATTGCTGCCAATAACACTTCTAAAATTTGCCGAAATTGGCTTCTTTGAAGCTTCCTTCAGCTTGATATTAATTACAGCAGTAGCCGCACCTGAACCATAAAGAGTACTTGAAGCTCCCTTTAAAATCTCAATACTTTCTACTTGATTAGCATTTAGTAATCTTAAATCATAATCATTAGAAATTTGCGAAGCATCGGTTAATGCAACACCATCAATCAAAACAACAACCTGTCTATTACGTCCACCACGAACATAATAATTTAGGTTTTGTCCTGCATTGCTTTTGGTTCCGTTAATTTCAATTCCTGCCGTTGCATTAATAATTTCAGCAATTGATTTTCCTTGTTGATGTTGTAATTCTGCTTGGGTGATTTTGGTAATAACTTTACCCGAGTTCTCTCTTTTTAGCTTAAACTTTGAATCAGTTATTACAACCTGATCTAATTGTTGCACTTGCACAGAATCCATTTGTTGTTGTGCAAATCCTACTAATGATATACCTAAACATAGTACACCAAAAGCATTTCTTTTTTTGTTCATTTAATTAATAATTACTCGAGAATCGCATGAGTTACCATACGCAAACTTTTATCCCGAAAGTTTAACTTATTTGTTTTGAAAATGGCAGGTCTCCTGACTTGCGTCCTCATGTTGGTCTTCCCAAAGATTACTCTTCAGTGACATAGAAGTTGAACATGAAGCCTTATAGCTTACAGTTGCGGGAACAGCTCAAGAATGAAGAATAACGAGTATAGACTTTTGATTTCAGAATTTTTTTCAAAATTCGTTAATCGTTAATCATCAATCGTCAATCTTTTCACTTGATTCCCTTTTAATTCATTCACAAAAGTGAATAAAACCAAATTTCATTGCAAAAGTATAGATAACTTTTAATTTAAAAACGCAAAGCTTACTTTTTCTTTGTCATTTTATAAATTAAATAACCAAAGCCAACTAAAAAATGAAGTATTATTACGGCAGCAACTATATATATTGTTAAATTTGAATTGTCTCTCATGACTATGAATTTATTCAAAAGTATTAACTAAATTTTTAAACTATAGTTACAATTGTTACAAATCTTACTCAATGAATTTTAATTATAAGTTTCTTTTTTTTATCGTAATAATCTCTTTATCAAGTTGTAAAAATGACCAAAAAAAACTGCCTACAGATTTTCCTTCAACTGCAACTGTTTTAAAAAACGATTATGCAAAAGGGTTTGAGGTCACAGATTTCCGATTATATAAAGTATTAACAATAAAAAGTCCTTGGCCAAATTCTGAAAAGACTTATAATTATGCATTGATTCAAAAAAACATGCTTTCAAAAATCACATTAAATGCAAATGATTTTGATGGTATTATTACAATCCCTATTGAAAAAATCATAGTTACCTCAACTACTCATATACCTTCTTTAGAATTATTAAATGTTGAAAAAACATTGGTAGGCTTTCCAGAAACAAATTTTATTTCTTCAGAAAAAATAAGACAGTTAATTGATAACGGAAACGTTAGAGAACTTGGTAAAAATGAAAGTATAAATACAGAGATACTCCTCGAAACTAAACCCGACCTTGTTGTTGGATTTGGAATTGATGGTAATAACAAAGCATTTGAAACCATTAAAAATTCAGGAATCCCTGTAATTTATAACGGCGATTGGGTAGAAAATTCTCCACTTGCTAAAGCAGAATGGATTAAATTTTTTGGTATTTTATTTAATAAAGAAAAAGACGCCGATTCCATTTTTAATTCTATTGAAAAAAATTATTTAGAAGCAAAATCTTTAGCGCTAAATGTAAAAAACAAACCAACCATATTAAGTGGCGCCATGTATAAAGACATTTGGTATTTACCAAGTGGTAAAAGCACAGAAGCTCAACTATTAAAAGACGCCAATACTAATTACTTATGGAAAGATTCTGAAGGTTCTGGTAGTTTACAGCTTAGTTTTGAATCGGTTTTTGAAAAGGCCAAAAACGCCGACATTTGGTTGAGTCCTTCTAATTATTCAAGTTTAGAAGCCCTTAAAAACGCCAATATTCATAACACCATGTTTAAAGCATTTCAAAATAAATCCATATATTCTTTTACCAACACAACAGGAAAAACTGGTGGAATTTTGTATTTTGAACTGGGTATGACACGACCAGATTTGGTTTTGAAAGATTTGATTAAAATTTGTCATCCAGAATTGTTAGAAGATTACGAACCATCTTTTTTTAAACCTTTAGAATAATTGTTACATAATAAAACATATACCAAATCTTTTATAGCATTAACAATCGTTTTGGTGCTTTGTTTTTTTGTAAATATAAGTTTAGGCTCTGTTTCCATTCCTTTTAATGAGGTCTTTAAAAGTTTAACAGGTGGTTTAACCGCAAATCCATCATGGCAATATATTATTCAAGATTACAGATTACCAAAAGCTTTTACCGCTATTATTGTTGGTTCTGGTTTAGGAATTTCTGGTTTGTTAATGCAAACCCTATTTAGAAATCCATTAGCTGGTCCTTTTGTTTTAGGAATTACTTCTGGTGCAAGTTTAGGTGTGGCTTTGGTTATTATGGGAGCGTCAATATTTAGTGGTATTCTTGGTATGTTCTTAATATCTAAATGGAGTTTGGTTATTGCCGCAAGTATTGGCAGTTTCCTAGTACTTTTAACCGTTTTAATAGTTTCAACCAGAGTTAGAGATACCATGGCCATTTTAATTATCGGGCTCATGTTTGGCAGCATTACTACGGCTGTAGTAAGTGTCCTTTCTTATTTTAGTTCTATGGAACAACTACAACAATATATCTTTTGGGGATTTGGGAGTTTAGGTAATTTATCATGGCAAGAACTTGCAATCATGTTTTTAATTTATAGCTTAGGAGTTCTATTAAGTGTCTTGTCTGTAAAAGCATTAAACACGTTACTACTAGGTGAAAATTATGCCAAAAGTCTAGGATTAAATATTAAAAAAAGCAGATTATTAATCATTATTACCACAAGCTTATTGGCAGGTACCATTACAGCTTTTGCTGGTCCTATTGCATTTATTGGTTTAGCGGTACCACATATAACTCGGCAAATATTTATTACCTCAAATCATAAAATTTTATTGCCTGCCGTATTTTTATTAGGCGCTATTATTATGCTTATTTGTGATAGTATTGCGCAATTACCTTCAACAGATTATACTTTACCTATTAACGCTATTACATCTTTATTTGGTGCACCTGTTGTTATTTGGTTATTGGTTAGAAAAAGAAAAATGTTATTTTAATTTATATGAAATTTTAAAATTAGTGACGGAAAAGCAACAGCATATCGTTTTAAGAACAGAAAATTTATCCATTGGATATGTCTCGAAAAAGGAAGAAACCATTGTTGCTTCTAATATAAATATGAGTCTATATGAAGGTGAATTGGTTGGTTTGGTTGGAGCAAATGGTATTGGTAAATCTACCTTATTAAGAACCCTTAGCAATGTTCAAAATCCATTAAAGGGAGCTGTTTATATTAATGATAAAAACATTAAAACATATCAGCCTTTGGATTTAGCTAAAGTGATGAGTTTGGTTTTAACAGAACCCATAGCTTCAAAAAACTTAACCATTTTTGAATTGGTAGCTTTAGGCAGACAGCCTTACACCAATTGGATTGGAAGTATCTCAGAAAATGATTTATTGGAAATTAATAAAGCGTTAGAACTAACCAATATCCAAGATTTAAAACATAAAAAATGTTTTGAACTAAGTGACGGACAATTACAAAAAGCTTTGATTGCTCGCGCCTTAGCACAAGACACCAATTTGATTATTTTAGACGAGCCAACCACACATTTAGATATTTATCATAAAGCATACATTCTAAAACTTCTTCAAAAATTAGCTAAGGAAACCAATAGAACCATTTTATATTCATCACACGAAATAGATTTGTCAATTCAATTATGTGATAAAATGATTGTAATGACCAAAGATTATGTTGAAACCGAGACTCCTTGTAGCTTAATTTCAAATGGAGCTTTCAACACTTTATTCCCTAAAGACCTCATTTCATTCGATAAAAAATCTGGAAACTTTAGAGTGAAAAAGTAAAAAGTATATATTTCTTCAAATCTTAAGTCTTCCCATTTCTGTCTTCACTTTAAAACATTTATATTTGATAAATTTCTTTTTTCTAAATGAACGACAACCTGATTCTAATTTTAGCTATTCTTATTTCCGGTGGCATTGGCGCCTATATTGGTATGACCATCACCAAGCTTAAAAGTAAAAGTGGGCAAAGTTCTTTAGAAGAACGCCTAAATCAAATGCGTTTGACTAACGACGAGCTTAAGCAACATTTGGCCAATCTTGAAAATAGCCGAGAGGAAATTCGTAATGAAAAGGAATTTATAAATGCAGAATTGATTAGAAAGAATACCGAGTACGAAAACCTTCAGCAACTTCATTCAAAAAGAGAAGAAGAGATTGAATTGCGCCAGGAACAATTACGAAAGGATTTTGAGCTTTTGGCCAATAAAATACTTGAGGAAAAGTCGAATAAATTCACAGAGCAGAACAAAGAGAACCTAAAAAACATATTAAACCCACTGCAAGAGAAAATAAAAACATTTGAAGAAAAGGTAGATTTGACCCAAAAGGAAAGCATCAGTATGCATTCGGCTCTAAAAGAACAGCTTTTAGGTTTAAAAGACCTCAATCAACAAATGACCAAAGAAGCCACTAACCTTACAAGAGCGTTAAAAGGCGATAGCAAGATGCAAGGGAATTGGGGCGAATTGGTGCTAGAGCGTGTATTGGAAAAATCGGGCCTGGAAAAAGACAGGGAATATTTTGTCCAGCAAAATTTTACCCGTGAAGATGGCTCCAGGGTGATGCCAGATGTAGTTTTGCATTTACCAGACAACAAGAAAATGATTATTGACTCCAAGGTATCTTTAACCGATTACGAGCGCTATATAAATGCCGAGGATGAGGACAAATCACAATATTTAAAAGCGCATGTAAACTCCATTAGAAAGCATGTTGACCAACTATCGGAAAAAAATTACCAAGATTTATATGATATAGAATCGCCCGATTTTGTATTGATGTTTATCCCAATTGAACCTGCCTTTGCCGTTGTAGTTAATGAAGACAATAGTATTTACAATAAAGCGTTTGAAAAGAACATTGTTATTGTCACACCTTCTACCCTGCTAGCCACATTACGCACCATAGACAGTATGTGGAACAATGAAAAGCAGCAACAAAACGCTCTTGAAATTGCCAAACAAGCAGGGGCCTTATACGATAAGTTTGAAGGCTTAATGAACGATTTGATTGGCGTTGGCAAAAAAATAGATGCTACCAAAAGCGATTACAATGCCGCCATGAACAAACTGTTTGAAGGCAAAGGAAATCTTATTAACAGTGTTGAAAAACTTAAAAAAATGGGAGCAAAAGCCAAAAAATCACTCCCCGAATCTATTATAAAACGCGCAGAAGAGGACGATTGACAATGTTAATTATCACTTATTTGAATGATATATTTGTTTATCATCTAATTAAGTGATATATTTGTTTATCATCTAATTAAGTGATGTTAAATTTATATTCCATGACAGGTGTTATAACAGGAGACATTATCAATTCCAGAAGGCTAAAAGAACCTAAGGTATGGATGGATGCCTTAAAAAATGCATTATCCTATTTAAGTTCCGATACAAAGTATTGGGAAATATACCGCGGGGACAGTTTCCAAATAGAGCTAAAAGACTACGATTCATGTTTTACGGCAGCCTTATACCTAAAAGCCTGCGTTAAAACAATAAAAGGCTTAGACGTAAGACTCGCCATTGGTATTGGAAACAAAACCTTTGATGGCAATGATGTCACCGAATCCAATGGGGAAGCCTTTGTGTTTTCGGGCGAAACGTTGGAATCCTTAAAAAAGGAAAAACAGAATCTGCGCATCAAAACAACAAATAGCTCTATTGACAAAGAATTAAATCTGTATTTTAAGCTTGCGTTGATAACCATGGACAATTGGTCTGTAAATTCGGCAGAAATTGTTAAATTGAGCATAGAAAACCCAATGGCATTACAAAGTGAATTGGGCAAACGTATTGGCATCAACCAAAACTCTGTAAGTAACCGCCAAAAGCGGGCGCATTTATATGAAATCTTGGAATTGGACGAACTGTTTAGACACAAAGTAAGTTTACTATGATACTTTTAACAAAACTTGTATTGGCGCACATCATTGGCGATTTTTTTCTACAGCCCCAAAAATGGGTCACAGAAAAAGAAACGAAAAAATTAAAATCCCCAAAATTATATTGGCACGTCTTAATTCATGTTCTTTTGGTTTCCGTTATTCTTTGGGACACTTCTCTTTGGTCAATTATACTAATAATAGGTGCTTCACATTTTATAATTGACGCAACAAAACTTTACGTACAAAAGCAGGAAACAAAACGCTTATTCTTTTTTATAGATCAATCCCTGCATGTACTTGTTATAGTAATATGTTATTATTTTTATTCTGAAACCCTCTTTAGCATTGAAAACCTGATAACCAAAAACAACATATTACTATTCACCTGTTTGCTGTTTTTAACCCTACCCGTCTCTGTAATTATGAAGACCATTTTTATGAAATGGAATATTTCAGAGCTGACCAAAAATAACGAATCCCTTGAAGATGCGGGGAAATATATAGGCATATTGGAAAGGCTTTTAGTGTTCCTGTTCATCATTTTCAACCATTGGGAGGCCGTAGGGTTTTTAATCACCGCCAAATCGGTCTTTAGGTTTGGTGATTTAAAAGAATCCAAACACAGGCAACTCACAGAATATATTTTAATTGGCACGTTAATAAGCTTTGGGATTGCCATAATAACCGGAATAACCTTCACGTCTTTATTATAACCCCATGTAAGTTCAAAACCATTAAAAAAAAGGATTAGATTATGAAAAAAATTTTACAATTACTGGTCATAGGAATTATAATCGTTGCGGTCTCTTATTTCGCTTTTGTCTATTATGCCAGTTACAGTAATGGTGTGAGGGCCGGCGAGCTTATTAAGTTCAGTCATAAAGGTGTGATCTTTAAAACCTGGGAGGGCGAATTGAGCCAAGGAATATCGGGAGCCATAATTTTCAAGTTCTCTGTAGAGGACAAAGAAAAACAAGTTATTGAGGATTTAAAAAATCTAGAGGGGAAATATGTAAAACTTCATTATTTTGAACGGTATAAAACTTTCTACTGGCTTGGGGACACCAAGTATTTTATAACTAAAGTAGAAGGGGGAAAAGGCAATAATTAAAAAATCAATCTAAAAACCGCATTGGGTGTTATCCCTAAGGAGTTTTGCGTAGTTTCCCTAATAACGCCCTCGCTCAAACGATAAAAATTATTAATCTCATTCTCCCTGTCCAACACATTCCAAACCGACACCCCTAGATTTGCCTTGGTGTTTTCCCAAATTTTAAAATCATAAATGGCCGAAACATCCAAACGCGTATAATCCTTTAAATTCCCAGAATTTGGAATGTCATAATTTATTTCGTTGTCTATTATCTCTTTGCCTTTCAATGGCGATGTGGTTGGTTTTCCGGTATGCCAATTAAATCCGGCCGAAACCTTTAAGCTCTTCAACTTATAGGCAGTCCCTAAGGTTATCACATGACTGACATTAAAATTACTTGGAAAAGGTTTGCTTGTAAACTCCTTAAAGAAATAAACGTTATCCATATAGGAATAGCTCAACCAAGAACTTAAATTATTAATGCTCTTTCTCAATAGCACATCAAAACCCTTCACATCGTAATAACCAACAGACTTTGTAAACTCATATTGATTTTGAAACCCTTGGCTTTGTGACGTAATCCCTTTAACCTTTTTGTAGTATCCTTCAACATTAAGCAGCCAACCATACTTATTATAACTAATCCCCGTTGAGATTTGCTTGCTCTGAATAACGGGAATGTCCTTATTGTTGGACAGCTGCCATCTGCGTTTTTCAATGCCTAAAAAATCATTTTGAAAATTGATGACTTGAGACGTGTTTTGGTGTTTATACTCGCCCAAGATTTCCAAAGTAAAGTTATCAAGGAATTTTTGGCTGAAACTTAATCGCGGTTCCCAGATTTGTTTCTTAAACTTTTCAAGATAATTATACCTAATCCCTAAATTAAAATGGATGTTTTTATTCAATGATTTATAACCCACTTCTGAAAAAATGCCATGCGCTCTTAAGACTTCTGAAACCAACAACCTAAATAATGGGTTATCAACATCATCCAGATTGGTAACCTCGGTTTCCACAAAATGGTATCCGCTTAACAGTTGCAGCCTATCATTAAAATTATAATTCACCTTGAGCTTTGTGCTTGTTTCTGAAACCACGTTTTCTTGGAGAAACCGTTGCGAATCAATAATATTGACGTTTATGGATTTTAACTTATAATCCGTCTCATATATCTCAAAAATGGTTTGCAGTTTTTTGTTCCAATTACGTTCATAATTTAAAGACCCCGCAACACTAAATTGTGACAGACTGCTTTGACGAGATTCTTCTTGGTCATTAATGATGGCGTTTTCAGTAAAAAAAAGCTTGTTGTAAACATTTATAAAATTGAGTCGCAACCGGTCTTTCCCGCCAATCTTATAAATCCAACGCAATGAGGTATCGTAAAAGTCAAACGATTTGTCTGAATTGGTGATGCTGCCTGTGTTGTCTTCTACCTCGGTATTTTGGGAAATCCTATCAAAAAAAGCTCTGTATGTTGGGGTTTCTATTAAATCGCTGATTGATTTTCTGGCAGCAATTTGAATGGACGATTTATTACCCAATGGCACATCTACAAATGTATTTGCATTGGTTAGGTTAATCCCAACAATACCTCTAAATTTTGAGTTTATTTGCTTATTGGTTTGCATTTCAATGGTGCCGGAGACGCCATCTGTATAGGCAACATTACTCCCATTTTTTCTAACGGAAACATGCTCTGTTATTTGTGGGTTGTACATGGATATCAACCCAAAAAAATGTCCGGATTGGTACATTTTAATATCGTCCCATAAAATTAAATTCTGGTCGTGGGTTCCTCCCCTAATATTAATGTTTGAAACCGTTTCATTAATGCTTTGAATTCCGGGAAAACTTTGGACGGATTGCAAAACATCGGTTTCAATCAACCCCGGTAGAATATCAAAATCGGAGAAATTAATTTCATAAGACCCATTGTTGATTTTGTTTATGCCGTTAACAATATAGCTTGAAATCAAGACCTCTGTCAACCTCTGGAAATTTGGGGTTAACACAATATCCTTGCAACCTTCCGGTTTAAATGCACCATAAGGTTTATAAACTGTTGCATAGCCCAAGTATCTAATCTCAATTGGTTTAGAGGTATCGTCTATTTTCAACTGAAAAAAGCCATTTTCATCACTGGTAGTAGCATTCCCTTGTGTTTGTATTGTAGCGGTTGCCAATGGCAATAATGTTTCCTTGTCCTTAATATAACCGCAGAGCAATTTGGTAAATTGAGGTTTTATCAAAACAATATTTGAACTTATTATAGTAAACGTAAAGCCTGTTGCCTGTTGAAGATACTCGAGTGCTTCATTTAGTGAAAACGTTTCACTTGGCTCTTTAATGGCAATATTTTGAACCGTATCCTCGGCATAATTAAATTGCACCTGATATCTGGCCTCTAAAACAGAAATGATTTCAGCTAATGGTTTAACCTCTCTGTTATTTTGAGAACGCAAACCAATAAATGAAATAAGGAATATAATTAAAACAGATTGCCTAATCCTTTTTTTCATGAATCATTACTAGGTTTGAAGAACTCCTTACATAGGTTAAATTCATGGGCTGGGTCACAGCTATTAAAGCGTTTTCTAAATTATCATGAACAAATCCTCCGGTAAATAAACGGTTAGAATCTATATTATAGTTTACCTCTATATTGTATTGTCTCTCTAACTCTGCAAAAACCTCTTTAATGGGAATGGCCTCAAACACACTCATGTTTTCTGTCCACTTAGGCACTTGGGCCACTGTCTTTCCTTGTGTGAATTTCCCGTTTAAAATTTGATAAATATCTCCAGCCCTTAAAAATCTTGTTATTGTATCTGAGGTCACTTTTACAACTCCCTCAAAACACTTAACCTCAAAATAATGATAACGTTCTTTTACATTAAACTGGGTTCCCACTATGGTTACAATGCCTTGGTCTGTAACAACATCAAAGGTTTTGCCTTTGGCTACCTTAAAATAAGCTTCCCCATTAAGCTTAAGTTTTCTGTTACTCTGCCAGTTTCTTTTATCAAATTCTACTTGTGTCAAGGCATTTAAAGTGACTGTTGAATGGTCTGGCAGTTCAATGGTCTGCTTTTCACTGGCCAAGGTTTGAACGTGTGTTAGGTGATCAAAAAAGAAGGTGAAATAAACGCCTAAAGCAATGATTATAATACTGGCTATTTTTAACAAAGGGCTTAACCAATATAATTTTCTAACAGGCACATTTTTCCTGTCATAATTGGTTTTAAAGGATTCAAAACCTTTTGCTTTTGAGAAATTTGATGCCTTGAAACGCTTTGCGTCTTCAATGATTTGCTCGTTAAATTGTGCATCATCAAGCTTATTGAACAGGAGCCTCTCTTCTTCAGAAAGTTCATCATTCAACCATTTTTTAATCAAATCTTCTGTGTTCATGAATCATTCACTTTAATATATAACAACTAAAAACCTAAAACTCCCGATTATTTTAATTTAAAACCTTCCAATTCCTTTTTAAGAATACTAAACGCACTATAAATCCTGTATTCCACAACCTTTTGGGTAATCCCCAACATCTCTGCTATTTCGCTATGTTTTTTTCCTTCAACCTTGTTCAGCAAAAAAGCCACACGTTGTTCTTCGGTAAGGCTTGCCAAAACGTTTTTGTAACGCTCCAAAAATTGCTTCTTCTCCAAAATAAATTCAGGCGATTCAATGGTGTGCTCTTTTGGGATATCCTGTTGGTATTTTAAAATTACTTTTTGGTGTTTAATCTCGTTTAGCATCATATTATTAGCAACGGTAAACAAAAACGATTTTGCTTTACTAAATGTTACTTTTTTACAGTTATCCCAAAGTTTAATAAACGCTTCCTGAGCTTTATCGTTGGGACTGAATTGCTCTCCATATTTATAATACAAATAATCGTGCAGATCTTTTGAATATGCATTGTAAATGCGTTCAAAAACTGCTTCTTTACAAATATGTTCTTCTATTTCGGGTGACAAGCTATTCTATTTTATGTTAAATATATAGAAATATTTTTTACAAAGTTTTCAGGAGTTTTTAAAAGTTGGTTGTTTAATAATAAAGCAGATGCTGGTCATCAGAAAAAAATAAAAAAATTTCAGGAGTTTTATCGATTAAGTTGTTTTATTGACAACCTCCTAAAAAGGCAATAATATTATGGAAACACCATTTAATAAAATACTAGGCATCACCTTACTACTAATGGTCTTAGGGGTTTCTTGCAGAAAAGAAGAAATTATATCCATACAAGAACCTGCCGATAAGGTATTGGTTGCCAATTCCACTGTTGCCATTCAAATGAAAAACACAACAAGCAATGATGGTTCGAACGATAACATTATTGACAATTCTAACTGTTTCAATATTAAATTCCCTTTTTCCGTTACCATAAATGGCACCCAAATAACTGTAAACTCTGATGATGATTATAAAATTATTGAGTTCATTTTTGATGATTCTGATGACGATATTGATATATTAAGCATTACATATCCCATCACAATTGTTCTTGATGATTTTACTGAAGTCACCGTTAATAACGATTCTGAACTCGGCAGCTATTCTATTAAATGCAATAGTGAAAACGAAGCTGATGATGACATTGAATGTCTGGATTTTCAATACCCCATTACCGGTTCTTTATTTAACAAGGACAACGAAATTATAGATACTGTTTCGTTTAACTCAGATAGTGATTTAAATGATTTCCTTAAATATTTAAATACGTCCTACTATGTTACCCTAAACTTCCCCATTCATGTTACACTTTTGGACGGAACAATAATAGCCATCAATAACCTAGATGAGCTATACAGCACCATTTTAACCCACAAAAATGATTGTGATGAAGACGATGACTATGATTACAATGATGATGACTGCAATGATTGTGATATTGACCAATTAGCGTTTTTATTAACCGGTTGCTCTGATTGGACCATTGATAAATTAGAGCGCTACAATAATGATTATGATACTTACTATGATGGTTATACCTTCAACTTTTTTAATGATGGCACTATATCTGCCACAGAAGGAGGCTATACCTATTTTGGAACATGGGCTCCTTCCGGCTCCGGAAACAATTTAGTGGTAGTGATAAACATTCCCGATTTGCCTTATTGCAATAATAATTGGATACTGCATGAAATATCGCAATATTCTAATAGTAAGATTGATCTTAGGGTTGGCGAAAGCGATAGAATGCGGTATAAAAATAATTGCAACTAAACAAATATCAATGCTCTTAAAAATATAAGCTAGTAGAAATGCCCTATGAAAAAGAAAATTTCATTTATCAATCCTTAAAAAGGAATTTGATTCCTAGCTAAAATACTGCTTCAGCTTAAGGTTGAAGCAGTATTAATCAAAAACCGACCAAATCATGAAAAAGAAAATAATAGTCTTATTGGTATTTATTGTTGCTGCTATTCTCGCATA
Source organism: Flavobacteriaceae bacterium UBA6231 (assembly GCA_002441545.1). Lineage (GTDB taxonomy): Bacteria > Bacteroidota > Bacteroidia > Flavobacteriales > Flavobacteriaceae > Yeosuana. Next base: position 39,282 of record DJWL01000186.1, on the reverse strand, counting down.
CAATTATGTGTTTCAAAGCCATAGGAATATTGAAACCGAAAAAGCTGAGTTTACCGTAACCTCCATTGAAATTATAAATGAGTTTTCAATCGACCCCATCAAATCAGAAAAAAAATACCTCAACAAGACCATTGAAATAACAGGCAAAATTACAGAACAATCTGAAAAGGTGGTTTCCTTAGACAATATGGTGTTTTGCCAGTTTACAAATCATATTAATACTGTATTAAAAAATAATACCCAAATCAAGGTTAAAGGCCGGTTTATTGGCTTTGACGATTTAGTGGAAGAAATAAAACTAGATCAATGTATTATTAATTAATCCATTAAAAACAACATTATGAAAACAACATTACTACTATTTGTTTTTGCCATGTTTGGCATTCAAGCGCAAACAACCTATAACCTAGATTGGGAAATGGGTATTGGAACCAACATTGACCTCACCATTAAAGTTGGCGACAAGGTTAAATGGAATTGGACAGATGAGTTCCCTCATACTGTACAAAGTGACGCAGGAAGTACCGAAACTTTTAATAGTGGCACTAAAACAGGCATAGGGAGCAGTTATCTATTTACATTCTCAGTTATTGGCACAAATCCTTATCATTGCGGGTTCCATCCGTTTACTATGGCTGGGACCATTACCGTAGAAAATGCTTTAGGGGTTGAAGCGTTTTCGCTTAAAGATTTTTCGGTTTCACCTAATCCTGCATCTACAGAGCTATTTTTAAAATTACCACAGGGAATCTCTGTAAAAACAATTTCAATCTATGACATATTGGGGAAACAACTCTATTCCAATAATCATATTGAAAGCTCAATCAACATTGCACGTTTAACCAAAGGAATGTACTTTTTAAGAGTTAGCTCAGAAAATATTAGCCATACAAAACGATTCATTAAATCTTAAAACAATAAACCATCTATGAAATCATTATCTCTTTTCTTTATTATTTTTCCAATGCTAATTTTTTCCCAAGAAGATTTGCTAAATGAAATCAATACCGATTCTATTGGGACACAATATGAAATAGCCGCTTTTAAGGGATTGAAAATTGTGAATTTTGAATCCACTAAATTAGTAGGAAAAAAAGATTTTACATTCATTGTTTCGCACAGGTTTGGAAGTATTGAAAATGGTATTGATACGTTTTTTGGTTTAGATGATGCGGTAACCCGTTTAAATTTTGTCTTTGGAATCTCAGACGGATTAAATATTGGTTTTTCCAGAAGTTCGTTCCAGAAAATTTACGAAACCTCGTTGAAGTATAGAATTTTAAGGCAAGAAGAAAATGGCTTTCCCTTTACCATTGTTGGTTTTAATGCCCTTTTGATCAACACATCTTTGGATAAAGACAATCTACCTCAATTGGAATTTAAACATCGTCTAGGCTATACGGCCCAACTGTTAATTTCCAGAAAAATAAATACAAACCTATCCCTTGAGCTTGCACCTACTTTCTTTCATGATAACTATGTTGCCGTAGATGAGCAAGATAATTCCCAATTCGCTTTAGGCTTTGGAGGAAGATATAAACTAGGCAAACGTTGGTCTTTTAATATTGATTATGGATGGCATTTAAACAGGGCCAGCAGTTCTCCTTTTAAAAATCCGTTATCCATTGGACTTGATTTAGAAACAGGCGGACATGTATTTCAAATGCATTTTACAAATGCACAACCCATGAACACAAATGGATTTTTAGGGCAAGGAACGGGTGATTGGACAGACGGCACCATTTATTTCGGATTTAATTTAAGTAGAACATTTTAAAACAGATAGAATGAAAAGAATATTTATAACATCCTGCTTATCATTAATGATGCTCATCTCTTGTACAAATGCCAGTGAAGATGATTTAATTGATGCCCAACCTTTACCGGCTATAGTTACCTATAATGCCCACATCAAAAAAATTATTGATACTAATTGTATTGGCTGCCACAAAAACCCTCCAATAAATGGTGCCACTATTCCTTTATTGACCTATCAAAATGTTAAATCTGCCGTACAGAACAATAGCCTAATAAGTAAAATCAATGGTGATGGTCCTGGAAGCCAAATGCCTTTAGGTGGCCAAAAATTACCTCAACACTCCATTGATCTCATTACAAAATGGGAATCAGATGGTTTACTTGAAAATTAAAATAACTTTAAATAAATAATGCTATGAATTCAAAACACTTTTTTTCGCTACTGGTAATAACTGTATTAGTTTTTAACTGTTCGGCAGGAGGCGATGACCCATCATCTCCAGACCCAAACCCTAACCCAAATCCTAATCCAAACCCAACAAGTGTTACTTACAACGGTAAAATAAAAGGCATTGTCAGCAATAACTGCCTTACATGCCATGGAAACCCAACAGCTAATGGGGCACCTATGATGCTTACAACATATGCGTTAGTAAAGAGTGCTGTGGAAACAAGAGGGTTGTTGGTAAGAATTAACAGTACTACAAGCCCAATGCCTCAAGGAGGATTAATGTCTCAGGCTAACAGGGATGCTTTTCAACAATGGAAAGATCAAGGGTTTTTAGAAAATTAACCCTTTTATATTGCATTTGATAGTGTTAATCATTGAAACTATAAATCATGAAAAATCTGGTATTCCTTATATCTTTTATAAGCCTTAATATATTTTCTCAATCAAAGTATATAACTAAGACAGGTGTTGTAAATTTTGAAGCTTCGGTACCTTCTTTTGAAGAAGTTAGTGCAAAAAACAATGCTACTACCGCTATTTTAAATACAGACAATGGAGAATTTGCGGCTTTAGTTTTAGTAAAAGGATTCAGGTTTAAAAATGCTTTAATGGAAGAACACTTCAATGAAAACTATGCAGAATCTGATAAGTTTCCAAAGGCAACTTTTAAAGGAATCATATTAGATTTGAATTTAGGTTTATTGGGTTCTAAAACAAATCTAATCATGAAAGGTGAATTATCCTTTCATGGTAAAATCAAGAGTCTCAATAATATTCCAATAACACTTACAAAAGAAAATGGTATTATCAAAATGACAGGAAAACTTACTGTTAAAACCTCTGACTTTGATATAAAAATCCCAAAAATAGTAAAAACAAAAGTTTCTGAAAGTGTTAATATAACCTTTGTTTTTGACCTCAAATCATAAAAAGAAAAAGCCGCTTAAAGCGGCTTTTTTATTATTTATTAAGATACATTTTTCGTCTTGAATACAAATCGTAAAATTGATCATCTTTTAAACTTTCTATGAATAAAATACTTTCACCTGTACTTTTCATTTCAGGCCCTAATTTTTTATTTACATTAGGAAACTTATTAAATGAGAAAACTGGTTGTTTAATAGCATATCCTTTTAAATAAGGCTTAAAATCAAAATCAGTAACTTTCTTTTCTCCCAACATAACTTTAGTTGCATAGTTAACATAAGGTTCACCATAAGCTTTTGCTATAAAAGGCACTGTTCTTGAAGCTCTTGGATTGGCTTCTATAATGTAAACAATATCATCTTTGATTGCAAACTGAATATTAATTAGTCCTACAGTATTTAATGCCAATGCAATTTTTTTAGTATGATCTTTTATTTGTTGCATAACCAAATCGCCTAAATTAAATGGCGGTAACATGGCATTACTATCTCCAGAATGAATTCCACAAGGTTCAATATGTTCCATAATCCCAATGATATAAACATTTTCACCATCACAAATAGCATCTGCTTCGGCTTCAATAGCTCCTTCTAAATAATGGTCTAAAAGCAATTGGTTTCCAGGCATGACTCTCAACAGACTTACAACATGCTCTTCCAACTCTTTTCTATTGATTACAATTTTCATTCCTTGTCCACCAAGAACATAAGATGGTCTTACTAAAATAGGAAAGTCTAATACATCGGCAATTGCAGAAGCTTCATCAGCTGTTGTTGCAATATCAAATTGAGGGTAAGGAATATTATTTTCTTTTAATAAGTTAGAAAAATGCCCTCTATCTTCAGCTAAATCTAAAGATTCAAAACTTGTTCCTATTATTTTAATACCATACTTGGTTAGCTTTTCTGCAAGTTTTAAAGCGGTTTGTCCACCTAACTGTACAATAACACCTTCTGGTTTTTCGTGCTTGATAATATCATAAATATGTTCCCAGAAAACTGGTTCAAAATATAATTTATGAGCTGTATCAAAGTCTGTTGAAACAGTTTCTGGATTACAGTTTATCATAATAGTTTCATATCCACATTCAGCAGCAGCTAAAACACCATGCACACAGCAATAATCAAACTCTATTCCTTGACCAATTCTATTAGGTCCAGAACCTAAAACAATAATTTTTTTCTTATCTGAAACAATGCTTTCATTATGCGAAAAACGCTCTCCTCCAGCCAATTGCATATCACTTTCAAAAGTTGAGTAGTAATATGGCGTTTGTGCCTTAAATTCAGCAGCACAAGTATCAACTAGTTTATAAACTCTGTTGATTCCAAACGCTTCTCTTTTATTATAAACCTGACTTTCTAAACATCCAAGCATATGAGCAATTTGTCTGTCTCCATAGCCTTTTTGCTTAGCCTCCAATAATAAATCTTTTTGAATGGTATCAATTTTATAAGTAGAAATTTCTTTTTGAAGTATAAAGAGCTCTTCATATTGCTTTAAGAACCACATATCAATTTTTGTGATTTCATGAATTCTGCTTAACGGAATTCCCATAGCAATAGCATCATAAATAATAAATACTCTATCCCATGAAGCATGAGTTAACTTATCTATGATTTGCTCATAATTCTTATTCTCTTTTCCGTCTGCTCCTAATCCATTGCGTTTAATTTCAAGTGATTGCGTTGCTTTATGTAAAGCTTCTTGAAATGAACGTCCAATTCCCATAACTTCACCAACCGATTTCATTTGAAGTCCTAATGTTCTATCAGAACCTTCAAATTTATCAAAATTCCAACGCGGTATTTTTACAATTACGTAATCTAAAGTAGGTTCAAAAAGAGCAGATGTAGATTTTGTAATTTGATTTTGTAATTCATCTAAATGATAACCAATAGCCAATTTTGCAGCAATTTTAGCAATTGGATACCCTGTTGCCTTACTTGCTAAAGCAGAAGAACGAGAAACACGAGGATTAATTTCAATTGCGATAATATCCTCATTCTCATCTGGGCTTACAGCAAACTGCACATTACAACCACCAGCAAAATCGCCTATACTACGCATCATATGGATAGCCATATCTCGCATTCTTTGATAGGTTCTATCACTTAAAGTCATGGCTGGAGCTACTGTTATAGAATCTCCTGTATGAATTCCCATAGGATCCATATTTTCAATAGAACAAATAATAACAACATTATCATTATCGTCCCTAAGTAATTCCAATTCAAACTCTTTCCAACCTATCAAAGCTTTATCAATCATTACCTCATGAATAGGAGATATTTCTAAGCCACGAGTTAACAACTCATCAAAATCTTTTTCTTCATGCACAAAAGATGCTCCTGCACCACCAAGCGTAAAAGAAGCTCTAATTACAAGAGGAAAACCAAATTCCTGCGCAATTTCTTTTCCTTTTAAATAAGAGGTCGCAGTAGCCTGAGGAGCCATTGGAATACCTATTTTAAGCATTAACTCTCTAAACTTTTCTCTATCCTCAGTAATATTGATAGCATCAATATCTACACCAATAATTTCAACTCCAAAATCTTTCCAAATACCTTTTTCATCAGCTTCAATACATAAATTCAAGGCCGTTTGTCCTCCCATTGTTGGTAAAACAGCATCAATTTCTGGATGATCTGTTAAGATTTTAATGATTGATTTTGTAGTAAGTGGTAATAAATAAACATGATCTGCCATTGAAGGATCTGTCATGATTGTTGCTGGGTTAGAATTGATAAGAACAGTTTCTATTCCATCTTCTCTAAGCGACCTTAAAGCTTGAGTTCCCGAATAATCAAACTCACATGCTTGTCCAATAACAATAGGACCTGAACCAATAATTAATATAGATTTAAGTTTTGGATTTTTTGGCATTATAATTTTTTGTGTTTTCTGGTTTTAATAAATTTTGCTATAAGATATAAAAAAAGGCGTTACACCTAAGCAACACCTTTAATTTATTGGTAATGATAAATCATTATTTTTTATGTCTAGCTTCAGAAGATACAGACAGTTTTTTTCTACCTTTAGCTCTTCTACGAGCTAATACTTTTCTACCATTAGCAGAAGCCATTCTTTCTCTGAAACCATGTTTGTTTCTTCTCTTTCTTTTTGATGGCTGAAACGTTCTTTTACTCATTGTCTAGTATCTTTAAATCTGAAAATTGTATTTGTTATTTTTAATTTTGGGGTTATCCAAAACCGAGCGCAAATATACAAAGAGTTTTTACTTTGACAAACGTTATTTTAAAAATATTTTTTAAATCTTTAAATTTTAAAAACTCTAGAGTAATTGACCATAATAAACCACTTGAACTATAGTTTTTTTTGTTAATGCTCCATTAGGTGCTTTTGATAAAAATTTAGTTTCTTTGTAATCTAAATGAGATTAGACACTAATTACACTTTACAATAGTGACTATAACACCTTTATTTATTAAAAAATGTACAATAAAATTATAAAACTTATTATTGCAGCAGGCATTTTAGCCTATGCTATTTATCAATTTACTGAAAATAATATTGGTAACGGTATCATGTTAATTCTTTTATCTTCAGTATTTGTGTTTTTATACTTTAAAAACGAATTTATTTTATTAGCCTTTTTACGGTTAAGAAAACAGGATTTTGCCGGAGCCACAAAATGGTTAAGCAAAATTAAAAATCCTGAATCTGCTTTGGTAACCAAACAACAAGGGTATTATAACTATTTACATGGTATTATGGTCTCACAGACCAATATGAATGAAGCTGAGAAATACTTTAAAAAAGCCATTTCATTAGGATTATCCATGAATCATGATTTAGCAATGGCTAAATTAAACTTATCAGGAATTGCTTTTTCTAAACGCAGAAAATTAGAAGCTGAAAAACTGCTTTCTGAAGCTCAAAAACTTGATAAGCAAGGCATGTTAACAGACCAAATTAAAATGATGAAAGAAAACATGAAACGTGCTCAAATACCTAATCAGCACTTTGGAACTGGTGGTTCTATAAGACAACAAAAAAGGAGAAGTTAAACTTCTCCTTTTTTGTTATTGAACAGTATCATAATACCCCTTTTCAGGAATATTAATTATATATCTTTTTCTTGTTTTATTTAAAAGAAATCTATCTCTTAACCAAGGATTGTGAACCTTTAAAATTTTATAGTTGATTCCAAAACCTTCAGCAAATTTTGTGAAATCTGAAACAGATGTATCAACTTCTACTTTATATGTTGGTATTTGAGAATATAAATCTTTCTCTCTGAAATTGAATCCATATACATCAGGATGTGTTAATATTTCTTTTAAAGCTACAATTCTAAACACATATCTTCCTGTTTCTTCACCTAATAACAAGTCATAATAGTTTGATACATTTTGCTCGTTTAAACGTCTAGAAATACCAGCATCTCCTGCATTGTAAGCAGCTGCAGCTAGCGTCCATGACCCTAATTTTTCTTTTGATTTTAAAAGGTATTTACAAGCTACTTCTGTAGACTTTTCTAAATTATAACGTTCATCAACATTATCATTAACTTCCAAACCATTTTCCTTTGCAGTTGCCTGCATAATTTGCCAAACACCTGTTGCTTTAGCACTTGACACTGCATTAGTTAAACCACTTTCAATAACAGCTAAATATTTAAAATCATCAGGGATTCCATTCTTCTTTAAGATTGGCTCAATAACCGGAAAATATTTTTTAGCACGTTTAAACATTAATAATCCGTTTGATTGCCAATACGTATTAACCAACAATTCTTTATCCATTCGCTCATAAACTTCAGGATCTTTAATTGGCATAGATTCTCCAGCAAAACTTAAATCATCAGGAACTTGTAATGCATAAACATTATAATCATTGATAAGTTTTTTTTCAAAATTCTCATCTGTTTTAGCGTCTTGTATGGCGTAAATAAATAGCCCACAAACACTAAACAATCCTATAATTGCAAGTATATTTTTCATTTTTCTATTTTTTTATAAAATTAAAAAATTAAAGCTTCATTTCAATATTAACCCAAAATAAGTTTGGGTAAGTTCTCATTAAACCATTTAAACTTGTTCAATATCATGATATGTGTTCCGTTTGTAACTGTGATGCAACTCTTAATACTAGATATTGGAAATACTGGGTCTTTATCTCCATGTATATGGATAATGTTTGGAATAATTTCTTCCTGATTCCAACAAATCATGTTTTCTATGGCCCAATTTAAATATCTGCTATCATTAACTGATAAATATTTTTTATATAATTCAAATCGTTTTGATATATTATTACCAAACACATATTTCCCTAATAAATCAATATTACTAACCAATTTAACAGGTATTAACTTATATGCTTTAGTCATTTTAGCAATAAGCATTTTTTTCGGCAATTCACTTATTGATTTAACGCTAGAAACAATAATTAATTTTTTAACACTTATATGTTTACTTATTTCCTGTACCAAAACACCACCAAATGAGACACCTATTAAAACACAATTTTCATGCTCAATTTTCTTAGACAATCGTAATGCATAATTACTAAGTGATTCACTATCAATAGGTATCATCCATTCTAAATAATGACTTTCAAATTGAGATTTTGGCAATTCAATGTACTCAAATATCTTTGGACTTGCAGCCATTCCTGGCATAAAGTAAACGTGTATTATATCTTGATTCATAAGGTTTTAACCTTAAACTACCTCGTTATTAACTATTTTTTTTGTAAATTTGTATTACAAAACTATACAAAATAGTACTCACTATTTGAATTCTATAGAAATAAAACTCTTTACCATGATAGATGCTGCAGAATTAATAGACAATGATTTTTTACGTCAGTTCGAAATAAAAATCGATGACAATTTAGCCAAAATTGAATATTCTCTACAAGATAGAAAGATATTCTTAACAAAACTTATCATTCCAGATGGTATTCATGACGAAAATTTTAGCACTGAATTTTTAGCTGCTGTTTTTGAACAAATTGATGAGCGTAATTTAAGTATAGTACCTACAAGTCCAGAAATTGCCAAATTTGTTAGAAGTAACAGGAAGTATAAACGTATGCTTCCGGTAGGCTTAAGAATTTAATTTGAAAAAATAAAGTTATTAAAAAATCCAAAACATAAGTTTTGGATTTTTTTGTTTTATATATAAAATGAATCTATTGCTTTGTATAAACTAAAGTAAGATTTTCAGTAGATATTACTTGTGTTAAATCTGAATTATAAATTTTAATTGCATCTTCAAAAACTACCGATAATTCATTTCCGATTATAATAGCATTTTTGTTATTATATGTAACAATTTCTCCGTTTTGAGAATAGTTTGAAGCAAAACCTATCACACCTTCTAAATCGCAGGCTACATTAAAAACATATTCATTTGTTGCTTCATCAACCAAAATAACATCAACTTCTGGGTTAAATGTTTCTATAGATGATACAACGCCATTTAATTCGAAGGTTAGAGTTTCATGGTTTTCGCATTCAAACTCGTTCAATAAATTTAAACTTTTAATGCCGTCATTATTTAAATCAAAACCACTAGATACATTATAACCGGTAAGCTTCCATGTGCCAACAGCAGACATATCAATTGTTTCATTTGAACATGAAACCAAAAAAATTGTACTAATAATAAAAAGGATTCTCTTCATGATTTGGGGTCTAAAGATTTGAACCAAAACTATACAATAAGGTTTATGCTGTAAAAAAAATCGGGTTAATGGAAAAGAAATCGTGTTGAATTGTAATAAAACAAAGGTTTTTACTTTGAAAACACTTCAGAAAACTCAAATCTCACTAAACCATCTTTATCAATTTTAGTAAGCTCAATATCATGCAAAGTATTAACCAGTTCAGGATTCCATGGTGTTTTTACCTTCACATAATTTTCTGTAAACCCATGAATATAACCTTCTTTATTTTCGCTCTCAAACAAAACTGTTTTAGTTAACCCTAACTGGCTTTCGTAAAAGGCTCTTCGTTTTTTAACCGATAGACCGCGTAACATTTTACTACGCTTATTCCTCACATTCATTGGAACTATTCCAGCCATTTCTGAGGCTTCTGTATTATCACGTTCAGAATAAGTAAACACGTGTAAGTATGAAATATCTAATTCATTCAAAAAATTATAGGTTTCTAAAAAAAGTTCATCGGTTTCACCAGGAAAACCTACAATAACATCAACACCTATACATGCATTAGACATGACTTCTTTTATCTTTGAAACTCTGTCTACATATAACTCTCGCAAATAGCGACGTTTCATTTTTTTTAGAATTTCATTACTTCCTGATTGTAAAGGAATATGAAAATGTGGTACAAATGCTCTGGATTTTGAAACCAAATCAATAGTTTCATTTTTTAAAAGATTAGGTTCAATAGACGAAATTCGCAAGCGTTCAATACCTTCTACTTTATCCAATTGAGTAACTAAGTCTAAAAAGGTATGTTCGTGTGTTTTGTTTCCAAACTCACCTTTACCATAATCTCCAATATTAACTCCCGTTAGTACAATTTCTTTTATATTTTGTTCTGCTATTTCCTTGGCGTTTTTCAACACATTTTCTAATGCATCACTACGAGAAATTCCCCTTGCTAATGGAATTGTACAATACGTACATTTATAATCACAACCATCTTGAACTTTTAAAAAGGCACGAGTTCTATCACCTATTGAATAAGATCCTACATAAAAATCGGCTTCTTCTATCTCGCAAGAATGTACTTCTCCAAAATCGTTTTTAGAAAGGTCATTTAAATAATCAGTAATTTTAAATTTTTCAGTAGCACCCAAAACCAAATCTACACCATTAACATCTGCCAGTTCTTGCGGTTTTAGTTGGGCATAACAACCAACTGCGGCAACAAAAGCATTAGGGTTAATTTTTTGAGCCTGCTTTACAATGGTTTTAAAGCGTTTATCTGCATTTTCAGTTACCGAACAGGTATTAATTACATAAATATCTGCGTTTTCTGAAAAATCAACACGATTAAAACCTTCTTCTGTAAAACTTCTTGCTATGGTAGATGTTTCAGAAAAATTAAGTTTACATCCTAACGTGTAAAAGGCAACTTTTTTTTTGGTACTCATTTCTCTTATAAAATCGTGCAAATGTAATAAAAAAAGAGCGTTTCATATAGAAACGCTCCGCCTTAAAACTAAAAGACAATCTTTTAGCCGATTTGAGAGTCAGTGAATGTTATTAATAGCAATGATTAAACTTCAACTGTTAATTATGACACAAGAATTAAAAAAAGTCACTAAACTTTATAAATAAAATGATATTTTCTTATAAAGAATAGAGTAAATAATGAAGAATCAGTTCTTAAAATAATTGGATTTGCAGAACATTAATCAACAGTAAAATAATAAATATCATCTTCTCCTTTTCCTTCTTCACGTTTAGAAGAAAAATAGCCTGATTTACCTGTCTTATCAATAACAAAACATAAATCATCAGACTTACTATTAATTGGTTGAGGCAATGCTTTTGCTTTTTCAAAAATGCCCTTTTCATTCATCTCACTTTTATAAATATCAAATCCACCAACACCATTAGCTCTGTTTGATGCAAAATACAGGATATTGTTATAACTCATAAAAGGAAACATTTCCGTACTATAAGAATTTACTTGAGAGCCTAAATTTTTTGGCTCGCTATATGTATTATTTCCTAAGACTTCAACTTTAAAAATATCAGAAGGACCTTTCGCCATTTCTTTACCTCCTCTAATATTTGCAGTAAAAAACAATGTCTTCCCATCTGGACTTAATGAAGGATGTGCATAAGAATATTGAGGCTTGCAAAATGGCACTGCTTTAAAATTAGTCCAACCTTGACCTTCAACATATTCTGCTATTTCTATATGAAAATTGGTTTTTTTAAAGTTTCCTTTTGGCTTGTTTTTTCTATTAATATAATTGGTAGTAACGTATAAGCTTTTTCCATCTGGAGAAATAAAAGCACTTGTTATATGTGAAATATCTTCCTTACTATCAATTAACAAAGATTCTACATTTATAATATCTCCTGATTCAGCTTTATTTCCAACGTAAAGAGTTAATATTCCATCACTTAAATATGATTTAACCTTTCCGTTTTTATTTAATAAATAAGAAGTAAATAAAACTTGGTTGTTTGGAATGAATGATAAACCAAAATGTGGTTTATCACTATTCAAGCTTATATTTTTTATAGTAAATGGTTCTGATTGAGAAAACCCAAAAAAGAAATAAAAACAAGATAAAAAAGAAACAAAACTCTTCATAACTTTAATAAAAATTAAATTAAAGTTAAAAAAAGATATTTATTCTCTTCTAAATTTTTTAGTTTCTTCAAAAACGTGTTCTAAAATCGCTGCATCTTGTTCGGTAAATTCAATGTCTCTTCTTTCCATAACAAGTTTAGCAACTTCAAAAGCCTTTTTGGGTAAGTAGGTTGTAAATCCACCATGACCGCCCCAAGAAAAACTTGGGATAAAATTTCTAGGAAATCCACTGCCAAAAATATTAGCATTAACACCTACAACAGTTCCTGTATTAAACATAGTATTTATAGCGCATTTACTATGATCGCCCATCATTAAACCACAAAACTGTAAACCTGTTTTGGTGAAGCTTTCAGTTTTATAATTCCATAAACGTACTTCAGAATAATCATTTTTAAGATTTGAAGTATTTGTGTCTGCACCTAAATTACACCATTCACCTAAAACAGAGTTTCCTAAAAAGCCATCATGTCCCTTATTTGAATATGCAAATAAAACTGCATTGTTTACTTCTCCTCCAATTTTACAATAAGGCCCTACAGTTGTTGGCCCATAAATTCTAGCACCTAGTTTTACAATGGAGCCTTCACACAAAGCTAAAGGTCCACGCAAAAGAGAACCTTCCATTACCAAAGTGTTCTTACCTATGTAGATTGGGCCTTTTGAAGCATTTAAAGTCGCAAATTCAATTTCTACACCTTCTTCAATAAAAATGTTTTCGGGTGCCATGACATTATTACTAGAAGGAATTGGTTTTGATTTTCTATCTTTGGTTAAGAAGTTAAAATCTTCTTGAATTGCTTCTCCATTTTTCGAGAAAATATCCCAAGTATTTTCTATTTTAATTATATCATCATTAAACTCTAACGCTTCATAGGTTGAAAAATCAATATCATCTTGGGCTTCGTTAGTAAAAAACGCAATAATATCTTCGTCTTTAAAAATAGCTTGATTTTTTTCCAGGCTTTTTATCATTTCTGATAATTCTAAATTTGGAAGAAATGAAGCATTAATCATGATATTCTCTTCCATTTCTACCATTGGATATTTATCAGACAAATAATCTTCTGTAATAGTAGTTGTTGTTGAATCTAAGTAAGCTTCCCACTTTTCGCGAATGGATAAAATACCAACTCTTATATCTGCAACTGGTCTTGTATATGTAAATGGCAATAAATTGTCACGAAAAGGGCCATCAAAAAGAATATAGTTCATGTTAAATTTGAGTTAGAAGCTTGAAGTTTTATAAATAAGTTCAAACCAATATTTATATATTCAAATGTAGGGTAATTGTAGAAAATAAAAAAGCCTTTCAATGTTAGAAAGGCTTTAAATATTATTTGAAACTAAGTTTATTTATTAAACTTAGCATATTTGTTTTTAAACTTATCAATACGTCCAGCTGTGTCTACTAATTTAGATTTACCAGTATAATATGGGTGAGAAGTTCTTGAAATTTCCATTTTTACAACTGGATATTGAACACCATCAACCTCTATAGTTTCATTAGTATTTGCAGTAGATTTAGTTAAGAAAACATCATCATTAGACATGTCTTTAAATGCTACTATTCTATAATTTTCTGGATGTATACCTTTTTTCATCGCTTTACGCTTTATATTCTTTTCAATTTTGGAAGTGCAAATTTAAGCTATTTTTTTAAATGAACAATATTTTTTAATATTTTTTATTTTACTCCTTTACGTAACGTTTTATTATCTTTGTTTACTAACTAAACAACTAAATTTTTAAACCAAAAAAAAATGGAATCTCAAAAACTTTCACCAGGTAAATTTGCTAGGAATTATGGAATTATTTTAGGATTGATTCTAATTGTAATTGCAGTGATTATGTATATTACAGGAATGCAACTAAAAGGAATTCAATGGCCAATGTATTTATACTACATTGCTTTTCCAGTAATGGTTTTTTATGCTATAAGTAATTATAAAAAACAACAAGGAAATATTTTATCGTTGGGTGATGCTTTAAAAGTTGGTATTGCTGTAGCAATAATTAGTGCATTAGTTTATGCAGTTTACAATTTATTGTTTAATTATGTTATTGACCCTGGATTTATGCAAGAAGCTGTTCAATCTGAATTAGATAGAATGCTTGAAAGCGGTAAAATGACAGAAGAAATGATTGAAAAAACTGCCCCGATGAGGGAAATATTCTCAAATCCATTAGTAGGCACAACCATTTGGATTGCTATGAGTGCTATCTTTGGCTTGATTTATTCTCTTATTGCTGGGTTAATAATGAAAAAAGAAGAGTAATACATGAATATATCAGTAGTCATACCACTACTTAACGAACAAGAATCTTTAAAAGAACTATATGATTGGATTGCAAAAGTTATGCAATCCAATCATTTTTCGTATGAAGTTATTTTTATTGATGATGGTAGCACAGATAACTCTTGGGAAACCATAGAACAGTTGTCTGCTAAAAGTAAGCATGTTAAAGGCATCAAATTTTTAAAAAACTTTGGCAAATCTCAAGCCCTTCATGCTGGTTTCGAAAAAGCCCAAGGTGATGTAGTTATCACTATGGATGCCGATTTACAAGATAATCCTGATGAAATCCCTGAACTATATAACATGGTTATAAATCAAGGTTATGATTTAGTTTCTGGCTGGAAAAAGAAACGCTATGATTCTATTCTTTCAAAAAACTTACCATCAAAATTATTCAATTGGGCAGCAAGAAAAACTTCAGGCGTAAAACTTCATGACTTTAATTGTGGCTTAAAAGCTTACAAGTTAGAAGTTGTGAAAAATATTGATGTTAATGGTGAAATGCATCGTTACATTCCGGTATTATCAAAAAATGCAGGTTTTGCTAAAATAAGTGAAAAGGTAGTTCTTCATCAAGCTAGAAAATATGGAGAAACTAAATTTGGTATGGATCGTTTTATTAATGGTTTTCTAGACTTAATAACTATATGGTTTTTATCCAGATTCGGAAAAAGACCTATGCATTTATTTGGCTCTTTGGGTGTTATAATGTTTATTATTGGTTTTGGTTTTGCTTTATATTTAGGTATTGACAAGCTATTTTTAAATACTTCAGGCCGTTTAATAACAGAGCGTCCTCAATTTTTCATTGCTCTTTCTACTATGATTATCGGTACTCAGTTTTTTGTAGCAGGTTTTTTAGGAGAAATCATTTTACGAAGCAAACCAGAAAGAAAACGTTACTCAATTAAAGAAGAATTAAATTTTTAATTGTTAAGTTTACTACTATTGACAGAATGAATTATTCCTTCAATTTGTTTATTTTTATATTTAAAATATTTTAATCCATTATGATACATATTGATCCAGAACTATTGAAACGCGTTAACACATGGCTAACACCAGTTTTTGATGAAGACACACAAAATCAAATAAAAGAATCTATTGCTTTAAATCCAGAAGGCTTAAAAGAAAGTTTTTATAAAGATTTAGAATTTGGTACAGGTGGTATGCGAGGTGTTATGGGTGTTGGTACTAATAGAATTAACAAATATACACTAGGAAGAAGCACACAAGGGTTAAGTGAATATATGCTTAGCTATTTCCCTAATGAAACTCCTAAAGTAGCAATAGCCTATGATTGCAGACACAACAGTAAAACATTAGCCAAAGTTGTTGCTAACGTTTTTTCTGCTAATGGAATAGAAGTTTTTTTGTTTGAAGATTTACGTCCTACTCCAGAATTATCATTTGCTCTTAAGCATTTAAATTGTCACTGTGGGATTGTTTTAACAGCATCTCATAATCCACCAGAATATAACGGTTATAAAGTGTATTGGCAAGATGGCGGACAACTGGTACCTCCACAAGATGAGGAAATTGTCAACAAAATTAATGATACTCCTTATGCTAACATAAAGTTTGAAGCCAATGAAAAACTAATTCACTTTATAGGTCAAGAAGTTGACAATGTATTTATTGATGCATCCGTAAAAAATGGAAGTTTTAATATCCCTAAGGAAGCTAAGGATAATTTAACTATTGTTTTCACTTCTTTGCACGGTACATCAATTACATTAGTACCTGAAACACTTAAACGTGCAGGATATAATAATGTACATATCGTTAAAGAACAAGAAGTTCCAAATGGTGATTTTCCAACAGTAGCTTCTCCAAATCCTGAAGAACCTGCTGCATTAAAAATGGCTTTGGAATTAGCTGATAAAGTAAATGCAGACATTGTTATTGGAACAGACCCGGATTGTGACAGATTAGGTGTTGCCGTTAGAAATTTAGATGGAAAGTTAGAGCTTTTAAATGGAAATCAAACCATGTTAATGATGACTGATTTCTTACTTAAAAAATGGAAATCAGAAAATAAACTAAAAGGAAAAGAATTCATAGCCTCTACAATTGTTTCAACACCTATGATGGGTGTTTTAGGTAAAGCATACAATGTAGAAAGCAAAATCGTACTTACAGGATTCAAGTGGATTGCCAAATTAATTAAAGATTTTACAAACCTCAATTTTATTGGTGGTGGTGAAGAAAGTTTTGGTTTTATGGTTGGAGACTTTGTTCGCGATAAAGATGCAGTAACCTCAACACTTTTAGCTTGTGAAATTGCAGCGTTGGCAAAATCTAACGGAAGCTCATTTTATAATGACCTTATAAAACTTTATATAGAACATGGCTTTTATAAAGAAAAATTGGTGTCACTGACTAAAAAAGGGATTGAAGGTGCTCAAGAAATTAAGCAAATGATGATAGATGCGCGTGAAAATCCTCTTAAAATAGTTAATGGTTCAAAAGTTGTAAAAATTGAAGATTATGAACTTTCAATAACTAAAAACATGGTTACTGGAGAAGAAACTTCTATTGACATTCCAAAATCAAATGTATTAATTTATTATACAGAAGATGGTAGTCAAGTTGCTTTAAGACCAAGCGGAACCGAACCAAAAATAAAGTTTTATGTAAGTGTGAATGCAAAATTAAAATCGGTAGCAGATTTTAAAACAACCGAAGCTTTACTTGATGCCAAGGCAGAAGCTATTCTAAAAGACATGAAATTAATATAATAACCCATATCTTTGCCAAATTAACATGCTTTTATGGTAATATCATAAAGGCATGTTTTATAAACAGACAATTCTTATTTAATGAATCAATTTTTAAATATTTTAAAATACGCAAAACCGTATAAAAGCTATGCTATAGGCCATATTATTTCTAATATATTGTTTGCTTTATTCAGCACAATATCTATGATTGCAATAAAGCCTATGTTAGATGTGATTTTTAAGCAAAAAAAAGATGCTATCATAATTAAACCAGTTTATCAAGGTATATCTAAATTAGGGAAATATCTGGAAAATCAGCTTGTTTACCAAATGCACGAATATACTGGTGGTGACAATTCTAAAGCATTGATTTTTGTTGTTGGATTAATTGTAGTTGCCTTTTTACTTAAAAATTTATTTGGCTATTTAGCAAATTACTTTATGGTGTTTTTGAGAAATGGAGTTGTTAGAGATCTTAGAAATGCTGTATACAAAAAAACGGTTGAATTACCTCTTTCCTATTTTTCCGAACAAAAAAAGGGAGATATCATGGCACGTGTAACTAATGATGTTTCAACACTACAATACTCAATGCTTCCTGTTCTTGAGCTTATTATAAGAGAACCTTTAACTATTATTTTCACGATAATAGCTATGCTTTATTTAAGTCCAAGTCTTACACTATTTGTTTTTATTTTTATTCCCATTACAGGTTTAATCATTTCTAGAATTGGTAAAAGTTTAAAAAGAAAATCAGACCGTGTTCAAAAGGAACAAGGTGTCATTTTATCTACGCTTGAGGAAACTTTAACAGGGTTACGGATTATAAAAGGTTTTAATGCCGAAGAAAAATTCGATACTAGATTTCAAGAATCTTCAAATCGTTTTTACAACTTTTCAAATAAATTACTAAATCGTCAAAACCTAGCATCTCCAGCTAGTGAAGTTTTAGGTATTTGTGTTATTGCTGTTCTATTATGGTATGGTGGACAACTCGTTTTAAATGAAGGAAGTTCTGGAGGCCTTAATGGAAGTTCATTTTTAGTTTATATGGGTTTAGCATATTACATACTAACTCCTGCTAAAGCTATTTCAAGAGGGCTTTATAATATCAAGCAAGGAGATGCAGCTGCAGAGCGTATTCAAGAAATAATAGATACCCCAAACCCTTTAAAAGACAAAGAAAATGCCATTGTAAAAACTGGCTTTGACACTGAAATAGTTTTTAATAATATTTCATTTAAATATGAAAACGAATACGTTTTAAAAAACTTTTCGTTAACAATACCAAAAGGAAAAACAATTGCTTTGGTTGGTCAGTCAGGAAGTGGAAAATCTACAATTGCCAATTTAATTACTCGTTTTTATGATGTTAATAAAGGAAGCATTTTAATTGATAATATTGATATTCGCAATTTAACTACAAGCTCTTTAAGAAGCCAGTTAGGTATTGTAACACAAGATGCTATTCTATTTAATGATAGCATTAAAAACAATTTGAAATTAGGAAAAGATAATGCTACAGACGAAGAAGTTATCGAAGCATTAAAAGTTGCTAATGCTTGGGAATTTGTTAAAGATTTACCTGAAGGCATAAATACAAATATAGGAGACTCAGGAAACAAACTTTCTGGTGGACAAAAACAACGCTTAAGTATTGCTAGAGCTGTATTAAAAAGTCCACCTATTATGGTTTTAGACGAAGCAACATCTGCCCTTGATACAGAAAGCGAACGTTTAGTACAAGTAGCATTAGAAAATATGATGAAAAACAGAACTTCTATTGTAATAGCACACAGACTTTCAACCATTCAAAATGCAGATGAAATTGTAGTGCTAAATAAAGGAGAAATAGTTGAACAAGGAAAACATACAGAACTTATTGCCAAAAAGGGTATTTATAAAAAACTTGTAGATATGCAAAGTTTTGAATAAACAGAAACGTTTATAAAAACAAAAAGGATAGAGATTTGGGCTTCTATCCTTTTTTTGTTCATTGCTAGACTTGGGGCAACCTAACAACATAAGTAGATTTTCTATACAGTAAAAGTAATACAAATAAATTTATCTTACAAGAAAAAAATGCATTTTATCGTGTTATATTGCATTTCATCGATATTTTTTATTATAATGCAATGATTATTAAGTGTTTGTATTTTACACAAATTTTCTTGTGTAATATCAAAAACTAAGAATCAAATTAAACTTTTAGTATATTCATATGTCTAAACAACAAAAATTAACTTGTGATCCTTGAATCTGAGCTAGTAGAACAACTAAAATCAAAAGCAAATGTTGATTCCGCCTTTAAGGAGTTAGTATCTCAATATAAAGAACGTTTATATTGGCACATTCGTAATATTGTAAAATCACATGATGATTCTGATGATGTTTTACAAAACACATTTATTAAGGTTTATAAAAATATTAATAACTTTAAAGGTGATAGTAAATTGTTTTCTTGGATGTATAGAATTGCCACCAATGAAGCCATTACATTTCTAAATAATAATGCCAAACGCTTACAAATCACTAATGAAGAATCTCAGAACTTGGCATTAAACAATTTAACTACCGATGTTTATTTTGAAGGCGATGCCATTCAATTAAAACTACAACAAGCTATTGCAACACTGCCACATAAACAACAATTAGTATTCAATATGAAGTATTTTGAAGAAATAAAGTTTAAAGATATGGCAGACATATTAGAAACAAGCGAAGGAGCGCTTAAAGCTTCATACCATATTGCAGTAAAAAAAGTTGAAGAGTATTTAATTAAAAATTAAACCTTTAGAAGAAAAAATAGTCATAAATAAGTAATGAATAAAAATAGTTTAAACAATATTACCAAAACTGGTTTTAAAGTACCTGAAAATTACTTTGAAAACTTTGAAGATACTCTTTTAAGTGAATTAAAACTTAAGGAGGCATCTGCCAATTCTAGTTTTAAAGTTCCAGAAAACTATTTTGAAACAGTAGATGATAAAATTCTTAATGCAATAAAAAATCAAAAAAAGGTAAAAGTTATAAATCTTTACACTTGGAAAAAAATTGCTTATACCATACCAATAGCTGCAAGTATAGTAATTATGTTTAGTGTTTTATTTAATAAAAATAATTCAGTAAACATTAATACTATTGAAACTGCATCTATTGAAAATTACATCTTAACAGAAGAATTGGAACCAAACGAAATGGCTTCACTTTTTACAAATGAAGATTTATCAAAAATCAACTTTACAAACAACAATTTAAATCCTGAAACATTAGAGAATTATGTTTTAGATAATTTAGAAATCGAAGAAATAATTACAAACAACAATTAAAATGAAAACAATAACAAGCATTGTCTTTATTATAAGCTTTTCACTACTATCTTTTTCACAACCTAATAGAGATAAAATTAAATCTTTAAAAATAGCTTTTATAACTGAAAAGCTGGATTTATCAAAAAAAGAGGCACAGCAATTTTGGCCTGTTTATAATGCCTTTGAAGAAGAAAATTTTAATCTTAAAAAACAAGCTTTTGAGGGTAGGAAAAATATTGATTTTGAAACACTTAAAGAAGAAGAAGCCGTTTTATTATTAAAAAAAATGCGCTCTTTTGATACAAAAAGAAAAACCTTAAAGGATAATTTTATTGATGATTTGTCAAAAATAATATCTGCCAAAAAAATTATTTTATTACAAAAGGTTGAAGACGATTTTAAACATAAAATGTTTGAAGAATATAAAAACAGGCGCTCAGAAAGAGGCCCTAAAGAATAAAAAAAGAGAAACTTAAGTTTCTCTTTTTTTATTCCCTAAATATTAATTTTGAAATTCTTCCGCTACCAGCCGCATAAGCAACGGAATCATTTAAAAAACGAATGGTAAAAAAGCCTTCATCACTTAAATGCTTCCAATTATAACCAGCATCATTTGAAAAATCAATTCCTTTAAATCCTATAGCAACTAGCTCCTTCCCTTTTCTATTGGGTAAATATTTAACACAACTTCTGTAGCCTGGGTTTTGGTTTTCAGCCACCAATTGCCAAGTTTTACCACCATCATGAGTTACTATTTTATTAGCTTCATTATTTTCCGGACTCGTATAATCACCACCAATAGCAAACCCATTCATGTCATCATTAAAATCAACAGAATAGATTCCCTCAGTATTTCTTTTTTGAACAATAGGCGTTTTAACCACTTTCCATGAAATTCCTTTATCTTCTGAAAAATAAATATTCCCCGCAGTTGTTGCAATCCAGGTTTTATCGCCAACAGTTTTAATATTGGTGTTACTTGCCGCAAAAGCGCCTTCTCCTTCTTCAGCTTTTGGTAAATTTTCACAAGATATTTTTTTCCAAGTATGTCCACCATCTCTGGTAATTATTACTGACAGACAACCATTCATACCATCTCCAATTGCAATACCTTCTTGGTCGTTCCAAAAAGTCATAGCATCATAAAAAACGCCTTCTCCTTCTTCCTTATAAACTAACTGCATATTTCCACTATCTCCTGTTTTAAATAATAAAGCTGGATTATCTATACTTAACATAAAAAAATCTGTAGACGTATGTGCAACAGCTCTAAAGTGTATATTTAAACTATCGTATTCTTGCTTAGAAGTTATCCAACTATCTTTTAAAGGATTATAAAGACCAAAAGCTCCATTGTTTGCAGCAAATGCCAAACTTCCATCATCAAGTATTTCAATAGCTCTAATACTCAGCAAAGAATCTGAATAAATAGCTTTTATTTCAACTGATGAAAAATTTCTTGGAACAAAAACTTCCTTTTCTTTACAAGAAAAAATAATAAGAGTCAACAAAAAAACAAACCCAAACTGTTTCATTTAATTTAAATTTTTTATAAAAATAAAAAAGCTATACCAATAAACTTATAAACGATTAAACAAATAAACATTTTAAACGTAACTTTGCGCACTTATTTATACAACATGCGATTACACAGGAATTTATGCTTTTCAGTCATTGATGGATTAACACTAATCTTTAATGAAGGGAATTATGCCGATAAAGTTATTCAACAACTATTAAAACGCGATAAACGTTGGGGATCTAGAGACAGAGCTTTTGTTGCCGAAACCACTTACGATATTGTTAGGTGGAAACGTTTATATGCAGAAATTGCAGAAGTTAAAGAACCTTTTACTAGAGATAATCTTTGGCGTATGTTTGCGGTTTGGGCTACTTTAAAAGGTATAAAACTACCCGATTGGACCTACTTTGAAAATACACCAACAAGAAAGATAAAAGGTAAGTTTGATGAACTTTCTAAAATCAGAAAGTTTAAAGAATCCATTCCCGATTGGTTAGATGAATTAGGGGAAAAAGAACTTGGTAAAGCTGTTTGGACTAAAGAGATAGCTGCTTTAAATGAACAAGCTGATGTTATTTTAAGAGTAAATACCTTAAAAACCACTAAAGAAAAACTTCAAGCTGAACTTTTTGACCAAGACATTGAAGGCGATTTTTTGCCAGAGTATCCAAATGCATTAAAGCTAAAAGAACGCGCTAATGTATTCTTGACTGAGCAATTTAAAAACGGGTTATTTGAAGTACAAGATGCATCATCACAACTGGTAGCAGAATTTTTAAATGTTCAACCTGGCATGCGTGTAGTTGATGCATGTGCTGGTGCTGGAGGAAAAACACTTCATATAGCCTCATTAATGGAAAACAAAGGGCAGATTATTGCCCTGGATATTTATGAAAACAAGTTACATGAATTAAAACGTAGAGCAAAAAGAAATGGTGCTTTCAATATTGAAACAAGAGGTATTGATTCTACAAAAGTTATCAAGAAACTTTATGATAAGGCAGATAGAGTGTTGATTGACGCCCCATGTTCTGGTTTAGGTGTATTAAGAAGAAATCCAGATGCAAAATGGAAATTACAACCGGATTTTATTGAAAAAATAAAAATTACACAACAAGATATTTTACAACAATATTCTAAAATGGTAAAAGTTGGAGGGCAATTAGTATATGCAACATGTTCTGTATTACCTTCTGAAAACCAAAATCAAGTTGATAAATTCTTAACATCAGAATCTGGAAAAAACTTTACTTTTGTAAAGGACAATAAAGTTTTAGCCCATAAATCTGGTTTTGACGGATTTTATATGGCTCTTTTAGAACGAAAACAATAATTACAATATGAAACAATCTTACATTTATTTTTTATTAGTAACCTCAGTTTGTTTTGCTCAACTTAAACCACCATCTAACTTACAATCTTATTATACTGGTGTGAATTTCAATAATACTGGTGTTGATTTATTTAATGATTTAGCAGTTATAACAGCCTCAAAACACACAAATTATCTCACCTATACTCCTGGAATATGGGAAGCTGATAAAATAACAGATGAAGACCCAACAAATAGTTCAAATGTATTATTAATTTATGGTTATAATGATGATGATGGGAACTATGTTACAGACAGAACAAGAAGTAAAGCCCTAAATGGAGGAAATTCAGGAGATTGGAATAGAGAACATGTTTTTGCAAATTCTTTGGCTTCTCCAAATTTAGATGATTCAGGAACTAACGTTCCTCCGTATGCAGATGCTCATAATTTAAGACCTTCTGATGTAACTATGAATTCAAATAGAGGGAGCCTTAAATATGTTGATGGTTCAGGAAATGCTAAAAATATATCAGGGAATTGGTATCCTGGAGATGAATGGAAAGGAGATGTAGCTAGAATTATTATGTATATGTATCTTAGATATGGCACACAATGCATTCCGTCATATGTTTCCGTTGGAACTACAAATTCTATTGATTCAAACATGATTAATTTATTACTAGATTGGAATGCAGAAGACCCTGTTTCTGTTATAGAAGATAATAGAAATACTTATCATGGAAACGCTACGAACACTTATGCACAAGGCAATAGAAATCCTTTTATAGACAACCCTTATTTAGCAACGGTAATATGGGGAGAAACAATAGCTCAAAATAGATGGAATACATTATCTACAAATGATTTTACTGATTCAGACTTCAAAATATACCCAAACCCAGTTTCAAAAAATTATTTTAACATAAAAACAAATCAACTTTTAAAAGTTGAAATATTTGACATTTTAGGAAAATCAATATTAAAAACTCAAGTTGATTCAAACAACTCAAAAATTGATATTAATCGATTAACAAAAGGCATTTATTTAGTAAAATTAATATCAGACAAAGGAAGTGTCACAAAAAAATTAATAAAGCAATAAATTAAAGCGACTCAATGAGTCGCTTTTTTTATGTTTAAAACATCGTGAATAACTCTTTAATTAACTTAAAGTTTTACACACATCTTTTAACTAAAAAAATTAAATTTGCACTTTAATCAAACAACACAAACAAACATATAATGATTCATTTCTTTGGAAACGAAAACAGCAAGGTTTTTGCTGTTCAAACAACAAAAGAATTATCAACAGAAACCATTACAAAATTAGAATGGTTATTTGGCAACCAGCCTAAAATAGAACGAGCATCTCTTGATGCTTTTTTTGTTGGTCCACGTGCCGCCATGATAACGCCTTGGAGTACTAATGCGGTTGAGATTACTCAAAATATGGGAGTCTTGGATATTATTAGAATTGAAGAATTCAATGCTGTTTCTCAAGATTTCAAGGGGTTTGACCCAATGATTTCTGAAAAATTCAATGGTTTACATCAAGAATCATTTACCATTAATATTATTCCAGAGCCTATTATTAATATCCAAAATATTGCTAAATATAATAAGCAAGAAGGCTTATCATTAAGTGATGAAGAGATTACCTATTTAGAAGGCGTTTCAAAAAAAATAGGTCGACCGTTAACAGACTCTGAAGTTTTTGGGTTTTCTCAGGTAAACTCAGAACATTGCAGGCATAAAATTTTTAACGGAACTTTTGTTATTGACGGGGAAAAAAAGCCAGTTTCGCTTTTCAAAATGATAAAAAAAACATCTGAAACACATCCAAATGATATTGTTTCGGCTTACAAAGACAACGTTGCTTTTATAAAAGGCCCCATAGTAGAACAATTTGCACCCAAAACAGCCGACAAACCAGATTTTTATCAAACTCAAGATTTTGAATCTGTTATTTCTTTAAAAGCTGAAACCCATAATTTTCCAACAACTGTTGAGCCTTTCAATGGTGCAGCAACCGGTTCTGGTGGAGAAATTCGCGACAGACTAGCTGGTGGAAAAGGCTCTTTGCCTTTAGCAGGAACAGCTGTCTATATGACCTCTTATTCTCGTTTAGAAGAAAATCGTCCTTGGGAACAAGCCATGACAGAACGTAAATGGTTATACCAAACTCCAATGGATATTTTAATTAAGGCCAGTAATGGAGCTTCAGATTTTGGTAATAAGTTTGGTCAACCGCTTATCTGTGGTTCCATTTTAACATTTGAACATGAAGAAGAAAGAAAATTAGGGTTTGATAAAGTAATTATGCAAGCTGGCGGAATTGGATATGGTAAAGCAGATCAAGCATTAAAAGACAAACCAAAAGCTGGTGATAAAATTGTTATTTTAGGAGGAGAAAACTACCGTATTGGTATGGGTGGAGCTTCAGTTTCATCTGCTGATACTGGTGCTTTTGAGTCTGGAATAGAATTAAATGCTGTTCAACGTTCTAACCCTGAAATGCAAAAACGTGCTGCCAATGCTGTACGAGGCATGGTTGAAAGTGATGAAAATTATATTATATCTATTCATGATCATGGTGCTGGCGGACATTTAAACTGCTTAAGTGAATTAGTTGAAGAAACTGGTGGTTTAATTGATTTAGATAAACTACCTGTTGGAGACCCTACCCTTTCCGATAAAGAAATTATAGGCAACGAATCTCAAGAGCGTATGGGATTGATTATTGCCGAAAAACACATTGAAACTTTAAAACGCATTGCAGAACGTGAGCGTTCACCAATGTATACTGTAGGAGACGTTACTGGAAATAATAGATTTACTTTTGAGTCTAAAACTAAAGGCAACAAGCCAATGGATTTAGAAATGGACGATATGTTTGGCAGTTCTCCAAAAACATATATGAACGATAAAACCGTTGATAGACTTTATTCAGATATTACATATAATAAAGATAAATTTTATGATTATTTAGACCAATTATTACAATTGGAAGCCGTTGCTTGTAAAGATTGGCTAACTAATAAAGTTGACCGTTGTGTTGGTGGAAAAGTGGCTAAGCAACAATGTGCAGGACCTTTACAATTACCATTAAATAATCTTGGGGTTATGGCATTAGATTATAAAGGAAAAGAAGGCATTGCTACATCTATTGGGCATTCTCCAATTTCCGGATTAATCGACCCTATTGCAGGAAGCAGAAATGGTATCACAGAAGCTTTAACAAATATTATTTGGGCACCTTTAAAAGATGGTTTACAAAGTGTTTCTCTATCTGCAAACTGGATGTGGCCTTGTAAAAATGAAGGAGAAGATGCTCGTTTATACGAAGCGGTAAAAGCGGTTTCAGAATTTGCAATTGATTTAGGAATCAATGTTCCTACAGGTAAAGATTCGTTGTCTATGAAGCAAAAATATCCTAACGAGGAAGTTATTGCTCCAGGAACTGTTATAATTTCTGCAGCAGCTAACTGCAATGATATCTCAAAGGTTATTGAACCTGTTTTTCAAAAAAAATCAGGAAACATATACTACATTAATATTTCACAAGATAATTTTAAACTAGGTGGAAGTTCTTTTGCTCAAGTAGTAAATAAAATAGGGAGTGAAACCCCTAATGTTCAAGATGCGGCCTATGTAAAAACTGTATTTAACACCATTCAAGGGTTAATCAAACAAGAAAAAATCGTAGCCGGGCATGATATCGCTTCAGGTGGTTTAATCACAACGTTGTTAGAAATGTGCTTTGCCGACAACCATTTGGGAGCAGAATTAGATTTGACAGATTTGGCCGAAAAAGATTCTTTCAAATTGTTATTTGCAGAAAATACAGGTATTGTCATTCAGTCTAAAGACAATTCAATTGAAAGCATCTTAAATAAAGCTAATATTAAATTTTTCAATATTGGAAAAGTAACAGAATGTGATGTATTAAGCATCATTAACGAAACTGATGTGTTTACCATGACGGTGTCCCGTTTAAGAGATATGTGGTACAGGACCTCTTTCCTGCTCGACCAAAAACAAACCGCAAATAATTTAGCTGAAGCAAGGTATAAAAATTATAAAAATCAGCCATTAAAATACACATTCCCTAGTCACTTCACAGGTAAACTTCCTGCTATCGACGCTAGTAAGCCCAGACCAAAAGCAGCCATTTTACGTGAAAAAGGAAGCAACTCAGAGCGTGAGATGGCTAACGCCATGTATTTAGCTGGTTTTGATGTTAAAGACGTTCACATGACCGATTTAATTTCAGGTCGTGAAACTTTAAAAGATATTCAGTTTCTAGGTGCTGTTGGCGGTTTTTCAAACAGTGATGTTTTAGGCTCTGCAAAAGGATGGGCAGGTGCCATTAAATACAACGAAAAAGCAAATAAAGCCATTCAAGATTTCTTTAAAAGAGAGGACACACTTTCTGTTGGGATTTGTAATGGTTGTCAATTGTTTATGGAATTGGAAGAAATCAATCCAGAACATGAAGTTCATGGAAAAATGACCTATAACGAGTCTCATAAACACGAAAGCAATTTTACATCTGTAAAGGTTCAGGAAAACAATTCAGTTATGCTTTCTACACTTGCTGGTAGTACTTTAGGTGTTTGGATTAGTCATGGCGAAGGCAAATTTAGTTTACCGCTTTCTGAGGACAACTATAATATTGTTGCTAAATATGGTTATACAGAATATCCTCATAATCCAAATGGTTCAGACTTTAATACCGCTATGATATGTGATAAAACTGGTAGACATTTGGTTACTATGCCACACATTGAGCGCTCAACATTCCAATGGAACTGGGCATATTATCCAAGTGAAAGAAAAGATGAAGTATCTCCTTGGTTAGAGGCTTTTGTGAATGCCAGAAAGTGGATTGAGAATAAATAGTTTATTTCTCCTTAAAAACAAAAACCCGAAGTAAAATAATTCTTACTTCGGGTTTTCAAACTTAAAACAAATAATTACATGGACTTTTTAATTGCAGCTTGCGCAGAAGCAATGCGTGCAATTGGAACTCTATAAGGAGAACAACTTACGTAGTTCAATCCTGTGTTATAGCAGAATTCAACAGAACTTGGTTCTCCACCATGTTCACCACAAATACCAACCTTTAAATTGGGTTTTGAACTTCTACCTTTTTCTGTACCCATTTTTACCAATTGACCAACACCTTCTTGATCAAGCACTTCAAATGGATCTACTTTAAGAATTCCTTTTTCTATATATATTGGTAAAAATTTACCAGCATCATCTCTTGAATAACCAAAAGCCATTTGAGTTAAATCGTTAGTTCCAAATGAGAAGAACTCAGCTTTTTTAGCTATTAAATCAGCAGTTAAGGCTGCCCTTGGAATTTCAATCATTGTTCCTACTAAAAAGTCAATTGAATCATTATATTCTTCAAAAACCTTTTGAGCGGTGTTTCTGATAATTTGCTCTTGCATTTCAAATTCTGCAACAGTTCCAATGAGCGGAACCATAATTTCTGGTTTTGCTACAATTCCTTTAGCTTTTAAGTTTAATGCTGCTTCAATGATAGCTCTAGCTTGCATTTCGGTAATTTCAGGATAGGTATTTCCTAATCTACAACCTCTATGACCTAGCATTGGGTTAAATTCTTCCAATTCAACTATTTTACTTTTTACAGCTTCTAATGAAATATGCATTTCTTCGGCTAACTCTTTTTGTTGTGCTAATTGATGAGGAACAAATTCATGTAATGGTGGATCCAACAATCTCACTGTTACTGGCAATCCTTGCATAGCTTCAAAAATTCCTTCAAAATCATCACGTTGCATTGGCAATAATGATTCTAAAGCATGTTTTCTACCTTTAACGGTATCTGCTAAAATCATTTCACGCATAGCTTTGATACGGTCAACTTCAAAGAACATATGCTCTGTTCTTGTTAAACCTATACCTTGAGCTCCAAAACTACGAGCAATTCTTGCATCTTTAGGAGTATCGGCATTTGTTCTAACTTGCATAGTAGCATATTTATCTGATAAAGTCATAAGCTCTGCAAATTCGCCGCTTAATTCAGGCTCTATAGTTGCTACTTTTCCTTCAATAATATTACCTGTGGAGCCATTTAATGAGATCCAGTCTCCTTCATGATATTCCTTTCCATCAACTGTTAGCGTACGTGTTTTATAATTGATTTTTAAAGCACCTGCTCCAGAAACACAACATTTACCCATTCCACGAGCAACCACGGCAGCATGAGAGGTCATTCCTCCACGAGCTGTTAAGATACCCCTGGCAATGTTCATTCCTTCTAAATCTTCGGGAGAAGTTTCAATACGTGTTAAAATGGTGTATTTAAATTTATTGGCCTCATCTGCAAAGAACACAATTTGTCCAGTTGCAGCACCAGGTGACGCTGGCAACCCTTGAGCTATAACATGTGATTTTTTTAGTGCTTTAGGGTCAAAAACAGGATGCAATAATTCATCTAATTTATTTGGCTCAATACGCAATAAAGCTTCTTTTTCATTAATCATTCCTTGTTTTAACATATCCATGGCAATTTTTACCATTGCCGCTCCTGTACGTTTTCCGTTTCTGGTTTGCAACATCCAAAGTTTTCCATCTTGAATGGTAAACTCCATATCTTGCATGTCCTTGTAATGATCTTCCAGTTTTTGTTGATATTCATTCAACTCATTGTAGATACTCGGCATCAATTCTTCTAAAGAAGGATAGTTTTTCGCTCTATCTTCCTCTTCAACTTTAGCCAATTCTGCCCAACGAAGTGAGCCTAATTTAGTGATTTGTTGTGGCGTTCTTGTACCGGCAACCACATCTTCTCCTTGCGCATCAATTAAATATTCTCCATTGAAAACATCTTCACCTGTTCCTGCATCTCTTGAAAAACAAACTCCAGTACCAGAGTTATTTCCCATATTACCATAAACCATGGCTTGCACATTTACAGCAGTTCCCCAATCTGATGGGTAACCATGCATGTTTCTGTAATAAACAGCTCTATCACCATTCCAGCTGTTAAACACAGCAACTACAGCTCCCCAAAGTTGATCCCAAGGATTTGTTGGAAAATCATGACCAGTACGTTTTTTTACTGCTTCTTTGAAGTCATATACTAAATCTTTTAAATCTTGAATAGTAAATTCTGTATCTAATTGAATATTGCGTTTGTGTTTAAGCGCTTCCATGATTTCTTCAAAAGGATCTATATCTTCTTTTGATTCTGGTTTCATACCCAAAACAACATCTCCGTACATTTGAATAAAGCGTCTGTATGAATCCCATGCAAAACGCTCATTATTGGTTCTTTTTGCTAAACCAACAACAACCTCATCATTTAAACCTAAATTTAAAACAGTATCCATCATACCTGGCATAGATACTCTGGCTCCAGAACGAACAGATACTAATAGTGGATTTTCTTTATCACCAAATTTGGCTTCCATGATGTTTTCAATATTCTCAATAGATTTTTCCACTTCTGGAAGAATCATATTCACTACTGCTTCTTGGCCAAGTAGATTATATTCTGTACAAACTTCAGTAGTAATTGTAAATCCAGGGGGAACCGGTATTCCAATTAAACTCATTTCTGCTAAATTTGCTCCTTTACCTCCCAAGAGGTTTTTCATTTTGCTATTTCCATCGGCCGTTTTATTACCGAATTTATAGACTCTGGTTTTTACCGATTCTAAGATTTCCATATGATTATGTTTTTTAACTTTTTATACTTAATGCCAACAAAATTATGTACTATAAAAGATGTATTCAATGACATAAATCATATAATAAAAGTTTTTATTTAGTGATATCATATTTAACCCTATTCATTTATAAAAAACCCATAATATTTTCCCATTCATGATTTTTAAATCTTGCGCTTGTAAATTCTTTTTTATTTCCTATTTTGCAAGACACTAAACTTTTTAAAAAATATAATGACTGAAATAACAAGGATTTTTGATATTCCAAAATATCAACTTGAAAAATTCAATTTAAATAAAGCATTAGTAACCAAGTATAATGGCGAATGGGTTTCAATTTCTTCTCAAGAATATTTCAATCAAGCTAATACTATAAGTCGTGGATTATTAAGGTTAGGTGTTAACCAAAACGATAAAATTGCTGTTATTTCAAGCACTAATAGAACAGAATGGAGTGTTTTAGATATTGGGGTTTTGCAAATAGGTGCTCAAAATGTACCTATTTATCCAACCATTGCTAAAGAAGATTATGAATATATTTTAAATCATTCTGAATCTACTTATTGTTTTGTTTCAGATATTGAAGTTTTAGAAAAAATAAATGCCATTAAAGGAAAAACAAAACTTAAAGGGGTTTATAGTTTTGATGTTATTTCAGGTGAAAACAATTGGAAAGAGGTATTGAAATTAGGTGAAGACGAAAACAATCAAAATGAGGTAGAAATTAGAAAAACTAATGTAAAACCTCAAGATTTAGCCACTATAATATATACTTCAGGAACAACTGGAAAACCAAAAGGTGTTATGCTTTCTCATAATAATTTAATTTCCAATATATTGGACAGTGAAAAGAGAGTGCCTTTTGAATATGGAAAATCTAAAGCTTTAAGCTTCTTACCTATTTGCCATGTTTTTGAGCGCATGATATTATATCTCTATCAGTATTGTGGTGTTGAAATTCATTTTGCTGAATCCATTGATAAAATGAGTGACAACTTAAAAGAAGTTAAACCAAATGTTATGACTGCGGTTCCTAGACTTTATGAAAAGGTTTATGATAAGATTGTTGAGAAAGGAGCAGAACTAACTGGCATTAAACGAGCTTTATTTTTCTGGGCTATAGATTTAGGCTTAAAATATGAACCATATGGTAAAAACGGTTTATGGTATGAACTTCAATTAAAACTTGCCAGAAAATTAATTTTCAGTAAATGGAAAGAAGGTTTAGGTGGAAACTTAGATTTAATGGTGTCTGGAAGCGCAGCATTGCAACCAAGATTAACTAGAACTTTTGCTGCCGCAGAAATGCCAATTATGGAAGGCTATGGCTTAACAGAAACTTCTCCTGTTATTTCTGTTAATGATATGCGCAATGGTGGTTTTAGAATTGGCACCGTTGGACGTATTATTGACAATGTAGAGGTGAAAATTGCTGAAGACGGAGAAATATTAGTAAAAGGTCCTAATGTTATGCTTGGTTATTATAAAGATCCTGAAAAAACAGCTGAAGTTATGACAGATGGTTATTTTCATACTGGTGATATTGGTGAAGTAAGCAATGATGGTTTTTTAAAAATTACTGATAGAAAAAAAGAAATGTTCAAAACCTCAGGTGGTAAATATGTAGCACCTGCACTTATCGAAAACGAACTAAAACAATCTCATTTTATAGAACAAATTATGGTAATTGGTGAAGGAGAAAAAATGCCAGCAGCACTTATACAACCAGATTTTCATTTTATAAGACATTGGATTGAAAAAAAAGGAATTGACATTAAATCTGATAATGAATCAATTGTTTCTTCCCAAATAATTAAAGATCGCATTCAAAAGGAAATTAATAAAACCAATAAGAAATTTGGAAATTGGGAGCAAGTTAAGAAGTTTGAACTAACAGCAGATGTTTGGTCTATCAATGATGGTCATCTCACACCAACCTTGAAAATGAAAAGGAAAGTGATCAAAGAAATCTATAAAGATTTGATAGAAAAAATATATCGCCCTTAATTTTTTTTAGATAATTTAATATTATATTATTCGCTGTTTTTTAACTTTATTATAGCTATAATGGTAATTTTAATTATTTTTTATTAATATATTACTAATATTTTAATATATTTAATTCTAATAACCAATTAATCAATAGCAAATGAAAACAAAAAATTTTTTAATTTCAGGAATTGTTGGAGGTATAGCCTCTTTTTTTCTAGGGTGGCTACTTTACGGAATCTTATTCAAGGAATCGTTTCCACAACCTGCAGAAGGACCAAATACAATGACAATGATAGCATTAGGCTCACTAACATTTGGTCTATTTTTGTCCTTTATTTTTAACAAATGGGCACAAATTAGCACTATAATAACTGGAACTAAAGCAGGAGCAATAATTGGACTCTTTTTAGGCTTATATTTTAATTTTTTTAATATGGCTATGAATCCAGATGCTACATTTCAAATGTTTGCATTAGATGTTGTTTTAACAATTGTTTTATCTGCCATTACTGGTGCAATAGTTGCTTTAGTGAATAATAAATTAGGATAATTAATTCCAAATAAAATTAAAAAGCCGCCTTAAATAAGGCGGCTTTTCTTTTTAATAACAAGTTAACTATTTTTAACTAAATTTATTATGCGTGCATAATAAATTTTTTATATATTTGATTTTTACAAAACAACCGTATGAAAGACAAAACCATTGATTATGTATTGAGAACCACATGGTTATCTGTTTTTAAAATGTATAATGAAGAAGCTCTTAAATTTGAGAGCACCATGGCTACAGGTTTAACACTGTTAAGTATAGACCAAGAAAAAGGAACACCATCAACATCTTTAGGACCTAAAATGGGTATGGAAGCCACTAGTTTATCAAGAATTTTGAAAACCATGGAAAAAAGAGGTTTAATTGAAAGACGGCCCAATCCTGATGATGGAAGGAGTGTTCTAATATATCTTACAGATTTTGGAAAAGAAAAAAGAGCATATTCAAGAGAAAAGGTACTCACCTTTAATGAGGCTATCAGAAACAATATTTCCGAAGAAAAACTAAACCATTTTTATGAAGTGGCTGAATTAATAAATGAAATGGTTTCAAATAAAAAAATTTACAATCAAACTAAATAATTAGGTTATTAAATAATGAATAAACGTAGAATTAAAAAAGTAGCGGTTATTGGTTCTGGTATTATGGGAAGCGGTATTGCTTGTCATTTTGCTAATATTGGTGTTGATGTACTATTGTTAGACATCATTCCAAGAGAATTAAATCCTGCTGAACAAGCAAAAGGATTAACACTTGAAGATAAAGTTGTTAGAAACAGATTAGTAAATGATTCATTATCGACATCTTTAAAATCTAAGTCTTCTCCTATTTATCATCAAAGTTTTGCCAGTAGAATTACTACAGGAAACCTTGAAGATGACATATCAAAAGTGAAAGATGTTGATTGGATTATGGAAGTTGTCGTTGAGCGATTAGACATTAAAAAGCTGGTTTTTGAAAAATTAGAAAAATATAGAACGCCAGGCACATTAATAACTTCTAATACTTCAGGAATCCCAATTCATTTTATGAGTGAAGGACATAGTGAAGACTTTCAAAAGCATTTTTGTGGAACACATTTTTTTAACCCGGCACGTTATTTAAAATTATTTGAAATCATTCCTGGACCTAAAACAGATCCTTCTGTTATATCATTTTTAAATGGCTATGGTGAACAATTTCTTGGAAAAACTTCAGTCATAGCAAAAGACACGCCTGCTTTTATTGGTAACAGAATAGGCATCTTCGGAATTCAAAGTTTATTTCATCAAGTAAAAGAATTAGGTTTAACCGTTGAAGAAGTTGATAAACTAACTGGTCCCGTTATTGGTCGTCCAAAGTCAGCAACTTTCAGAACAGTTGATGTAGTAGGCTTAGATACTTTAGTACATGTTGCTAATGGAATTTACGAAAACTGTCCTAATGATGAAGCTCTCAACTTGTTCAAACTACCAGATTTCATCAATACCATGATGGAAAACAAATGGCTTGGAAGTAAAACAGGGCAAGGTTTTTATAAAAAAGAAGGTAAAGATATCAAGGTGCTTGATTTAAACACTTTAGAATATCGAGATAGTAAAAAAGCAAATTTTGCAACATTAGAACTCACTAAAACTATTGATAAGGTTATTGACAGATTTAAAGTTTTAGTGTCAGGAAAAGATAAAGCAGGTGAATTTTATAGAAAGAGTTTTGCTGCTATGTTTGAATACGTTTCAAACAGAATTCCTGAAATTTCAGATGAATTATACAAAATAGATGATGCCATGAAAGCAGGGTTTGGCTGGGAACATGGTCCTTTCCAAATCTGGGATGCTATTGGTGTTGAAAAAGGTATTGAACTTATGAAAGCTCAAGGTAAACAACCAGCGGCTTGGGTAAATGAGATGCTTGCTTCAGGAAGTTCATCTTTTTATACTATCAAAAATGGCGCAACTTTTTATTATGATATTCCAAAAAAATCTCAAGAAAAAATTCCTGGACAAGATGCTTTCATCATTTTAGATAACATCAGAAAATCGAATGAAGTATATAAAAATTCGGGGGTTGTTATTGAAGATTTAGGTGATGGTATTTTAAACTGCGAATTCCAATCAAAAATGAACACCATTGGAGGCGATGTGTTAACTGGTATAAATAAAGCAATTGATTTAGCTGAAAAAGACTTTGCAGGTTTAGTTATAGGCAATCAAGGAGCTAATTTTTCTGTCGGTGCTAATATTGGTATGATTTTCATGATGGCTGCAGAGCAGGAATATGACGAGCTTAACATGGCAATCAAATATTTCCAAGACACAATGATGCGCATGCGTTATTCTTCAATTCCAACAGTTGCTGCGCCTCATGGTATGGCTCTTGGTGGTGGTTGCGAGTTATCAATGCACGCTGATAAAGTTGTTGCAGCTGCAGAAACTTATATTGGTTTAGTAGAATTTGGTGTTGGTGTGATTCCTGGTGGTGGTGGTTCTAAAGAAATGGCTTTAAGAGCTTCTGACACTTTTAGAAAAAATGATGTAGAATTAAATGTGTTGCAAGAATATTTCTTAACTATTGGCATGGCTAAAGTAGCCACTTCTGCCTACGAAGCCTTTGATTTTGGTATTCTTCAAAAAGGGAAAGATGTTGTGGTTGTTAATAGAGACCGACAAATAGCCACAGCCAAAGCGTATGCGAAATTAATGGCTGAACAAGGTTATACCCAACCTGTAAAAAGACAAGACGTTAAAGTACTTGGAAAACAAGCTTTAGGTATGTTTTTAGTAGGAACAGATGCTATGGAAGCCAGTAAATATATTAGCGAACACGACCACAAAATAGCAAACAAATTAGCTTATGTTATGGCTGGTGGTGATTTATCTGAACCTACCTTAGTAAGTGAACAATACTTATTAGACTTAGAACGAGAAGCATTCTTAAGTTTATGTACAGAGCGCAAAACTTTAGAACGTATTCAACACATGTTAAAAACAGGAAAACCATTACGTAATTAAAATTACAAAGCTATACTCCTTTAGCCTTTAGTTATTGGAACACTTTAATAAAATTATAGATGCTAGAAGCCAAAAGCTAATAGCCAAAAGCAAAAAAGAAATGAGACAAGCATATATAGTAAAAGCATATAGAACCGCCGTTGGAAAAGCTCCAAAAGGAGTATTCCGTTTTAAAAGAGCTGATGAATTGGCTGCAGAAACCATTCAATACATGATGAAGGGATTACCAAGTTTAGATGTGAAGCGTATTGATGACGTCATAGTTGGTAACGCAATGCCAGAAGGTGCTCAAGGACTCAATATGGCTCGATTTATATCATTAATTGGATTAAATAGTGTGGATGTACCAGGTGTAACAGTCAATCGTTTTTGCTCATCGGGAGTTGAAACTATTGCTATTGCAGCAGCTAAAATTCAAGCTGGAATGGCCGATTGTATTATTGCCGGTGGTGCAGAAAGTATGAGTTCTGTTCCAATGACAGGCTTTAAACCTGAATTAAATTATAATACTGTTAAATCTGGCCATGAAGATTATTATTGGGGAATGGGAAATACAGCCGAAGCTGTAGCAAATCAATTTAAAATCTCTCGACAAGACCAAGATGAATTTGCTTATCATTCACATATGAAAGCTTTAAAAGCACAAGCTGAAAATCGTTTTCAAGATCAAATTGTTCCAATTGATGTAGAGCAAACTTACATTGATGAGAATGGAAAAAAAGCAACCAAAAAATATACCGTCACTAAAGACGAAGGTCCTCGTGCTGGAACAAGTATAGAAGCTCTATCAAAATTAAGACCCGTCTTTGCCGCTAACGGAAGTGTAACTGCAGGTAACTCTTCACAAATGAGTGATGGTGCAGCTTTTGTAATGGTGATGAGTGAAGACATGGTTAAAGAATTAAATTTAGAACCCATTGCCCGTTTAGTAAATTATGCTGCGGCTGGTGTGGAGCCAAGAATTATGGGAATTGGACCTGTAAAAGCTATTCCTAAAGCACTTAAACTAGCTGGATTAAAGCAAGATGATTTATCTCTAATTGAACTAAATGAGGCCTTTGCCTCACAATCTTTGGCGGTTATTAGGGAGTTAAACCTAAATCCAAACATCATCAACGTTAATGGTGGTGCTATTGCCTTAGGCCACCCGCTTGGATGTACTGGAGCCAAATTATCGATACAGTTATTTGATGAAATGAGAAAACAAAATATGAAAGGCAAATATGGAGCAGTTACTATGTGCGTAGGCACAGGACAAGGTGCATGTGGGATATTTGAATTTTTAAATTAAAACAACAAACTAAAAAATGGAAACAACAGAAAAAGAGCTATTAAGAGGTGGTCAATTCCTTGTAAAAGAAACTAAATGTGAAGATGTGTTCACTCCTGAAGATTTTTCAGAAGAACAAAAAATGATGAAAGAAGCTGTAATGGAATTTAATGATCGTGAAATTATTCCAAATAAACCTCGATTTGAAGCTAAAGATTATGCACTCACAGAAGCATGTATGAAAAAAGCTGGTGATCTTGGTTTTTTAAGTGTTGCTGTTCCTGAAGCTTATGGTGGTTTGGGTATGGGCTTTGTTTCAACATTATTAACATGCGATTACATCTCAAGTGGAACTGGTTCTTTTAGTACAGCTTTTGGTGCCCATACCGGAATTGGTACCTTACCAATAATACTATACGGAACAGAAGAGCAAAAACAAAAATACATCCCAAAACTGGCATCTGGTGAATGGTTTGGGTCTTATTGTTTAACCGAGCCTGGAGCTGGTAGTGATGCCAATTCTGGTAAAACTACTGCTACCCTATCTGAAGATGGAAAAAGCTATAAAATTAACGGGCAAAAAATGTGGATTTCAAATGCTGGTTTTTGTCGCTTAATGATTGTTTTTGCTCGTATAGAAAATGACAAAAATATTACAGGTTTTATTGTAGAATACGATAAAGAAAACCCAAACGGAATTGTTTTAGGTGAAGAAGAACACAAATTGGGTATTCGTTCATCTTCTACACGTCAGGTCTTCTTTACCGATACAGTTGTTCCTGTTGAAAATATGCTTTCTGAAAGAGGAAACGGTTTTAAAATTGCCATGAATGCATTAAATGTTGGGCGTATTAAATTAGCCGCTGCTTGTCTTGACTCTCAAAGACGAATAACAACAATAGCTGTACAATATGCCAATGAAAGAAAGCAGTTCAAAACTGCTATATCAGATTTTGGAGCTATAAAATACAAACTAGCGGAAATGTCTGCAAGTGCTTACGCTGGCGAGTCTGCTTGTTATAGAGCAGCGAAAAATATTGAAGATCGCATTGCATTACGCATCGCAGCAGGAAACACCCATCAAGAAGCAGAACTTAAAGGTGTTGAAGAATACGCCATTGAATGTTCCATTTTAAAAGTAGCAGTTTCAGAAGATGTTCAAAACTGTGCTGATGAAGGAATTCAAATTT
>DJWL01000181.1 GCA_002441545.1 Flavobacteriaceae bacterium UBA6231 | reverse complement strand
ACAGAAGTTTGCCCTGTAGCCTGTTCTGACGACAAAACAGGGTATTCTGAACCGATCTCGATTGATGAACTTGAACCGTCTGCGATAACCAAATAAGGATTTGATTTTATCTTGATAAGTCCCCTCTTTTCACCCATTTGCAATATTAAATTCAACCAGTCGGATATCATTAGAGAACCAGTCAAACCAAAGCCGTTATTTATAACAGCACCGGCCTTAATACCTATTAAATTAGTATTTAAAAAGCCGTCAAAACCTATAGAAAGATCACCTGTCAATGATACTTCCGCTAAAGTTACATCAACATAAATCTGCTTTTGCTTTTCGTCTAATTCATGCAAAAGTTTAATTATCATTCGTTTCTCTTTTTCCGTTGACCTAATTATAATTTGATTCGATTGTTCTGATGTTATTACTTTTGATAAATCGTTTTGCAATATCTGAGTTATGCTCTTTTGAAGATCAACAGCCCTAGCGAAAACAGGTTTGTATGTATAAACACAATCAGAAGGAACTGATTTTTTCTTTTCATTTTTTGAATAATCCTGAGTTTGATTTTTATTCTCATTATTTGAATTTTGATTTTCTGATGTATTTATTTTCTTTGTGATCAAAATCACACCGTCAACTTCTTGAACATCAATCTCATATTGATCAAGCAAAGCAACGACTACAGAAAACAAATTATTTTTCTTGTTCGATCTAAATATTTCAATGTCTATTTTTTTATTTAATTTTTCAATGGAACGATCAAGAACATAAGGCAGCTTTAAGCACTCGGAAAATACAACACGAAGAAAATCCTCTAGAGCAACGTTTTTAATTTTAATTACAGAAGATGAAATAAGTTTGTTTGCACTAATTGGACTTTCAATTTCTTTGACTTTCGATTTTTCAGTTTTCTTTTGTTCAATAATTTTTTTGATTTCATGAGAAAATTTCTCACTTTCTTTAATTTGATTTTGTGGCAAGCAGCCAATTAGCACAATTGCTAATAACAAATAAATTCTTTTCATTTTTTTTCCTCATAATTATCACCAATGCAAAAATGGTATTTTAGTTAGTATGAATCGTATAGACACACATGATACAACAACAGATACACACTCCGGTATTTTTAAATTAGATATTACCCAGCCAGCAAACCCTGAAAAACTGGGACTTGTTATTGTCCCCTGTGGAGACCCACTTATATTACTCAATGTAAAATTTAAAACTTCTTCAATTATATCACATGCCAAATTATAAAATATTATTCCCAACACTGCCATAAAAACGACATTTAAAAATGTCTTTAATCCGAAAATGCCACCAAGTACACGACCAAACCAAGCAAACATTACTACCCTCTAAAAATAGATACAACAGATACTATTGACACAACGGCCAACAAAGCCGAACCCACCATATTAAAATCAGACTGATTTCCGGCAGCGTCCCAACATTTTGTACCACCTAAATTTGCCGGTAAATTTACACACAAAACAGAACTACCCGAAGCAGTAACGGCAACACCATTTAACGATTCCAGCAACGGCATATTTTGTATAGCATTGTAAAAACTTTGTAGAATTCCTGTTAAACTCCTTTTTTCAGGTACAACCGCCGTCGGATCCACCGGAGGAGGCACATCAGCACCAAAAAAATTGTTGAACGCGTCAATAATTGACCGCGTTATACTTTTAGCACTATCTTGTGCAGCTACATCATCAGCAACTGAATCAGCAACAACATCAGCATTTGCAAGAGAATCCTCAAGCTCAGTTGCCACAGATTCCGGGATTGCCGAAGCTAACTCGTCAGCTATCGTCCGAGGCAACGTTCCGGCCGGAGAACTAATCCCTACACCATCATTTATCACCTCAGCCGCTTTATCAAGTCCTTTATTCACAATGTCTATGATTGGCGCAGACTCATCAGTCGCATCATCGATATCCTCAACAACTAAAGCCTTTAACTCAGGATATGTAACAGCAACAGGCACAACCCCAGAATAAGTGGAATTTGAATTATAATGCGCCCACAAATGCCAAACTCCAGGATTATCCTCATACCAAACCCAACACCAAGAATCATATATGCACCCATCAAGCACTATATGATTTGCACCAAATTTCATTGCAACATATTCCGCAGGCTTTACTTCGCCAGCCCTTTCATAACTAGCACCTTCCATTTGTATGACGTGATCTGGCCAAGTATCAGCATACATCTGTGCTAATAAATTCATTATATATTGGTCTTGACGAGGAGGTATAGTTGTCGGTAAATCATGTTTCAAAACTCCGTCAGGTGCATAATACATAGGCGGACTTTCCTTTAATAACTCATATATAAAATCATCAGCAATATAACTTGCACCAGCAATAGCTAACGATGTAAGTATACCACCTGTACTCAATTTACCAAGCGACAAAGCAATAGTCTTAAAAATTTTTCCTGATCCACTCTTAGCAACCACCTTTGCGGGTACCGTCCAAACTTTATCAACAACCCCGAAAACTTTATTTTGAGGATATAAATCAGAAACTTGAGGAATGACAGCAAAAGAATAACACGGAATTAATAAAATTATTATTGCAAATAAATATTTCTTCATTGTTTCAATCCTAAAATGAATGCGATACCGCAGAATAAACCGAGCAATGCAATGTAATATGAATATTGATCCAATGTCATACCGCCCATATCACAGTCCGTAGCAAAAGCAAAAACTGGAATTAATAAAATTGAAATTGTAAATATAAATTTTTTCATAACTTTCAATGATTAAAATAATGACGGGCATGAGTTAAAGCCCGTCACTAGCTCGATTGATTAGGCCTTTGATTAGGCCTTTTTGATCAGACGAAAAACTACGCCGATCACAACAGCAACAGCGATCAGAGCCGCTACAGCAGTTCCAGCGGTTTCAAGATCAGCCGTGGGCAGTGTCGGAAGTGTGAAAGCCGCGAATGCAGGAACACTCATCAAACAACCAATTACAGCCATTAAAGAAATATAAAGTTTCTTCATTTTTTTGATCTCCTTTCATAAATTTTTGTTTTTACTCTTATTGACCGTTTATTATTTTTCTAATGCTTGCCAAATTACTTTGCAAACAATTCCGATGCCGAACCCGCATAAATAACAGGATACAACTAACTGAAATCCAGCTTCGAATATTTCTTGCATAGCCTCAACAGACATTAGACTTTTACCTTAGAACCGTTGCCATTGTTGATAATTTCATGCTTCACAAGATCACAATACAAACCATCTTTGTAAGCACGAACCTTCATCTCTATGTTTAAAATATCACCCTCTTTAATTACAGGCTCAAAATTTCTGTCCTGAGCTGCATAAAAAGTTATTGCCTGTCCTTCAGGCGACCGGGTAGAAAACTGAACTGAATTTTTCTGCTTTCCATTTTTATCGGCTTTCGTTAATCCGATCCATTCTACTTTTACATTTTTTTTCTCTACATAAATTTGACCAAGCATTTTAAACCTCCTTTTTAATTAAATTTTCAAAATCACTTCCGAACATCACAACTAATGAATTATTCTGTAATGCGGAAAATAAAGCGAAATCATCATTTTTGTTGATCTCAATAAAATCGCCACAGTTATCACAATAATCTAAATACACTAAATCATCTTTACTCAGACGTCGTAATTTCTTTGCATTTTTCTGGCTCATTATTCAGCCCCTTTTTTTTTATTCGAAAAAATCCTTTATCTATATAAATTAATCTATCCTTCCATTCATTTTCATCAAACGGAGAGATACACACCGGAATTAATTTTTCTTCCACTTTACTTTGACATTCTTGTTTAATTTCAGACAAATCCATTTCATCTTTATAATTGCAATTTGCAAGAGCACCTGTAAACCGTAAATACTGGAACCCGCTCAATTCCAAAACTAACAACCTTTTTAAATCTTCGTTTTTGATATTACTAAAATCCTCTGCACTCCAAGGCCTACACATATATTTTAAAGCATGCATAACACGCTTTGCTCCAATCCGGAAACTATAATGAACATCAACATCTTCACAAGATGTATCAAACTTCCTTAACTTTTTTAGATAATATTTTTTTATTTCATCTAAAACAGAACCTTCTATCTTTAATTTTTCGCTTTTATCTTCAAGAATATGAACATTTACATGAGGTTTGAAAATTCCCAGCTCATCACCAAAAATATGTAAATAAAAAATAACTCCTTTTTCTAATTTATACCCTCTTACATGTCCTCTTTTATCATATATAGGGACACCGAAAAACTTTTCAACTGTTTGTTTTGCATAGAAAATAAACAAATTTAGATTCTCACGACCAAGAAGTAATTCCCTAAATGATTCAGGAACTGTGAAAACCAGTTGCCGTAAATTATATTTATTAATATCAAAGCGACGGAGAATCGAATGCATGCGCGATTTATGAATTGCACCACCTTTTCCACCGCAATGATTACACCATTGCTTCCTGCAATCAATTTTTTTAACATATTCGTCTCCACTTTCATCGCCGATAAACCAAACTACCGACTTTTCGCATTGACTAGACAAATTGATTTTATAATCTAAATCGTCTATTTCAGAATCCCCCTGGGTCAGTGCATAATAGTCAAGATAAGGAACCCCTTTTTCCAAATCCGCAAAAGATTTCCCGGATATCCTTTCTGATAACAATACCTTAGCTACATCTCTGCTCGTTCTCTCACGAGCATGTAGTTCAAAATCTTTAATATCAATATCAGAATAAACTTTTACATTAGGATTGAAAGAAGAAAAAACACCGGATAAATCCTCTTCATAAATTTCAGACTTTCCGGCAGGTAAAAAAGGAATAATAGATTGTTTTTTTTCGAGAGGGTAAAACTCGTTAATTTGACCGCAACCAAAATTTACCATCAGATAAATCCTTTAAACTTAGCATATTTCGTGGCCGCATGACGTTGTGAATCATTTTGCTAAATTTACCTGCACCATAAACCAAAATTTATTATTGTCAACATCTTTTTTTCCATAAAAAC
This sequence comes from Flavobacteriaceae bacterium UBA6231, assembly GCA_002441545.1. Taxonomy (GTDB): domain Bacteria; phylum Bacteroidota; class Bacteroidia; order Flavobacteriales; family Flavobacteriaceae; genus Yeosuana. The sequence continues at coordinate 1,664 of DJWL01000181.1, read as the reverse complement.
AGTAACCAAACTTAACTTAGTGATATTGCTAGCTTTTTTATTTATTTTTTTATTAATTATTTTTCAAGAAATAAATGATTATCGAATTTTACAGATATATTTTTAATTTAAATCCACAAAAGCCGCGCCGTGCGGGGTATCCTCCGTCACGGCTTTTGTTCTAAATTTAATAACTATTATGTAAACAAAAAAGGGTTTATAGGGCAGGCTATGACTCAGAGAATGTACAAATTATAAGTTTTGATTATAGCAAGCCGCAGGATTTTAAAAACGGCTGATCTAATGAGTTGCAAAGCAAGATTTATTAATTTTTTTGAAGTGTTACAAATCTAAGGCGTTAAAATTGACAAGACATTCAACTATTTACTTAAACCGATAAGTTTGCCCAGTGTTACAAATCCAAGGCGTTAAAATTGACAAGACATTCAACTATTTACAAAAACCGATAGGTTAACAAAAAAAAAGAAGAACTTCACAGATGGGAGGCGCAAAGAACAATTTATTAATTTTAAAAATAAACAAAAAGGCCGGCCTATACCCCTATTAGGCCGGCGCAAATATCAAAAACCATACCATAATAAAAAGATGTTTTAATATTTATTTTTTTTGCTATTTTATTTTACTTACTTTTAGCGATAAATCCGGAACTTGAACTGATGAATAATAAGATCGCAACATTAAATACTTTTTTGTTTCAACATCATATAATTTTAAAAATTCGTTTTCGGCTAAGATAATCATTTTACGCCCCGGCATTTCTGAAATCGTTATTACTTTATTTGTTTTTAAATCTTCAATAAGATATTGAGTACCTACTTTTCCAGCAAATCTATATTTTTCTTCTGAATCACTTTGAACACCCTGCCCTTCTGAATTTGATAAATTTTTACTTTCGATTTTCTCACCTTTTTTAATATTCTTTCCAATTACTCTTTGAGGAATAATGTAAAAATAAGATACTCCAGCAACGCATAAAATCAATATTGCCGGGATTAACATTGACGGTCGTTTTTTTTCAAAACCTTCATGTGTCGATTTATAAATATCAAATATAGCTTGTTTCTTACGGACAAATTTATAACCAATTCTTTCACCGCCAACAATTCTATTATACATAAAAAAGCCCGGTATACATAGAATTGAACCAGTTTTAGCCCTATATTCGACTTCAACAAATGATCTATAAATTGAAGGAATATTTGTAGCCTTATGAGCGACAAGCCAAATATCTTGATTTAAATGACGATGAAAAGAAAGCCACATTTTAAGCTGTTTTTTATTATGGTCAAACCATTCCTGAGCCTCATCTATTATGATTAAAGTATTTTTTTTATATTTCTCCCGGATAGCAAGCGTTAATTCGCTTTGATAATCTTTTGAAAAAAATGTCACTACATCAAAATCAGGATTATCTTTTTTAATTTCTTCAACGTATTGAATGAAATTGAAACCCTGATCTTTTGTCAAATATCCTTCTTTAAGACCGTCTATATTATGTATGATAAAATATTTTTCTTTCGCTTCATCAAGATCATTAACCATCTTATAAGTCTTGCCAGAACCGGGAATGCCACTATATAAAGTGATCATTTTATAACTACCTTCTGATTTTCATATTTTTTAAACAGTATATCGAACCAATTTTCTACATCTTTTTCCGGCAT
>DJWL01000146.1 GCA_002441545.1 Flavobacteriaceae bacterium UBA6231 | reverse complement strand
CTCCTATTGTTAGAATTGCAGAAATTATATCTGTTGCAGCTATCATTATGGCTGGTTTAACAATTATGATTGACATGGGAAGACCAGACCGTTTGATGAATTTATTTATTTATGGTAGAATGCAGTCGCCAATTATTTGGGATGTTATAATAATCCCAACATTTATGGCTGTAAGTTTATTGCTGTTACTCTTTCCATTAATTCCGGACTTTGCAATACTTAAAAAATATTTTAAAGATAAAAATTCTAAACTTAGTAAATGGTATGGAATACTATCATTTAATTGGACTGGAAGTGAGGATCAAAAATCAATTCTTTTAAAATCAATACAAATAATTTGCATTTTAATTATTCCAGCAGGTTTTATGTTACAGACTGTTGATGCATGGTTATTTTCAACATTATTCAGGGTTGGTTGGGATAGCACCAACATGGGAGCCTACTTTATTTCGGGAGCTGCTGTTGCTGGTATAGGTGCTTTGGTTGCTGTTGTTTATGTTATTAGAAGAGCTTACCATTTAGAAAACTACATAACTGAATTTCATTTTGATAAATTAGGTAAATTTTTAGCATTGGCATGTTTACTTTACCTGTATTTTAATATTAATGAATATTTAATACCAGAGTTTACTTCTAAAAAAGAAGAAATCACGCATTTAAATGTATTAGTTACTGGTGAGTATGCTCCATTGTTTTGGTTTGTTATTGTTGGTGGTTTAATAATTCCAATAATCGTTTTGTTTTTTAAAAAAGGAAGAAACCCTCTTTCTATGTTTTTAATTGGTTTATTAGTTGTTTTAGGCTCTTGGTGGAAACGCTACTTAATTGTAACTCCAACGCTTTTGCATCCATTTTTACCAATTCAAGGAGTTCCAGAAGCTTGGCATCATTACTTTCCTAGTATACATGAATGGTTAATTACCTTTGCTACATTAGCTATGTGTTTATTGATTATAACAATATTAGTTAGATACTTACCTGTTATACCAATTCAAAGAACATCTGATGAGCAAGAAGAATTAGAATTAAACAAAAAACACTAAATCATGAAAAATAAATTTATAGCACACCAAATTTTTCTTGTTGTATTAAGTGTTTTTTTATGCACTTCTAGTTTTGCCCAAAAAGCAAAAAAAGACAAGATTAGATTAAAAGCAGAATATGTTAAAATAATGAATGCAGAAATTTATTTTGACATAAAAGCTACCGCTAAAGTAGATAATCAAAATATTGATGTTTCTAATATAGATTTAACCATTTATAATATTGTTGGAGACGATCAAATTGAATTAGGTAAAACCAAAACCAATATGAATGGTGAAAGCAGATTTACCTTAAAAGATATAAATGCCATAAAACCTGATTCAACAAATATTTACAATATAGAAGTTTCGTTTGATGGAAACGATTCTTTTTCTAGAGCTTCAAAAAGCATTAGCTTTAAAAATGCTAATATTGAAGCAAAGTTAATTACAAAAGATAGTATTAATTATATAACAGCAACCCTAATAGATAAGTCGACAGACAGTGTGGTTAGTGATGCACTACTAAGAGTGCAAGTGCAACGATTATTCAGACCCTTAAGAATTGGTGAAGAATTTAATAGCACTGATGAAACTGGCACTATTATTGTACCTATTGAAGAAGGAATACCTGGTGTAGATGGAAAGTTAACATTTGAAGTTGTTCTTAAAGACAGTGATGACTTTGGAACAGTAAAAGCCTTGGTTAATGCTCCAATTGGTGTACCAATAGTTGATGAATCGACTTTTGATGAAAGAACCATGTGGTCTCCAAGAAACAAAACACCTTTATTCCTGTTGATATTTCCTAATTTAATAATTTTAGGAATTTGGGGTATAATTATATATTTAATATTAAATTTAATCAAATTAAAAAAATCTTAATCAAAAAAGTAAAAAACATGAAAACAATTAAAATTTTTACAATCGTAGGAATATTTTCTTTTATATTCTTCTCTTTCACCACTATTATGCAGGACAAATGGGTTGTTCCAGCAAAATATGTTAGTATGAAAAACCCTGTACCAGCAAAACAAGATGCAGCAATTGGTAAATCATTATATGAAAAACATTGTAAATCTTGCCATGGTAAAGAAGGTTATGGTGATGGCCCAAAAGCAGCAGAAATGAAAGGCGATCTTGGAGATTTCTCAACTGCAGATTTCCAAAAACAAACTGATGGAGAATTATTCTACAAAACAACTTTTGGCAGAAATGATATGCCTGAGTTTTCTAAAAAAGTACCAGATGATGAAGACAGATGGTTAATAGTAAACTACATGAGAACCTTAAAAGAATAATTATAAAGTTATTTTTATAAAAAAAGACCGAATTAATAATTCGGTCTTTTTTTTATTTTGAATGTCCGCAATTTGCCATAATTAATTTTTCCATGTCAGGTCGAGCGCAGTCGAGACCTCATTATGAATTTATTAACTTTGATAACCTCTCGTTAAGCTACGCTTACTACCTTCGTTTCAAAATATATTTTGCAACTCGGCAATGCTC
>DJWL01000165.1 GCA_002441545.1 Flavobacteriaceae bacterium UBA6231 | reverse complement strand
CCCTCTTCTTCATTAAAATCTTGGGTTAATTTGTGTTGCTCTAAAGCTTTTTCAACAGCAGTATTGAAACGTTCTCTAGTAATTGGTTTGTGTAAGTAATCGGTAGCATCATAGTTAAACGCTTTAAAAGCATATTCTGTTTTACCGGTTACAAAGATAATTTGTGGTTTGTTGTTTAAAACATCCAAGAGCTCGAATCCATTTAATACAGGCATTTCTATATCTAAAAAGATGAGGTCAACTTGGTTGTTGTTTAAACCATTTTTGGTTTCTAAAGCACTACTGTATTCTGCAATTAAGTTAAGAGCGGGGTGATTCTCTACTAACTTAACTATTGAAAGACGTTGTATTGCCGAGTCGTCTACTACTACACAGTTTAAAGTCATAACATATATTATTTCGGTTAAGATATCGACAATATTACAAAAAATTCGGTTAAAAACCAAATTTCATCGTTAAACTGTTTTTTTAACAAAATATTAACATTTTAAAATGAGTGAAAATATACATCAAATGTACTTGCAATATATAAATAAATAGTTTATTTTTGCACCCATTTTAATAATAAATATAGATTTTTATGAATCATTATGAAACTGTTTTCATCTTAAATCCCGTTTTATCTGAAGATCAGATAAAGGAAACAGTAAAGAAATACGAAGATTTTCTTGTTTCTAGAGGAGCTAAGATGGTATCAAAAGAAGATTGGGGACTAAAAAAATTAGCTTACCCAATTCAAAACAAAAAAAGTGGTTTTTATCACTTATTTGAATACCAAGTAGAAGGAGAAGTAATTGCTCCTTTAGAGATTGAATTTAGACGTGACGAACGTTTTATGCGTTATTTAACTGTAACTTTAGACAAGCATGCTGTGTCTTGGGCAGAAAGAAGAAGAGCAAAACTTAATGTAAAAGCGTAATTATGTCTACAATAGAACAACAATCAAAAGGAAAAAAAGACGGAGAGATAAGATATCTTACGCCTTTAAACATTGAAACCAACAAAACTAAAAAGTATTGTCGTTTCAAAAAATCTGGAATAAAATATATTGATTATAAAGATCCAGATTTCTTATTGAAATTCGTTAACGANNAAATTTTACCAAGACGTTTAACAGGAACTTCATTAAAGTATCAAAGAAAAGTGTCAGTTGCTGTAAAAAGAGCTCGTCATTTAGCTTTAATGCCTTATGTAGCTGATTTATTAAAATAAAATACCGATAACAATGGAACTTATATTAAAACAAGACGTTGAAAATTTAGGATTTAAAGACGATGTTGTAACAGTTAAGAACGGTTATGGTAGAAATTTTTTAATTCCTCAAGGACAAGCTGTTATGGCTACAGCTTCTGCTAAAAAAGTATTAGCAGAAAACTTAAAGCAAAGAGCTTATAAAGAAAAGAAAATAGTTGATGATGCTAATAAAGTTGCTGAAGCTTTAAAAGCATTGGAAATTAAAATTGCTGCTAAAGTTGGTTCAGGTGATAAATTATTTGGTTCTATAAATAATATTGATCTTGCTGAAGCTTTAGAAAAAGAAGGGCAATCAATTGACAGAAAATTTATTACTGTTGCTACAATTAAACGCACTGGTAAATACAATGCTGTTATTCGTTTACACAGATCTGTAAGTGTAGATTTACCTTTTGAAGTTATAGCACAAGCAAATTAAATTAGGTAAGAGATTATTAACAATTAGTTAATAAAAGAAGGCTGCTCATTTGAGCAGCCTTCTTTGTTTCTAATTATAATTAGCTAAATTTGATTAACTAATTCAAATAAACTTTAAATGAAAAAAATTACATTAACTCTAATCTTTATGTTGAGTGTTACCTTAGCAATGGCTCAGGTTACTACATCCAATATAAAAGGGCTGATTTTAGACGAATCTGCTCAACCATTACCAGGCGCTAATATAGTGGTGATTCATACTCCTACCGGAACCAAAGATGGTGCGGCTACCAATATTGATGGGCGTTTTAATTTATTAAACCTTCGAGTTGGTGGTCCATATAGCATAACAGTAAGCTATATAGGTTACAAGGCTCAAACGTTTAATGATGTTTACCTTGATTTAGGTAAAACACTTTCCTTAGATTTAACCCTTGAAGCCGATAGCGAGCAATTAGATGCTGTTGTAGTTACTGGTACAACCGGAACAGGCACCTTTGGAAGTGATAGAACTGGTGCTGAAACCAGTGTTGGAAGAAGAGAGTTAACTCGTTTACCATCGATTTCTCGTTCAGCTTCAGATTTTACAAGACTAGAACCAACAGCTAGTGGAAATTCCTTTGGAGGACGAAATGACCAGTTTAATAATTTCTCGTTAGATGGTGCAATCTTTAATAATCCATTTGGTTTAGATGCTCCAACACCAGGAGGACAAACCGATGCTCAACCTATTTCTTTAGATGCTATTGACCAAATTTCTGTTTCTACAGCACCTTATGATGTTACTCAATCTGGTTTTACTGGTGCATCAGTAAATGCGGTTACTAAAAGCGGAACTAACGAATTTCACGGTACAGTATATGGTTTTACTAGAAATGAAAAAATGACAGGTAAAAAAATTAAAGGAGAAAATGTAGTAAGGCCTAAACTTGATCAAACTCAATACGGATTAAGTATTGGCGGTCCTATTATAAAAAATAAATTATTCTTTTTTGCCAACTTTGAAAAAGATGACCGGTCAGATTTAGGTTCTAATGGTTGGGTTCCAAATAGAAGTACTGGAGCTATTAATGAATCAAGAGTAACAGCAACAGATTTGATGGCTGTTCAAAATGCTTTATCTAATTTAGGATATGATACAGGTGCTTATGAAGGATTTACTTATGCTTCAGAATCTACAAAAGGCATTTTTAAATTAGATTGGAATATTAATGACAACAACCGTTTGGCTATTATTTATAATTTCTTAAACGCTTCAAAAGAACAGCCTGCACATCCAACTGCTTTAGGATTTAGAGGACCAAATGCTGCAACACTTCAATTTGAAAATACAGGGTATGAAATAAATAATAAATTGAAATCTATTCAATTAGAATTAAATTCTACTTTATCAGAAAATTCTAGTAACAAACTTCAAGTAGGATACACCCATTTTGATGATTTTAGAAATCCTCTTTCGGCACCGGCTCCAACCATTACTATTTTAGAAGGTGGGTCTAATTATATTATTGCAGGTCATGAACCGTTTTCTATTCACAATACTTTAGATCAAAAAGTATTTCAATTCACAGATAATTTAAGTTTTTATAAAGGTGACCACACGTTTACAATAGGTACTTCATTTGAAAAATTTCAGTTTGATAACTCCTTTAATTTAGGTGTTTATGGGGCAAGAGGTGTTTTCTTTCCTTCTTATGGAAGTGTAGCTGAGTTTCTTGCTGATGCTGCTCCAGGTGGAGGTTTGCAAGGAATGTTGAATGATGCTACTGCTGCACATAATGCTTTAGAAGCAAATGGTACTGGTGTAGCTGGTGGTTGGGCTTTGGCTGAAACCAATGTTGGTCAGTTAGCATTTTATGTTCAAGATGAATGGAATGTTACAGACAGATTTAAGCTAACTTATGGCGTGCGTTTTGATAAACCTCTATTTTTTGATTCTGCAGAAAAAGCACAAGATGTAATTGATAGAGCTTGTTGTTACGTTCCAGATATTCCTTATGTAAATCCTAATACTGGGGAAACCGTGTTGTTAGACAATACTCAAATGCCAAATAATGATTGGTTAATTTCTCCTCGTTTAGGATTTAATTACGATATTAATGGTGATGATACATTCCAATTGCGTGGAGGGTCTGGGTTATTCACAGGTCGTTTTCCTTTTGTATGGTTAGGAAATCAAATTGCTAACCCTGAAGTGTTTTTCTATCAAATGGTTGATCCTGATTATAAATTTCCACAAGTTTGGAGAACCAATATTGGAACCGATTATAAATTTGAAAATGGCTTAATTTTAACTGGTGATATTTCTTACACCAAAGATATTAATGGAGCACATGTTCAAAATTGGGGATTATTATCTCCATCAGGAACTTTACAGGGAGTTGATAATAGACCAATTTATACCTCTTCAGATATCATTAATAATGCATATGTTTTTACCAATTCTGATAAAGGACGTATTTGGAATGCCTCTGTTAAGGCACAAAAAACTTTTGAAAACGGATTTTATACTATGTTGGCATATAGTTATTTAGATTCAAAAGATGTAAATTCTATTGAAGCAGAAATAACAGGTGATGCTTTTACTTTTAATGCTGCTAATGGTAATGTAAACGATGATGTATTATCGTATTCTAAATATGGTGACACACATAGATTCATTGGAGTATTAAGTAAAAAATGGAACTATGGAAATGATAAATGGTCAACTACATTATCAACATTTTTTGAATATGCCCAAGGTGGGCGTTTTAATTATACCTATGGAGGAGATATTAATGGTGACGGTTCTAATTTAAATGATCTTATCTATATTCCAACTTCTGGCGAAATTGGTCAAATGCAATTTTCTAATGCAGGAGATGCTGCAGCTTTAGAATCATATATTAAACAAGATGATTATTTAAGTGGTAGAAGAGGTCAGTATGCTGAAAGATATGGTGCTATTGCTCCTTGGAGAGGAAAGTGGGATGTAAAATTTTTACAAGATTATAACATTAAAGTTTCTGAAAATAAAACAAATACTATTCAGTTTAGTATAGATGTTTTAAATATTGGAAACCTTATAAATTCTGATTGGGGCGTTATTCAACAACCAAATAATGTTCAACCAATAGGAGTTAGCGTTGATGGAAATGGGACACCTACTTATAGTTTTAATGCAAATCAAACCAAAACATTTGGTTACGATACAAGTTTAGCATCTCGTTGGCAAGCTCAAGTAGGATTACGTTATATTTTCTAAAAAAAAAGAATATATATTATTAAATTTGCGCTCCTAAAAAGGGGCGCATTTTTTATTATGAAATATTCAAGACTTACAAAAGAACAATTTGAAGAATTACACCTAGAATTTATAAATTTTCTAGCAACGCAATCAATTACAGTCGATGAATGGAAAAACTTAAAGGAAAATAAACCTGAGTTAGCTGAAATGGAATTGGATGTATTTAGTGATTTAATCTGGGAAGGAGTTTTAAAAACCACTAAATATTTAGAGCATATCTCTCCCCAACACATGCACTTATTTGGTGTAAATGAAAATAATATTCATGTAATTGCAGTAACCTTAAAAAATGATGTAGATATGACTACTCATGAGGGTTTTAATTGGTTACGTGATAATTTAATGGATGAAAATGTTGAGTTTTTACAAGCAAAAAAAGAATATTCAGACGACAGAAATCTTGATATTTTTAAACTAATTCAACAAGGTTCAGTAATTACAAAAGGAGATTTGTATAAGTTTTTCAATAAACTTATCAATTAATTATTCGTAGCGTAACGATTCTACAGGATCTAATTTAGAAGCTTTAATTGCTGGTAATAATCCAGATAAAATAGCAACTAAAAAGGTAATTGCAAAAGCACTAAACATTGCTAGCCATGGTGTTGTGAAATTAAATCCGGCTACTGCCGAAAAAATTAAACCTAGCAATATTCCTAGAATCACTCCTAAAATACCTCCAAGTTGTCCCACAATAATGGTTTCAATAAAAAATTGAATGGCAATAGTTACTCTTTTGGCTCCTAATGCTTTTCTAACACCTATTTCGCGAGTTCTTTCGGTAACAGATACCAGCATAATATTCATTAATGCAATAGAAGACCCAAAAATGGTTATGATGCTTATTACCCATGCGGCCATATATAAATATTGAGTCATGGAAGCAACCCTATTAATTAAATCTGTACTGTTTTCAATTGCAAAATTATTATCTTCTATTGGGTTTAATTTTCTAATCTTTCTAAAGGTTATAATAGCTTCTTCTTGGGCAGCTTCTAGCAGTTCTTTTTTGTCAACTTTAACACTTAATCCATAATTAATATTGGCATTTGTAAAAATAGAGCGGGCTTTTTGTATAGGAATTATAACTCTGTAATCTTCGTTACTTCCTAAACCAGTTTTTTTAGATTCAAGAACTCCAATAACTTTAAATTTATTACCTCGTACACTGATTGTTTTATTTATTGGGTTTAAATTTTCAAAAAATTTATTATTTAAGTCGTTTCCAATTACACATACGTTGTTGTTGTTTTCAACATCAAAAAAATTGAATTCTCTACCTGTGGCTATTTTAAGGCCTGAATTTTGAAAATAATTTTCGTTGGCTCCTAAAACAAGTACATCAGGATCTGTTTTTTTGTTTTCATATTTTATTTCAGCAGAATTTGTTCCTGTAAAAACTAATGAAATTGATGAAGAAGGGAATTGATATTTTTCAGTAAAATCTTTAGCATCAGCATAGGTAATTATAGGATTTTCCTTTTGTCTTTCACCTCCATGGCGTCTAACTTCAAATTCATTACGCTGTATATTAAAGGTGTTAGAGCCCATTGATGAAAAATCGCTTGAGATAGTGTTTTCAAGAGCAGAAATAGCACTTAAAATGCCCACAAGCGCCATGATGCCAATAGCAATTATTAAAACAGTTAGAATAGTACGTAATATTTGGCTTTTTATAGAATCTATCGCGATTCTAATATTTTCTCGTACTAATGAAAACATAAATTGGATTTATAAATTAATTCCTTTTAAGGTTAGACTAACAAAGGGGAATAAAGTTACTATAAATTTTAAAAAAGGTATCAAGTCACGTTAAAAATTAAGATATTTGTTCTTTAAAAAATTATCAATGGCTCAAAAACCAAGTATTCCTAAAGGCACAAGAGATTTTAACCCAGAAGAAGTAGCAAAACGAAACTATATTTTTAACACGATTCGTGGTGTGTTTCAAACTTTTGGATTTCAACCTATAGAAACCCCAAGTTTTGAAAACTCTGAAACTTTAATGGGAAAATATGGTGATGAAGGAGACCGTTTGATTTTTAAAATTTTAGACTCTGGAGACTATTTAAGTAAAGTG
>DJWL01000125.1 GCA_002441545.1 Flavobacteriaceae bacterium UBA6231 | reverse complement strand
TTATCTACGAAGAAAAGAACGTCTTTTCCTTGACCTTCACCAGCACCATCACGGAAATATTCAGCAATAGTTAAACCAGATAACGCCACACGAGCACGAGCTCCAGGAGGTTCGTTCATTTGTCCAAAAACAAAAGTTGCTTTAGATTCTTTCATTCCAGCTTTATCTACTTTAGATAAATCCCAACCGCCTTCTTCCATAGAATGCATAAAGTCTTTGCCATATTTAATAATGCCAGATTCAAGCATCTCTCTTAAAAGGTCATTTCCTTCACGAGTTCTTTCACCAACTCCAGCAAATACTGATAAACCACCGTGACCTTTTGCTATATTGTTAATCAACTCCTGAATTAAAACAGTTTTACCAACACCAGCACCACCAAATAAACCAATTTTACCACCTTTTGCATAAGGTTCAATAAGATCAATTACTTTAATACCTGTAAATAAAACTTCAGNNGTAGAAGTTGATAAATCTTCAAATTTAGGAGCTTGACGGTGAATTGGTAACCCAGCGTTTCCAGCTTTAGGTAAATTACCAAGACCATCAATAGCATCTCCAATTACGTTAAATAAACGACCATAAACATCTTCACCAATTGGCATTTGTATAGGAGCTCCAGTAGCTGTAACTTCAGTTCCTCTACTTAAACCATCAGACGAATCCATTGCTATAGTACGAACAGTGTCTTCACCAATGTGAGATTGTACTTCTAATACCAATAAAGAGCCATCAGGTCTTTTAATTTCTAACGAATCATAAATTTTTGGAAGTTCTGAACCAGCTCCGAATTCAACATCGATAACCGGACCTACGATTTGTGCAACTTTACCTGTAACTTTAGCCATTGCTTATATGTTTAATATTATGCGATTTAATTGTGTGAAAACGCATAAGGTTTTCGCGTGCAAAGATAGATTTTTTAATTTAAAATAAAAGTGGTTTTTTTTCTTTTTTAGCCATAAAAAAACGCCTTTAATTTAAAGGCGTTTTTTAACTATATTTTCATTTGAAATTATGGTAATAAAGGAGAATAATTAGTTGGATAATCCCCTGCATTGGCAAAATTTCCTGATGCTTCAAAATTAGAACCATAAGTAGCATCAATAACTTTTAAAAACTCATTAGCCATTAAGGCATAACCTCTAGATGTAAGATGGACTCCATCTAAGCCTATAAGACCACCAGTAACTAATTTAGTGGTTAATATAAAATTTCCAGTTTGATATCCGCTTGTAGTGGCTTCTGTTAATATTCCATTTAAGTCAACTAAAGCTAAACCTTTAGAGCTGGCTACACTAGAAATAGTAGCATTATAAGTGTCTGTAGCTGCTTTAATTTCATCTTGCTCACTTGGTAACAATACCCATTTGTCAGCTAAAGGATTGGTAACACCTTCAACTGAAAACTGTCCTGCTAAATTAGCTGGTAATCCTTGATTTAATAGGTAAGAATAAGTAGTTGTATTAACTGTGCCAATTATAGAACTGCTAGATAAAACAAGTAAATCTTCTGCTGTTGCTTGTCTTGTTTGACCATAAAAACTACCTAGCAAATTAGCAACAAGTGGTGCTGCTTGAACAGGTAAACCAAAACTTTGTACAAATGCAGGAAATGTTGGACTTGCCACTAATACCCCCGCAATTTGAGCTGATATGTCTGTTAATGTTTCATCTTTTATAACTACGGCACTAGCTGCAGAAGTAGAAAAAACAATGGAACGTTCGGCGGCATTATTAATTGCACTTACTGATTGTAAATAAGCATAAACTTGATTTAATTGACCAAAAACACCATTTAAAGTAGGGATTAATGGTCCGAAACTTGGATTTGCTGGACTTAATGGAGCAAAGGGAACAGTTGTAAAATGTGGTAAATCTGTTATATAAGGAACATTAGTAACCACACCTTTGGCTCCACCAGAAGTTAAAGAATTGACAATGGTTTCAAAAGCAAAATCAAATGTAGCAGAAGGAGTTATTTGGTCTATAGTGATATCTCCTCCAGCAAGTGCATATCCTAATACATCATTTCCTCCAATTTCTGATAACGTAAAAAACGTTGGGTTTTGAGCCATAGCATCGCCAAGCATAGTTGCTGATGGGCTTGATGCCATTCGTACAAAGTAAGGATTAGCTGTTTTTGTTGCTAGGTTTGCAATATTACCATAACCGTCAAACAACAAGTGGTAACTTTTTGCTCCAGGGACTCCCATATTATTAAACGGACCTGTAGGATTATTAAGAACAATGTCGGTTCCTACAGTTATAGGACCTACCAATGATTCTAATGAGACTGGTCCTGCACCACCAAAAACCAATCTTGGATTAAATCCTGGTAATCTTGAACCTCCCGCAGCTAAACCCCCATAATTGTCGCTAGTAAGAGGTTGTGTGAATGTACCGCTTCCAACTAACGCAAATTTTTGAGATAAAATATTTGGAAATGAATTTTCTTGAGATGCTTTAAATAGTGCACCATCTGTATATCCAGCAGTAAAAGATGCTCCAACAGAAACATATTTAGAAAAATCTGCAGTCCCAGAAGTTAAAGCAGGTATTTCTGCTACAGGATCAATTCTATCAACATCTTCTATGGTGTTACAAGCTGTAAATCCTAAAAGAATTATTAACAGCCATATATATTTTGTATTCATAATTTTCTTTTTCATTTTATAAGTTATTTATTACCCAAGACACATAATACATAGATCCTATAAATCCTGTACCAAAAGCTGTAGTGTATTCTTTACCCGTAAGATTTGTGCCACCCACTTTAAAGATAGATTTCATACTAGGAACTACTAAGTTAATTTGAGCATCCAAAACATGATATTCTGGCACAACTCCATCACCAAATGTAGCTTCCCAGAAATAATCATCACTAAATCTGTACGACACATTAAAGCCAAAGTTTTTGAACAACTCAGTATTACCAAAGGATGCTTTAAATTTGTGTTCTGGAGTATTAAAATTGGTTACAAAGCTTGGATATTTAGCTTGGTCAAAGTCAAGTTTTGCATAGGTATAACTTCCACTTAAGTCAAAGTTACCTAAGATTTTTGTAGACAATCCAAGAGATGCACCATAAGATTTTACATCAGCCTCAGCGTTTGTATAAGAACCATAGATTTGATAGTCTCTCCTCTTTATGGCATCAAAAGATAAAGTACCGTCACCAACCGTACCATATAATGGAGCAATAACGCGTCCTTGAGAAATAAAATCTTTGTATTTATTATAGTATGCACTAAAATCAACAATTAAGTTGCTGTATTTACCTCTATAACCAACTTCGGCAGTACTAATTTGCTCTGGTTTTATTAAATCAGGATTTGCAACTTGTAAAAGAGCAGCATTTCCTGTTGCAGCAGCAGCAAGCGCTGAAGTTGCGGTATACGAATTAATATATCCTGCACGACCAGTTTGTGTAATAGTTGCTGGTTGGCCTGCTAATTGGCCTGATGCACTAACATTATAAGATCTGGAAAAGCGGTCTAAGTTATCAGGTGCTGAACCCACTAAAACATAAGCACCCGTATCTAAACCTATAAATAAATCTTGTGTTGTTGGATTTCTGAAACCTGTTTGAACTGAAGCACGAAAGTTGTGATTCTTATTTACCGTTAAACCAGCGGAAATTCTAGGAGATAAAAAACCTTTAAAGAATTCTGATTTATCATATCGAATAGAACCTGTTAATTTTAAATCAAGAGCATCGCTTAATTCTAAATTTTTCTGAATTTGAGTATACATCCCAAATTCTGAATAATCAATAGTTCCATCACTATCCGTATAAATAGTGCCAGAAGAGTTTAAACTGTATTTTCTATAAGAACCACCAATTTGAATTTCAGCAATATCTGTTAAGTGGCTAAAGTTATAATTTCCATCTGCATGATAGTATTTAGACGCATCTTGAAATTTAGAACCAGTGATTAAATTTGGGTCATTTATACTTTTATTATAGGCTGCAATAAATCCTGGACTGCCAGGCTCAAAACGACCTGTTTCGGCTGCTGCTCTAGCTGCAGCATGAGCTTGCTCTTCTGTAGCTCCTGCAAAAGTAGCGCCAACATAGGTGTTAATATAATCTCCAAACCATTGCGTATCACTTTTCCAAGCTCGGTTAATTTGAATAGCTGTAGCTTCCATATCGTAAGATTTTCCAGCTTTATCACCAACAACATAACCTCTTAAAAAGAAGTTTTTATTTTTTATTTCCAGTTTATGTTGTTCTTGAAAAAATCCATCAATATGATACCTGTTGGTTCCTTGGTAAATTGTGGAACCTGTACCCACCTTACCAACGTAAGATATTTCAAAGTCATTTTCAAAAGGTCTGTAGTATAATCCCCAATCTGCTTTAACGCTTTCTGCATTAAAATCTGTTAAATCACTTTCGTTATAGCCAGTTCTACTTACATTTACATTAGGCACGACGCCCAATCCACCTGCAGCAGCTCTAATATTGGTAAAAACAATATCTCCATAAACGTTAACACCGTTATAATTAACGTTGGTCGCTCTAGTTCCGCCAGGCATATTTTTATCTACTTCACTATTAGCAGCCCAGTCTGTACCTTTTAAATAACCAAAGTTCACTTTAGCAGCAAATTTATTTGTAAACTTGTGCGCTGCACTAAAACTAACATCGGTATAAGCATTGTCTCCAGCGGCTTCTTGAGAAGTAATCCCTCGTTTAATTGAAGCACGAATTCCTGGGTAATCAAAAGGGTTTTTACTTTGCATAAATAAAATACCGTTAAATGCATTCGCACCGTATAATGCCGAAGAGGCTCCTGGCAAAAGTTCAACACTTAAAACATCTGTTTCAACCATTCCTACTAAATTTCCTATTGGAAAATTTAAGGCTGGAGTTGAGTTGTCCATTCCATCAACCAACTGCATAAAACGGTTGTTTGCAAAGGTTGCGAAACCTCTAGTATTAACAGATTTAAAAGTTAAACTGTTTGTGTTTACATCTACACCTTTAAGATTTTCAAGACTATCATAAAAATCAACTGATGCAGTACTTTTAATTTCTTTCAGACCCAAACGTTCAACTGTAACAGGCGATTCAAAAATGCGTTCGGGTGTTCTTGATGCAGAAATAACAACTTCGTCTAAAGAAGTACCTTCTTTAAGTACAAAATTAATTACTTGATTGTTTTTAGTGATTTGCTCTGTTACTGTTTCAAATCCTACACTACTTGCTTGCAATGCAAAAGGAGGATTCGAATTTACTTTAATGGTGAAACCACCATCAAAATCAGTAATAGTTCCTGTTGAAGTACCAATGACTAAAATATTAGCTCCTGGTATTGGTTGACCGCTGTCATCAACAACAGTTCCGGAAATGGTTGTTTGAGCGTAGGAAATACTACAAAGAAACAACATTAAAATTGGGAGAATTGTTTTCATTTACAAGAATTAGTTTAGATTTTTTAGAGTGACAATATAGAAAAAATTATATGTTAGTTTTACACATACGTCAAAAAATTATGCATGCATAGTATATTTTGTGATTTTTTTCACAAAATATTTACTTTATAAGTAAAAATAAGTAGATTTATTGAGAATTTCGCACAATTCTGTATAAATATAAAAATAAGAGGACAAAATAGTATTCTATTAGTTACTCAACCGTCACAGATTTTGCTAAATTTCTTGGTTGATCTACATTTTTTCCTAATAATACAGCAATATGATAGGACAACAATTGCAATGGAATAGTAGTTAAAAGAGGAGAAAGAGCCTCTAATGTTTCAGGAACTTCAATAACATGATCGGCTAATTCTCTAACATCCACATCACCTTCTGTAACAATACCAATAATTTTGCCTTTTCTGGATTTTATTTCTTGAATGTTACTTACAACTTTTTCATAATGCCCTTTTTTAGTTGCAATAACAACAATAGGCATGTTTTCATCAATTAAAGCAATAGGACCATGTTTCATTTCTGCAGCTGGATAACCTTCTGCATGAATATAAGATATTTCTTTAAGTTTTAAAGCACCTTCTAGTGCAACAGGAAAATTATAACCTCTTCCTAAGTATAAACAATTACGTGAATTTTTATAGATATCAGCAATCATTTTAATGTGTTCGTCAGATTCTAAAGCTTTTTCTACTTTTTTAGGAATCATTTCCAGTTCAAGTAAATGATGACGGAAATCTGAACTTGAAATTGTGCCTTTTGCCCTAGCTAAACGTAAAGCAATAAGTGTTAAAACAGTAATTTGTGTAGTAAAGGCTTTAGTTGAAGCAACACCAATTTCTGGACCAGCGTGTGTGTAAGCTCCCGCATGAGTTTCTCTTGCAATTGAAGATCCTACAACATTACAAACACCAAAAACAAAAGCCCCTTTAGATTTAGCTAATTTAATAGCAGCAAGAGTATCTGCAGTTTCTCCAGATTGTGAGATGGCAATAATAACATCTTTCTCTGTAATTATAGGATTTCGATACCTAAACTCAGAAGCGTATTCGACCTCAACGGGTATTCTGGCTAAATCTTCAAAGATATATTCAGCTACCAATCCTGCATGCCAAGAAGTTCCACAAGCCACAATAATGATACGATCCGCAGCAAGAAACTTTTTCATATTGTCTTCAACACTAGACATTTTTATGATAGCTTCTTCCCTGTTAAGTCTTCCTCTATAAGTATCTGAAATTGCTTTAGGTTGCTCATATATTTCTTTTAACATAAAATGATCAAAACCACCTTTTTCAATTTGATCCAAATTCATTTTTAATGCTTGAACATAAGGGTCAACCGTTGAATCATCTTTTATTTTTCTAACTTTAATATCTTTATTTAACCTAATGATTGCCATTTCTTCATCTTCTAAATAAATGGCGTTTTTTGTATATTCTATAAAAGGCGATGCATCACTGGCTATGAAATATTCATTTTTACCGACTCCAATAGCTAAAGGACTTCCTAAACGTGCTATAACAATTTCATCTGGGTGGGTTTTATCAAAAACGGCAATAGCATAGGCTCCAATAACCTGATTTAGAGCTATTTGTACTGCTTTTCCTAATTTTACGTTTTCTTTATTTTTCACATCTTCTATCAGGTTTACTAGAACTTCAGTATCTGTATCTGATTTAAAAGCATATCCTCTAGAAGATAGTTCTTTTTTTAGAGTGTCATAATTTTCAATAATTCCATTATGGATAATTACTAAATTTCCAGAATTAGAGTAATGAGGATGAGAGTTAACATCGTTTGGTACTCCATGAGTTGCCCATCTGGTATGACCAATACCTAAGTGACCTGTATTTGAAATTTCTTTTTGTGACTTATTTTCAAGATCAATAACTTTTCCCTTAGTTTTACAAACTTTGAGGTCATTACCATCAAATAAAGCAATACCGGCACTGTCATAACCACGATATTCAAGTCTTTTAAGGCCTTCAATAATAATGGGATAAGCTTCTCTAGGGCCAATATATCCTACAATTCCGCACATAAGTTATCAATTTTGATTTGGTTAAAATAGTTCAACAAATATGTAAAATAAATATCAATTAATATTTATTATTATATAAATTCAATGGTTTTTACGATGAAATTCACCTAAAGGAAATAAAAGCCAAGTGAGCAATCATATAAAAAGCCTTACATAAAACCTTTTTAATTTTCTGAGTTCTCTTTAGTAAAATAAAGTTCTAACGACATTCTTTTACTTTCAGGGACGTTTTCATTACTTCCATACAATACAGTTCCTCTAGGAGTAATAATAGCTGCAGATGGTACTTGAGTAACAACATCATCACTATTTAAAATTGGTGAATTGGAAACATAATTCACATTAGTAGACAATACCAAACCTATTTTTGTATTGGTAGAATCTTTAAGTAAAATACTATTAAGATATTCTGTTATACGAATTTTGTATTTAGCATTTTCTCCGTTATCATCTGTAATTCGTTGTCCTAAATGAACATATCTTGAATTATAGGCATCAGTTGAATTACTCGTGGGATCAAAACTGTAATCGGTTAATGGGATGTTATTTTTTAAGTCGTAGGCATAAATTCTGTCATACTTGTGGTAGTCTTTTGGGTCTGGATATTTATCAGATGATGTAGCGGGTAAAGCAATGTTCTCATCCTCATAAATAACTAATTGAGCTTCGTTAATTAGCCTCTTTAAAGGATAGCTGCCATTTACTTTAGGTAAGTAATTACCAGTTTTGTCTAATTTTCTATAGGTTTTTTTAAAGGCATCTAAAGCAGGAATATTGGAAGTGACGCCATCTTGATCTGTATATTCCATTAATCCAGTAAATAAATCAACAACAGCCATTGATCCTTCAGTTCCTTTTAAATATAATTTTTCATCACCATTTGTAGAATCGCCGTTTTCTAAAGACACTAAATTATAATTATTTATAAATGTATTTAATCTATTTCCTGTGAAATTAAGCACATAGCTGTCAGTAAGCCTATCTGCTCCTTCAACAGATGAGTCATGCGAATAATATATGGTTATGTTAGATCCAGATCCTGCAAAATCTAATAAAATCATGCTACCATCATTATTTTTTGCTTCAGCTTTAAAGTATAAACCTCTAAAATAATTGTAAAAATTATTAGCATTGCTTAATACAGCATCATCTTGTTTATCAATAATTAACGTTTTCCAAAAGGCCGGATTTAAAGTATCTCTTAAAGCAGGGGTTTTTCTTTCAAATGTTTCAGTGCCATCGGCAGCTATTGTTTTTAAAACAATAGCATTACTACTAAAAACTAGACTATCTTCTTCATAAACAAGAGCTCCTTTTTGAGTATCAAAATTGATGGCTCCACCTTCATTAATGGCAAAATTATCGGTAGAATTAATGGTTCCACTTGCGTAGGAATAATAATTTTGAGTAACGTTTAAATCTTCATTAGGGTTAAAATCTCTTAAAAAATAATTATTTTGATATATAGATAATTTAATTGCAGCACTTCCATATAAGGAATCTTGAATGGTATAAACAGTATTATCATTATCAATGCCAGTAATTCTGTTGTAATAAGGAATTGTTAAAACAACCGAATCAATAACTGGGTTAGTTCCAAAATTTGGGCTATATACTGTAGGAGTCATTTGAGTAATGATACTTGCGGTAGTTTGACCATAAGCGGGGTCATTAAAAACTCCCAAAAGACTAGCGTTTAAATTATTTATTTTTAAAGAATTAAGCTTCTTATTGTAAGAGGCAATAGGGACTTGACTGTTATCTGTTGTGAAACTTTTTAAACCAATTACATCACTTTCAATAGAGTTGTAATCTTTGTCGCAAGCAATTATAGCTACTAAAACGAATAGTAAAAAACCAATAAATTTAAGGGCTTTAAATGTTTTTTTCATATATTTTTTTTGGAAGGGAAAGAGTTTAAATTAACACTTTAGAATTTAAAAATTCTGTATATGCTTCACCAAACTCATCTTTATATTTATAATCTAATACTGGTTTATTTGAATCTTTTAAATAAGTTTCTAAATCTTTTGGAATACTTTCAGACCCAACAATTAATGCGTCAGAATGGTTAATAGCAATTTTCATTAAGTTTATATAAGAAGGTACTTCAAGCACATTAATCATATTTTCTTCAATATTATCAAACTTTATTTTGTTAAACATATCCTTGTTTAAAGTTTCATCAAAACTTTGACTGTATATTGAGGTAACAATTTTGCTGTCGCTAAACAATGGCTCATCTTTATAATATTCTTTTAAGTATAAAGGCAATAATGATGCCAACCAGCCATGTACGTGTATAACGTCTGGAGACCAATTTAATTTTTTAACAGTTTCAATAACTCCTTTGGCAAAGAAAATAGCACGTTCATCATTGTCTGGAAATAAATTTCCACTCTCATCTGTTAATGTTGCTTTTCTTTTAAAATATTCGTCATTATCTATAAAATAAACTTGAATACGTTCTTTTGGAATAGAAGCTACTTTAATAATAAGGGGCATATCTAAATCATTAATCACTAAATTTATCCCTGACAGCCTTATAACTTCATGTAGTTGATGCCTTCTCTCATTAATATTACCATATCTTGGCATGAAAATTCTTATTTGTCCACCATGTTGATTTACCAATCTAGGTGCTTCAAACGACATTGAAGAAATTTCAGTTTCAGGTAAATAGGGCACTACTTCAGATGATACATATAATATCCTCTTATCTTTCATATGTTTGTTTTTGCTGTTTTTTAATGCTCATATGTTACATAATAATTCAATTTATTTTGTAAAAAATTGAAATTAACATGTTTCATAGTTAGGTTGTTTTTGAAAATTCAAAATAAAAAACACGCAAAAGTACAAAAATTTATGCAGATTGATTGTAAAATCTTAAGTTTGCACCCGTTAATTTTTTATTAAAAAATGGAAGTTTTTCTAGATAAAGAACAAATTACGCGTGTAATAGATGCTTTTAAAGTACAACAATTAACTATTGGGTTTGTGCCAACTATGGGAGCATTACATGATGGACATTTGGCTTTAGTTGAAAAAGCTTTAGAGAATAATGACAAGGTTATTGTAAGTGTGTTTGTAAATCCAACGCAATTTAATAATGTAGATGATCTTAAAAAATATCCGAGAACGTTAGAAAAAGATACTTTACTTATAGAAACAATTTCCAAAGATATTTTAATTTTTGCTCCTTCAGTAGATGTAATTTATGAAGGAAAAACAGTTTCACAAACCTTTAATTTTGATGGTCTTGAACATGAAATGGAAGGCAAATTTAGGCCAGGGCATTTTAATGGTGTGGGCACCGTTGTAAAAAGACTATTTGAAATCGTAAAACCAGATAATGCTTATTTTGGCGAAAAAGATTTTCAGCAGTTACAAATCATCAAAAAGTTAGTTAAAAAATATTCTATTCCTGTGAATGTTATAGGATGTGAAATTCATCGCGAAACAAACGGTTTGGCAATGAGTTCTAGAAACACAAGGTTGACCGAAAATCAAAAGCATGAAGTACCATTTATTTATAAAACATTAAAATCTGCCAAAAAGTTTTTTGGCACAAAAAGTGCTGGTTGGGTTTCTAAATGGGTTGAAAAGCAATTTGAAAACAATGAAGTTTTAAAACTGGAGTACTTTATAATTGCTGATATAGACTCATTAAAACAAATTAAAAGAAAATCAAAAAACAAAAAATATAGAGCGTTTATTGCAGTTTATGCAGGAGATATTCGACTAATAGACAATATCGCTTTAAATTAATTATCTTTGCCATATGCAAGTTCAAGTAGTAAAATCAAAAATTCACAGGGTAAAATGTACTGGTGCAGACCTAAACTACATTGGTAGTATCACTATTGATGAAGATTTAATGGAAGCTGCAAACATTATACAGGGTGAAAAAGTTCAAATTGTTAATAATGACAATGGTGAACGATTAGATACTTATGTAATTCCAGGTCCAAGAAATAGTGGAGAAATTACACTTAATGGGGCAGCTGCCAGAAAAGTAGCTGTTGGTGATACATTAATATTGATTACTTATGCTTTTATGGATATTGAAGAAGCCAAAACATTTAAACCTTCTTTAGTTTTTCCTGATGAAGCTACCAACTTATTAAAATAAACATTTGGCCAAAAACATAAAAATATCCTTAAAAATTATACTCCCATTAATACTGGGAGTTTTTTTGGTTTGGTATGCACTATCAAAAGTGTCTTTAGATGAGGTATATGTATATTTAAAAAAAGCAGATTACAAATGGATTTTTATAGGTCTATTCCTAGGTTTATTAAGTCATATTTCTAGGGCATATCGTTGGTTATTTATGCTTGAACCTTTAGGCTATAAAATAAAATTGGGTAATAGTATGATGGCTGTTTTTGCAGCCTATTTGATTAATTATACTATTCCAAGGGCAGGTGAAGTAGCTAGAGCAAGCATTTTGAATAATTATGAGAGAGTTCCTTTTGAGAAAGGATTTGGCACTATAGTTTCTGAGCGAATTGCCGATTTAATAGTCATGATGAGCATTATTTTAATAACACTTTTCATACAATTCGATTTTATTTATAGTTATTTAATAGCAAAATTTAATCTACCAAAAATTATAATTGGCCTAATTGCTTTATTAGCAATAACAATCATAGGATTGAAAATAATAAAAAGGAGTAATTCTGTGTTTGCCATAAAAGTTAAAGCGTTTTTAAAAGGATTAATAGAAGGAGCTTTAAGTATTTTTAAAATGAAAAAAAAGTGGCCTTTTATTTTTCACACACTTTTTATTTGGATCATGTATGTACTTATGTTTTATGTTACATCTTTATCTGTTGGAGAATTGCACGGTATTTCATTTGGAGCTATTTTAATTGGTTTCATTGCTGCCAGTTTTAGTATTGCTGCTACAAATGGAGGCATTGGTTCTTATCCTCTAGCTATCTATGCTGCTTTTTCAATTTTCGGAATTGCCAAAGAGCCCAGTTTAGCTTTTGGCTGGATTATTTGGTCTTCACAAACCTTAATGATAATAATTTTGGGCGGTATATCATTAATTTATTTACCTATTTACAACCGAAAAGCACAAGTTTAACAACTTTAATTTCAGCTTTAAGGTTTCAAATACTTTGCTTTTAAACTTTATCTTTATTTGTTACCTTGCCATGTATTAATTCTCAAATAAAACATATGAAATCTGTTTTTTGTTTTTTATTATTTGTCTTTTCATTCAATATTTTTGAAGCTCAAGTAATTTATGAACCTTTTCAATCTAATAAGTTAGGAGCATCTCGTGAAATTAAAATTCAACTTCCAAGAGGATATAATAGTGATGTTAAAAAAACATATCCCCTTTTTGTGGTTCTTGATGGCGACTATATGTTTGAAACTGTTGCAGGAAATGTAGATTACTTTTCATACTGGGAAGATATGCCAGAGGCTATTATTGTTGGAGTTAATCAGTCAGAAAAGAGAGAGGATGATTGTTTGTATTCTGAACAAAACTCACTGCCTATTGAATCTGGAGCTAATTTTTTTGAATTTATTGGAGCAGAACTTATTCCTTATATTCAAAACAAATATAGAGTTGGTAATTTTAAAGTAGCTGTTGGACATGGAGAAACTGCAAACTTTATTAATTATTATTTGCTTAAACAACAACCTTTGTTTCAGGGTTATATAGTAATAAGCCCAGAATTAGCACCAAAAATGAACACCTTTCTTTCAGAAAGATTGACAACGTTTGAAAATAAGCTGTTTTATTATTTGGCAGCTACTGCCAATGATATTTCTAGTATTAAAAGTGGAGTAGAGGGTTTAAATAAAAGCTTATCAACTATAGAGAATAAAAACCTTTTCTATTATTTTAACAATTTTGATGGAGGTTCACATTATTCTGTTCCAACACATGCTATACCAAAAGCTTTAGAAGATATCTTCTCTGTATTTCAACCAATAAGTAAAGATCAGTACAAAGAGGAAATCTTAAAATTAGAAACTTCTCCTGTTGAATATCTGGTTGAAAAGTATAAAACAATAAATGATTTATTTGGTATTGAAAAGCAAATTCTAATAAACGATTTTAAAGCTATTGAAGCTGCCATCGAGAAAAAAGAAGAGTTTCAATATTTTGAAGACCTAGGAAAATTGGCAAGAGACCAATATCCAGAAACACTTTTGGGAAATTATTATTTAGCTCGTTTTTATGAGGAGAATGGTGAACCAAAAAAAGCAATGAGAACGTATCAGTCAGGGTATTCTTTTGAAGAAATTGGAGGTATTACCAAAGACTTGATGCTGGAAAAAGCAGACGCTATTAAAGCAGATTTTGGATACTAAATGGCTAAAGTAAAAACAACTTTTTTTTGCCAGAATTGCGGAAGCCAATATGCCAAATGGCAGGGGCAATGTACAGCTTGTAAAGAGTGGAATACCATTGTTGAAGAAGTTATTCAAAAGGAAGAAAAGAGTGATTGGAAATCACCAAATTCATCTGTAAAACGTGTTTCTAAACCTTTGTTAATTCAAGATATTGACACGTCTCAAGAATCAAGATTAGATACTTTTGATGCCGAATTTAATCGGGTTTTAGGTGGTGGTATTGTTCCTGGCTCATTAATTTTACTTGGGGGAGAACCTGGTATTGGTAAAAGCACACTGTTGCTTCAAGTATCTTTAAAATTGCCTTATAAAACTCTGTATGTTTCTGGTGAAGAAAGCCAAAAACAAATTAAAATGCGTGCAGAACGTATTTACCCCGGCAATACAAACTGTTACATTTTAACAGAAACTAAAACACAAAATATATTCAAACAAATAGAAGCCTTAGAACCAGATATCGTGGTTATTGATTCTATTCAAACACTTCATAGCGATTATATTGAATCGTCATCAGGCAGCATTTCACAAATCAAAGAATGTACTTCAGAGTTAATCAAATTTGCAAAAGAAACGGCTACACCAGTTATTTTAATTGGGCATATTACTAAAGACGGCAATATTGCAGGACCAAAAATTTTAGAGCACATGGTTGATACGGTGTTGCAGTTTGAAGGTGATAGAAACCATGTTTTTAGAATTTTACGAGCTAATAAAAATAGATTTGGATCAACCAACGAACTTGGAATTTATGAAATGCAAGGTTCTGGGTTACGTGAAGTTTCTAACCCTTCAGAAATTTTAATTTCAAAGAAAGACGAAGAGCTATCTGGTAATGCAGTGGCTGCTACTTTAGAAGGCATGCGCCCATTAATGATTGAAGTTCAGGCTTTGGTAAGTACTGCTGTTTATGGTACACCTCAACGTAGTGCTACAGGTTTTAACGCCAAACGATTGAATATGCTTTTGGCAGTTTTAGAAAAACGTGCAGGTTTTCGTTTGGGAGCAAAAGATGTCTTTTTAAATATAACTGGAGGTATTAATGTTGATGATCCTGCCATTGATTTAGCTGTTGTTGCAGCCATTTTATCATCCAATGAAGATGTTTCCTTAGAAAAAAATATTTGTTTTGCTGCAGAAGTCGGTTTGTCTGGTGAGATTAGACCTGTTCAACGTGTTGAGCAACGCATTTTAGAAGCCGAAAAATTAGGATTTTCAACCATATTTGTATCAAAATACAATAAGATTTCTTTAAAAAATACGGCGATAAAAATCCAGATGATTTCTAAGATTGAAGATTTGGTTGGATTTGTAGTTTAAATGTTGTAGATAAAATGCTCGAAAATAGAAATGTCAGTATTCATTTAATTACTTAAAGAGTCGTAAAAGCTAAAAATAAATGTTTTGGCCTTTTTAATTACATTTGTAATATGAGAAAATGTTATTTGTATCTGGTATTTATTATTATTTTGGTTGCTTGTGGTCCAAAGATTTCTAAAAGTCCTGAAAGTGTCATAAAAGAGGTTGATATTTATTCACAAAAAATAGATACAGGTAAAGACATAAAAACCGAAATTACCAAAGGTGCCCTTACAGATAATGAAGGTTTTAAAGATATTGGAAAATTTAAGTACACAGTATTTTTTAATAATGAAACACATGAATTATTAAAAATTGAAAATATAGAAACAACAGATAAAACTATTACAGAAAATTATTATTTTAAGAACAATAAGCTTAACTATTTTGAATATTCTTCTAAAAATTCAAAGACAAAAAAAATATACTTTTCCAACAGAAAAGTGGTTTCTACAGAAAATTTAAGCCCCGAAGAACAAAAACTTTTCATCTCTAAAGCCAAACGTTTTCAAAAAGAATTTAATAAAAGTCATTAATTCCATTTTTCATTCTGTTTGTTAATATTAGTTTTTAGCACTTAAAGGCTTCTATTTTATCAAAAATCCTTAATTTCGCACCTCGAAATGAAATTTGATAAAATGAGTGCTAAATTTCCTGAATATAAAGGACTTGACTTACCAAAAGTCGCAGAAGAAATTCTTAACTATTGGCAAGAACATAAGGTATTTGAAAAAAGTATCACCACGCGTGAAAGCCATGAACCATTTGTGTTTTTTGAAGGGCCACCCTCTGCAAATGGTCTTCCTGGAGTGCACCATGTTTTAGCACGTGCTATTAAAGATATTTTTCCTCGTTATAAAACCATGAAAGGCTTTCAAGTTAAGCGTAAAGCTGGTTGGGATACTCATGGGTTACCCATTGAGCTTGGTGTAGAAAAAGAACTTGGAATCACTAAAGAAGATATTGGTAAAACCATTTCTGTTGAAGATTATAATGATGCCTGTAGAAAAGCAGTAATGCGTTATACAGATGTTTGGAATGACCTGACTCAAAAAATGGGTTATTGGGTAGATATGGATGACCCATATATTACTTACGAACCTAAATACATGGAAAGCGTTTGGTGGTTGTTAAAGCAAATTTATAACAAGAATCTATTATACAAAGGCTACACAATTCAACCATATTCGCCAAAGGCTGGAACTGGGTTAAGTTCACACGAGTTAAACCAACCAGGAACGTATCAAGATGTAACAGATACCACAATAGTTGCTCAATTTAAAGCCAAAATAGAATCACTTCCAGATTTTCTACAAAATGAAGGAACTATTTACTTTTTAGCTTGGACAACAACACCTTGGACACTTCCAAGCAATACAGCTTTAACTGTTGGTCCAAAAATAGACTATGTGTTGGTAGAGACTTTTAATCAATACACATTTGAACCAATAAAAGTGATTCTTGCTAAAAAATTAGTGAGCTATCAATTTGCAGGAAAATTTAATCAAGTTGAAGATAAATCAGAATTAACATCTTATAAGTCAGACGATAAAAAGATTCCATTTTATGTTATAAAAGAATTTGTTGGAAAAGACTTAGTAGGCATAAAATACGAGCAATTAATGCCTTATGCATTACCAAATGATAATCCAGAAAATGCTTTTAGAGTAATTGCTGGAGATTTTGTAACCACCGAGGACGGTACCGGTATTGTTCATACCGCTCCCACTTTTGGAGCCGATGACGCCTTGGTAGCCAAACAAGCAAAACCAGAAGTGCCACCTATGCTGGTTAAAGATGAGAATGGGAACTTAGTGCCTTTGGTTGATTTACAAGGAAAGTTCAGGCCAGAAATGGCTGAATATGCTGGTAAATATGTAAAGAACGAATATTACAATGATGGTGAAGCACCAGAACGTTCTGTTGATGTTGAAATTGCCATTCAATTAAAAGAAGAAAATAAAGCCTTTAAGGTTGAAAAATATAAACACAGCTATCCAAACTGTTGGAGAACCGATAAACCAATTCTTTACTATCCTTTAGATTCTTGGTTTATAAAAGTGACCGATGTTAAGGATAGAATGTTCGAACTTAACGAAACCATTAACTGGAAACCAAAAGCAACAGGAACAGGTCGTTTTGGGAATTGGCTAGCAAATGCTAACGATTGGAACTTGTCTCGTTCACGCTATTGGGGAATTCCTTTGCCAATTTGGAGAACAGAAGATGGTAAAGAAGAAATCTGTATCGGATCGGTTGAAGAATTAAAAAGCAAAATGCAAAAAGCGGTTTCGGCTGGAGTGCTTTCAAAAGATATTTTTGAAAATTTTGAAGTTGGAAACAATTCTGAAGAGAACTATGCACAAATCGATTTACATAAAAATATAGTTGATGCCATTATTCTAGTTTCACCATCAGGGAAACCAATGAAACGTGAAAGTGATTTGATAGATGTTTGGTTTGATTCTGGTTCCATGCCTTATGCACAATGGCATTATCCTTTTGAAAATAAAGAATTAATTGACGACCACAAATCATACCCGGCCGATTTTATCGCTGAAGGAGTAGACCAAACACGTGGGTGGTTTTATACACTTCATGCTATTGCAACCATGGTGTTTGATTCTGTAGCCTATAAAAACGTGGTGTCTAATGGATTAGTGTTAGACAAGAACGGACAAAAAATGTCTAAACGTTTAGGGAATGCTATTGATCCATTTGAAACACTGTCAACTTATGGAGCAGATGCGACTCGTTGGTATATGATAAGTAATGCAAATCCATGGGATAATTTAAAGTTTGATTTAGAAGGAATTGAAGAAGTAAAACGTAAATTCTTTGGAACACTTTATAATACCTATTCGTTTTTTGCATTATATTCAAATCTTGATAAATTCAACTATTCTGAAGCTGAAATTCCTTTAGCAGAACGACCAGAAATTGATAGATGGATTCTTTCGGAATTAAACACATTAATTCAAAAAGTTGATGAATATTATGCTGAATATGAACCTACAAAAGCAGCTAGAGCTATTTCAGATTTCACACAAGATTTTTTAAGTAATTGGTATGTGCGTTTAAGTAGAAGACGTTTCTGGAAGGGTGATTATCAAACTGATAAAATTTCAGCATATCAAACACTGCATACATGTTTGCTAACGATTGCTAAGTTAGGGGCACCAATTGCACCTTTCTTCATGGATAAATTGTATATGGATTTGAATTCAGTTACCAATAAGGAAGCTTTTGAAAGCATACATTTAGCTAATTTCCCAGTATTTGATGCTGCTTATGTTGATAAGTCTTTAGAGAGTAAAATGGAAAATGCTCAAACAATATCTTCATTGGTATTGTCGTTAAGAGCTAAAGAAAAAATTAAGGTTCGCCAACCGCTTCAAAAGATTATGATTCCTGTTAATAATGCACAACAGAAGGAAGAGATTTTAGCGGTTTCAGACTTAATTAAGCACGAAGTAAATATTAAAGAAATTGAACTGTTAGAAGACGCTTCAGATATCCTTGTAAAACAAATAAAACCTAATTTTAAAACCTTAGGGCCACGATTTGGAAAGGATATGAAAGCCATTGCCAATGCAGTAATTAACTTTACTTCAGAAGATATTAACAAAATAGAACAAAATGGCAATTTAGAAGTTGACATTAATGGAAAAAATATTACTTTAGAACGCACAGATGTAGAAATAACATCGCAAGACATTGAAGGATGGTTAGTTGCAAATGAAGGGTCTTTAACAGTAGCTTTAGATGTTACAATCACTGAAGATTTGTTAAAAGAAGGGATAGCTCGTGAGTTGGTAAACAGAATTCAAAACTTACGTAAAGACTCTGGATTTGAAGTAACAGATAGAATTGATGTATTGCTTCAAAAAGATGATAAAATTGTTAATGCTATAGAAACTAATATAACGTATATTAAAGCTGAAACATTAACTGAAACATTAGAGATTATTGAACAAATTGACAATGGTATAGAAATTGCCTTTGATGAGGTAAATACCAAATTGTTTATTAAAAAACATTAAAAATATGAACTTAGAGACAAACGTTAGATATTCAGATAAAGACTTAGCAGAGTTTAAAGAATTAATCAAAGATAAAATACAAAAAGCTCAAAACGATTTAGAGCTTATTAAAAGTGCGTATATGAATGACCACAATAATGGCACTGAAGATACATCGCCAACATTTAAAGCTTTTGATGAAGGAAGTGAGGTGATGAGTAAAGAATCTAACTCACAATTGGCTATAAGACAAGAAAAGTTTATTCGCGATTTAAAAAATGCATTAATCCGTATTGAAAATAAAACTTACGGTATTTGTAGAGTTACAGGTAAACTTATCAATAAAGAACGTTTGAAACTTGTACCTCATGCAACGTTAAGTATTGAAGCAAAAAATATGCAGTAATAATTACCAAAAATGATATATTTGAAACGTCTCAGACTATGAGGCGTTTTTTGTTTTAATAATCTTGTCACCTTGAGCGCAGTCGAAAGGTCTTTTGTGAAACATTACCACTATGACGCTTAAAAAATCTATTCTAATTATCATCTTAATCTTACTTATTGATCAGATAAGTAAAATTTATATTAAAACCCATTTTGCATTAGGAGATGAATACCATGTATTTCAATGGTTTCGTATTTATTTTGTGGAAAATGATGGCATGGCTTGGGGAACAAAAATCAGTGATTTTGTGTCTTTTATTTCTGAAAGAACAGCTAAAATATCGTTAACTGTTTTTAGAATTATTGCCATTTTTGGTATTGGTTATTGGCTATTTGATGTTACTCGAAAAAAGAACCCTAAAGTCTTAATCTTAGCTATTGCTTTAATTTTTGCAGGAGCGCTTGGCAACATTATAGACTCTGTTTTATATGGAGTGCTTTTTAATGATAGTCATGGGCAAATTGCAACCTTTTTTGCAAGTGAAGGTGGCTATGATGGATTGCTTCATGGTAAAGTAGTTGACATGCTTTATTTTCCAATTTGGAAAGGCTATTTACCAGAATGGATGCCGTTTTATGGAGGCAAGTTTTTTACGTTTTTTGAGCCTGTTTTTAATGTAGCAGATATGGCTATAAGCACAGGGTTTTTAATGCTTTTAGTGTTTAATAAAAAGGCGTTTCCTAAAAAAAATATTTAAAAAGAATAGGTTTTATTGGCAGTTACACAATAATCCAGTTTTACATCAGCTTCAAAAACATCGGTAATTTCGGTTTCTGCTTCAAAAAAACTTAATCCTATTTTAATGGTTTCAGGTTTGCATTCAGAAAGAAATCTGTCATAAAATCCTTTTCCATATCCTACACGATTTCCTGATTTATCAAACGCTAAAAGCGGAATAAAAACAACTTCAATTTTATCGTTTGAAATTTCTATACCATCAATGGGCTCAGGAATGTTGTAGTGGTTTTTTTTGATTTTTGTAGTATCAGTTAGTAAAAAATGAGTCATGATTCCCAACTTAAAATCACTTTTTGAAATCACGATATGTTTATCTTTTCCAGAAAGGATATTCAAAATATAATCTGTATTAACCTCTTTTTGTTCTTCTATAGCTAGAAAAATATGATAAAAACTATAATCCCATATAGGTAGTTTTAATAATTGATTAGCTATAGACATACTTAAATCATCAACTTGTGTCATTGACAAAGCATCACGAAGTGTTTTGTATTTTTTCCGTAATTCTGATTTTGTCATAACCTTAAATTTAACTTTTAAGTTTAGTGGTTATATGAAACAAGGCATCACCCTGATATACTAAAGAGGCCTCATTAACATTTATAATATAACCTTCAATAGTAGACTTAACACTGTGATGAACTTTTCCATAAGGGTCTGTAATTTGACCCAAAACATCATTAACATGCACTTTTGTATGCATAGCTACTTTAGATTTAAACATACCAGAGTGTTTGGCTCTTATCCATTTGCTTTCATCAACAAATACGGTTGGTTCTTTAGGCGGACTTGTTTTTTTCTTCACATTCAGCATATCAAAATGGTTCAAAATACGCTTAACGCCTTTCACGCCAATTTTTGAAATAGAGTCATCAACAAAAAACGATTTTCCTCCTTCAAATAACAAAATAGGTTTCCCCAATTGATGGCATGCATTTCTAAATGATTTACCAATATTACTAGAATACAATGTAAAGGGAGCTCCAAAAACAGAAGCTAATGCTTCAAGTTGAAGGTCATCTTTAACTATTCTAATTTGTGCGGCATTAAACCGGCTTGCCCCACCGGTATGAAAGTCTATAACCAAATCTACATCTGGCATGATTTCGGTCATTAATCTATTGGCAACTCTACTAGCTAAAGAACCATTTGGTGAACCCGGAAATACTCTATTTAAATCACGGCCATCAGGAAAACTTCTGGAGCTGTTTAAAAAACCAAACACATTTAAAATAGGCATGCAAATAATGGTGCCTTTTTTTGGCTTATTTATTTTTTTTGAAATTATTTGACGCACAATATCAACCCCATTAATTTCATCACCATGAATACCAGCTGTAAATAAAATGGTTGGACCAAGTTTTTTTGAACGTTCAATAATTACGGGAACTTCAATAATGGTTGCTGTATGAAGTTTAGCAATATTAAAATTGATTTCTTTTGAAGCGCCTAACGGGATATCATGACCTAAAATTGAAATATTACGTTTAAAATTCTTAGTCATAAATCAAATTACACATTACGTTCAATATATCTAATAATGCTTTTCGCAATATCTTTTTTAGTGGCGAATTCAATACCTTCAAGTCCGGGAGACGAATTCACTTCTAGAATTAACGGTCCTCGGGAAGATTGTAGCATGTCAACTCCACAAATACCTAAACCTAATGCTTTAGCAGCTTTTAAAGCCGCATTTTCTTCATCAATGGATAATTTNNGCCGCATTTTCTTCATCTTCACTTAATTGAATAATAGAAGCAGTCCCGCCTCTATGCAAATTCGATCTGAATTCACCTTCTTTTCCTTGACGTTTCATAGCACCAACTACAGTGCCATCAACAACAAAAGCTCGTATATCGGCTCCTTTTGATTCTTTGATAAATTCTTGTACAATAACTCGTGCCTGTAAACCATTAAAAGCCTCTAAAACAGACTCTGCAGCATTTTTAGTCTCTGCCAAAACAACACCTAATCCTTGGGTTCCTTCCAATAATTTTATTACCAAAGGTGCGCCACCAACATAATTTATAACTTCGGCAACATCCTTGGTGTAGTTTGAGAATACGGTTTTTGGCATTCCTAAACCGGCACGAGACAGCACTTGTAAGCTTCTTAATTTATCACGTGATCTTACTAAAGCTTGAGACTCAACCGTAGAAAAAACTTTCATCATTTCAAATTGTCTAACAACAGCGGTTCCGTAAAAAGTAACAGATGCTCCAATTCTAGGAATAATAGCATCAATATGCTCTAAATGTTTTCCTTTATATATAACGGCAGGATTCTTTTTTTCAATAATTATTTCACACATTAAAGGATCAATTACCTCAACATGGTGCTTGCGTTGTGTTGCAGCTTCAACCAATCTTTTGGTTGAATATAATTTAGGATTTCTAGATAAAATTACAATATTCATTAGGTAATTATTTGGTCTTTAATATCAAAAGATAAGTTTTTTAAATGAACATCCACAATAAACTTATTGTTTAAAAAGCGTCTGCCAATTAAAATAGGATATTTCATGTCACTTCTAGTACTTAAGGTTAAGTTTATTTTATATTTTTTATTAAATAACAACATAATGGTTTTAACCTTATAGCGTTCTTGTACCATACCATTACTACTTTTTACTTTAGTAAGCGCATAGTTTTTAAAAACAATTTCTTTGCCGTTGTAAAGTGGGTGACCTTTGTCATAAAACTTGCATTTTAGCACGTCTTCCTCAACTTTTACTTTATGGCAATGTATAGAAGAGGTGTAAGCACCTGTGTCAATTTTTATATCAATATCAAATAAACCAAGCAGTGGGAAATCTGCTTTATCTATTCTTCCTATAACTTTTTTAGGCATTGTTAAATTTAAAATAGTGATGCAAGGTAACAAAAAATTGTATGTTAAATTATATTCAAATGGCTCATAACATTGAAATGTTTTTGGATATGTATTATCTTTGGTTTTATGAGTAAACCTGTTTTAGAACTTCAACTGCAAACCTTACCGCATCAGCCAGGTGTCTATCAGTATTTTGATGCTCAAGGAATCCTTATTTACGTTGGAAAAGCAAAAGATTTAAAGAAACGCGTAAGTTCATATTTCACTAAAACCCATGATAATGGAAAAACCCGAGTTTTAGTTAAAAAAATTGAAACTATTAAACACATTGTAGTTGATACCGAAACAGATGCATTACTGTTAGAAAACAATTTAATTAAAAAGTATCAGCCTCGTTATAATGTCATGTTGAAAGATGATAAATCATATCCTTGGATTTGCATTAAAAACGAACGTTTTCCTAGAGTGTTTTCAACAAGAAGGGTTATTAAAGATGGCAGCGAGTATTTTGGACCGTACACCAGCATGAAAACGGTCACCACTTTACTTGATTTAATAAAAGG
>DJWL01000037.1 GCA_002441545.1 Flavobacteriaceae bacterium UBA6231 | reverse complement strand
TGCAACCCTTCTAAATAGGTATTAATTTGATAGATAAATTGTTCATAAATTGGCAATGATTCCAATTTAATAGCTTTCTCTATAATGTTTTTTACGGCACTTAGTTGTAACGTTAAATCTTGTTTTGTAGCCCAATTTCTGGCCTCAGAAGACCCTTTAATATCAATTTGCCCATACAACGGATAAATATCTTCAAAAGCTATTTTGTTGAATGATACCTGATTGCCCATTGACTGTTCCCTAATGAAATTTTTGGCTTCTTTTTCAAATTTCCAATGCACACTTGGGTGGATAGAGGTACATTCTTTTTGTATAATGGCTTCAATTAAATTGTTCTCTTCTCTTTTAGAACGTAATACCGAAGCTACAATAAAAGGCATAACATCGGCCAGTTTATTGGCATTAATACTATTTAATACTTTTGGTTTTTTTGAAACAATCTCTAAAAGCCCCAACAAATTATCGTTATCGGCAATAGGTGCCAAAATAACGCTTTTAATACCTTGTTGTTTAAATGATTTTATTTGAGGTATCTTTCCTTTTGTTATTTCGTATTTTTTATCAACGTCTGAAATGGCATAGAATTTATTGTTTAAAAGAACATGATTGTATGACCCGCTACACAATACAGCATCGCAGCTTTTACAATCTAATCCGTTTAACAGGTAACTTTCCATTTTTGAAGCATAAATTTTTTCAAAAGTATTGTCCTCTTTATTATAGCTAGAAAACCCTACTTTAATGTCCTTCAATCCAAAAAGTGACCTGAAAATTTCTTGAAAACTATCCATTAAGTTTTCGTTGTTGTAACTTTTATCTTTTATAAGATTTGATTTAACGTTTGAAATGGATTGGTCGTCTGTTACATCAAAAATACTTGAAATTACAAACCCCTTGAACAAATAGCTGTTTTTAGGAAACTTCTCTTTCCATAAATCAATATTATCAAAGTTGTCAATTAATAAATCGTAATCCTCTTGCGTTATTTTTGGGGCATCTTTGGTGGGAATAAATTCTGTAAAATCTGCATTGTACAAAATTTTATAATAGCGCATAATGCCATTTTTGTCTGGAATTTCATATAAAAAAGGCCTCTTAAAATTTAAATTGTATCCATAACAAAAGTTTAAAATAACGCTACATGCCATGATGTAAAACTCGTCGTCATCAATGTTTTTCATTTTCAACTCAAAACCATCACCTGCATCCTTCAATATTCTTTTTAACCGGTCTGAAGTATTAAAAATCACATCTTCAAAAGGTATTGATGCTGCCTTAATTTCATTATTGGTTAAAATAGGGTTAAATGAATCCTGAAGAATATAATTAATTTCATTTTTATAGGTTTCGAGCAATGTAACATCGCTAAACCCTTCCCTTAGAATAGGGTTTTTATCAGCTATTTTTAAAATATTACTTGCTTTAGCTGCAATGAGTGTATCGTCGCTATTTAGTAAAGTTTCGTATTGCCTTAATAATTTATTAAAGCTAATTTTTAAAAGAATAGGAGACTCATTATGGCACAAACTTCTCATTAAAGCAAGGTATTTATTTTAATAAAAATACAAATTAAATTAAATAGTCGTTTTTTTAATTGAAACATTACTTGAATAAAAAATATTGTGTACTTGGTTTATTTGGTGTGTTTGGTTTATAAGTTGTGGCTTGTTACCATTTTTTTAAAAGGCCACGACCAAAAGCACGGTTGCCAGTTTAGAAATTAATATTTCTCCTACATTTTAAACATTTATTTACTATATTGGCTTTGGTAAAATCAGAAGGTAATTGATTTTTAAATCCCTTACTTTTCATATATTTTAAGTTGAAGCACATTTTCACCCATCCTGAAATATATTATGAAAAACTAATTAGTTGAAAATGCAAGTAACCAACTCAAAAAAAATAACAAAAAAAATAAATTTTAATAATACAGGGTATTTTGCCATTGGACTGTTGGTAATTTCAATTTTAGGATTTTGGCCTTCTTATTTCTCAAAATTCTTTGATGGAACAGATAATTTTAATTTATATTTCCATTTTCATTTGGCAATGGCCTTATTGTGGGTAGCTTTATTGATTGTTCAACCAATTCTAATTAAAAAAAGAAAGTGGCAATTCACAAGCGTATAGGGAAATTAGGCTTCATCATTTTACCTTTACTCATTATATCTGTAATCTTGCTTAAACATAGTATTACTAACCCAGAAACCATTAAAG
Source organism: Flavobacteriaceae bacterium UBA6231 (assembly GCA_002441545.1). Classification (GTDB taxonomy): domain Bacteria; phylum Bacteroidota; class Bacteroidia; order Flavobacteriales; family Flavobacteriaceae; genus Yeosuana. Next base: position 2,453 of record DJWL01000037.1, on the reverse strand, counting down.
GATTAGGAGCTAGTTTATGGTTTGTTATAAAGCATAGTGTTATTCTTGTGGTCATGTTCACTATTGCCATTAAAAACAGCCATAATATGCAAATTCATGCCAGAGCAATGATTGCAACTGGTATTGAGTTTCTCGAACCTGGTTGGGCACGTTTCATTTTCAATACGCTATTGCCAGAACCCAATTTTTATCTTGGTTTGAGTATTTCAGTTGCTATCATGTATGCCCTTGTTGTTTATCTTATAATCAGGGAACGTAATCAATCTTCTGGACGCTGGGTATTTCCATTATTCTTGTTAATGTCTATACTATTCCACTTCCTTATTTTCTTTGAAATAAGCTTTGGTTTTCTGGATACATTTGCAGAATGGTTTTATAAGTTACCCATCACATAATTGGAGAAATTTTAATTAAAATAAATGAGCACAACACCTATAAAATTAATTGTTAACTCTAGCTTACTTACGAAAATACTTACGAATTTTTGCTACGCATAGTTGCTGAGCTCGTGTCTATTTGATTTGTATTTGCTAAATTAGGTGCTTTAAAACGCATCTAATAATACACAAACACCTTGTCTATAATTACCTAACAAAGCTTTAAAAATGAAAAAAATTAGACTCACAATTTTATTAATTTTCATTTCAAACTTATTATCTGCTCAGAATAAATCTGATATTATCCAATTTGATAAATCATTAAATCAGTTTCTCAATGTGAGAGATTTTAATATTTCAAAAGACGGAAATGTAGCATATTTCACTATACAAAGTCCAAATCAAGAAATCTCGCAAATAGCCTATATTAAGAAGGAAAATAATAAATGGTCAGAACCAGAACTATTACCCTTTTGTGATTCATTTATGTACTTAGAACCATTTTTATCATTTAATAGTAACCGACTGTTTTTTGTTTCAGATAGGCCATTAAATGATTCTATTAGTGCCAAAAAAGATTTTGATATTTGGTATGTAANNATGTAAACAGAAATAACAAAAATGATGGATGGTCTAAACCCATTAATATAGGAAACCCCATTAACTCAGAATTAGATGAATTTTATCCTTCCGTTAGTAAAAACAACAATTTATACTTCACATTGGTATCTCCTAAAGGTTTAGGAAAAGATGATATTTATTTTTGTAAATGGGAAGGTGATAGATATTCAAGCCCAATTTTATTAAACGAAAATATAAATAGCGCTGGTTATGAATTTAATGCCTTTATATCAGAAAATGAAGATTTTATAATATTCTCAAAATACAAAGAAGAAGATGGTCAAGGAAGTGGTGATTTATACATTTCTAAAAAGGATGAAAATGGAAAATGGAAAAAAGCATCAAATTTAGGGGTTCCTATAAATACAGAATATATGGAATATTGTCCATTTTATGACGAAAAAAACCAAATATTATATTTTACAAGCAAAAGAACTAATTTAAAAACTAGAAGATTTAATACTGTTTCAGATTTTAGTAAATATATTAACGGAAGTAATAATGGTCTAAGTAAAATATATATGACCACTCTTAAAATTGAATAAAACTATTGCCAATGCCGTATATATAAAATTGCTAGTTTTAGCTTAACCAAAGTTAGTTACCAACAATTAAAAAAAACACAATACTGAATGATAGAAATTATTGATTTAAGTCAAGAAATCTACGAAGGAATGCCTGTTTACAAAGACCTTCCACAAGTTAAAATGACAGTTCATAATTCTCACGAAGAATGGAATGGAATAAAAAATCCCGAAATTAAAACACCTGCTGTTCATAAATTAGAATTAGGAGAACATACTGGAACACACGTTGATGCGATAAATCATATGGCCATTCAATATAAAGGAAAATCAATTGACAAAATGCCTTTATCAATGTTCTATACTGAAGGAATCTGTTTGGACTTTTCTTATAAAGGACTGCGAGAATTAATTGAACCTAACGAAATAGAGAATGCTTGTGAAAAGGCTGGTTTGAAAATAGAAAAAGGAGATACGGTATTGATTTATACTGATCATTATCGAAAAAATTTTAATGGAAAAGATTGGAGTAATGGTCCAGGAATTTCGACAAAAACAGCTCGTTGGTTAGGCGAAAAAAAAATATCTGCATTTGGAGTTGAAACTATGTCTCCTGGAGTATCTGGAATTTCAAATAAGGAAGTTCATCACACTTGTGGAGAAATGGATTTTACACATTATGAAAATATGGTAAATCTACATCTATTGATTGGAAAAGGAAGATTTAGATTTATAGGTTTTCCATTGAAAATTAAAGGGGGAACTGGATCACCAGTAAGAGCAGTTGCTATTTTTGAAAAAAAGACTGAAAAAACTACAGTCAACACCTTATAAAAATAATTACTATTTTAGGCAAAACCACAGGTAGTTGCAATTTTGTTACATCTGATTTTCCTGAAGAAAATCCTTGTACGTAAACAGGCACTTTCCA
>DJWL01000070.1 GCA_002441545.1 Flavobacteriaceae bacterium UBA6231 | reverse complement strand
TAGGCTCATCCATAATAAGAACATTAAAAGGCTGAAGCATTAATTTAGCCAAAGCTAAACGGTTGCGTTCGCCACCAGACAAGACTCGCACATATTTATCAGCTTCATCGCCTCGAAATAAAAAAGATCCTAAAATATCTCTTACTTTACTTCTATTAGTTTCATTAGCTGCATCAATCATGGTATCAAGTACCGTTTTATTCCCATCTAAATATTCTGCTTGATTTTGAGCAAAATAACCAATTTGAACATTATGCCCTAATTTTAAATGCCCATCGAACTTGATGTCACCAACCATAATTTTAGCAAGGGTCGATTTACCTTGTCCGTTCTGACCAACAAATGCTGTTTTACTATCACGTTCAATAACAATATCAATATGTTTTAAAACCTGATTATCTCCATAATTTTTTGAAATATTATGCGCTTCAACAACAACTCTTCCAGGTGTAATTGACACAGGAAATTTAAGAGTCATAACGCTATTATCATCTTCATCAACTTCTATCCTATCAATACGATCAAGTTTTTTTATAAGCGATTGAGCCATCGTTGCTTTTGAAGCTTTTGCGCGAAATTTTTCAATAAGCTTTTCTGTTTGTTCAATTTGCTTTTGCTGATTTTTTTGTGAAGCCAATTGCTGCTCTCTTAACTCTTCTCTAAGAATTAAATATTTTGAATATGGTTTTGGGTAATCGTAAATTCTGCCTAATGAAATCTCAATAGTTCTATTAGTAACATTATCTAAAAACATTTTATCGTGTGATACAATAACAACAGCTCCCGAATAATTCTTTAAAAACCCCTCCAACCAAATAATAGATTCAATATCTAAATGGTTTGTAGGCTCATCCAGCAGCAAAATATCATTATTTTGTAATAACAGTTTTGCCAGTTCAATACGCATACGCCAACCACCTGAAAAGGTATCGGTAAGTTTATCAAAATCTGCGCGTTGAAACCCCAATCCTTGAAGAATTTTCTCTGTTTCACCTTGATAATTATAACCTCCTAAAATTTCATATTGATGATGAAACTCATTCACATCGACCATTAATTGATGATAAGCTTCGCTTTCATAATCGGTGCGTTCTGCCAATTGTTGATTAATGTCATCAACTTTTGCTTCTAATTGTTTTATTTCGGTAAAGGCTTCATAAGCTTCTTCTAAAACGGTTCTACCAAGATCAAAGTCTATATCTTGTTTTAAAAATCCGATTTTTAATTCTTTATCTGTAGCAATCTGACCAGAATCTGGTTCCATCTCTCTCGATAAAATTTTAAGCATGGTTGATTTACCAGCACCATTTTTACCAATTAGCCCTACTCTATCTCCATTATCTAATTTAAAAGTGATATCTTCAAAAAGATAGTCTCCTTGGAATGAAATTGATAAATTGTGAATGTTCATCATAAAAATGTAACTTATATTACAAAAGCTTATTATTTAAAACTTACATTTGCCTCGTAATTGCGGATGCAAAAATACATTAAATTATATGTTTAAAAAAGGAACTGCTATATATAGCATTCTAACTGGAAATTGTCCTAAGTGTCAAGAAGAATCTATGTACACTTTTAAGAATCCTTACAATTTAGGAAATACTTTAAAAATTAATGAACGATGTTCAAAATGCAACACAAAATATCGTCTTGAACCTTCCTTTTTTTATGGTGCGATGTATGTAAGTTATGCTGTTGGAATTGCCTTTGCTGTTGCCGCTTTTGTAATTACAAATCTTTTTTTTCAAGCTGATTTAAAAACAACTTTCATATCAATTGTGGTTACATTGGTTGTGTTTATGCCAATTATTATGCGCCTTTCAAGAAACATTTGGATAAACCTTTTTATTCATTACGATAAGGAGGCTAATAAAAAGTAGTTATTGAAACCGTTTTATATCAATTTCATTTTCTAAAGGTGTTCTAAATTCTATAAACTCAAAAAGTTGTTTTGCAACATAAGGGCCAATCATAACACCTCGAGTACCTAATCCATTGAGTACATACATATTTTTATAAACTGAATGCTGACCTACTAAAGGGCGTCTATCTCTTACTGTTGGTCTAATACCCGCCACATGATTTACAACTTCAAAAGAGCAATTTAAAAAAGTTTTAAGTTTATTTAAAAGCTCTTCTTTTGCCTTTAGGGTCACATCATTACTAGTATCATCCCAATTATAAGTTGCTCCAACTACATAATAATCATCTCCCAATGGAATTAAAAAAACAGAGCCTTTTAAGATGAAATCAATTTTTAAATTTGGTGCATAAATAGTTAATAACTCGCCTTTTGTTGCCAATAAAGGTAAATCCTGAAAAAACAGGTTTTTGTTAACCCCATAACCTTCGGTAAAAACAATATGCTTAGCATGAATATTGGCATATTTTAACCCATCATTACTAGCTTCTAATTGCTCATAATTAAATGCTTTATCAAAAAATCTATTTTCTTTTTGAAGATAACTTCTATAAGCCTCCATTAAAGTTTTAACATCAATTCTACCAGTTTGCATAACTACTCCATAACCAAATGGAGCTTCAATGCATTGATTGGTATTTTTAATTAAATTTGTTGAAAGGTATTCTGAAAGCAAAGGATTATCTGAAGCAGTAAACCAATCGTTTTGTTCTTCAAGAGATGAAAATTTACGAAGTACTGGAATTTTATAATCAAGCTTTATATTAAATTCCTGCTCTAAACGATTATACATTTGTAAAGCCAATTGTAATTGCTCTTTACTTTTCCAAACTGGAGTAAAACGTTTTAAAACTACAGGATTATATAAACCTCCTGCTACTGTTGAAGACTGTTGTGATTTATCATCAAAAACAACAAATGTTTTATTATGAGTTCTGAGTTGTTCACAAAAACTTATGCCGGCTAAACCGTTACCTATAACTATAAAATCTACTTGCATTCTAAACGCAAAGATACATAGATAATCTTTTTGGAAGTTATAAAAAAACCGCTCAATTATATAATTGAGCGGTTTAAATTATTTAATCCTTATGTGGTGTTAATACGTCCACATATCAAGTTCGAAATCTCTAATTTTATCTTTGATTCTTTCAGATTCTAACAACTGCATCAATGCATTTTGAGATACATATTCTGTAATTGCTCTATCACCTTGAACATTTTCCTCTTTATAAATATTTCCTTGAAAACGTCTAGAATTTAAAATGTGATCGAATGAATATGGTATATTACTGTTTTCATTATTAAATGCCTTAGCTTCATGTAAAACATTTCTCGCATCAGGGAAAAACACCCAGAATAAAGGCACTAAATCTGGTGTATCTTGATCAATTGTTTGAACATCGGGTGCTACAGGAGCAATTCCTAATAGTCTGTATTTCATTTCTGATTGACGCTTATCAAAATACCAAAGACCTTTTATACGATATTCTTTAATATCAGCAGCAGTAATATCTCTTCTGTCGATATATTCTGGTGATAATTCTTCACCAGCATTAAGTTGTTCAATACCCATTTCTGTGGTATCAATCTTAACTAAAGCTGATTGAATATCTTTTAAAGTACGTTTTGCAGTAAAATAAGAATCATCATAAATGTTTTCAATGTTACCATTTTTTATATTCTTAATAAGTACATCATACAATGATCTACGATTACTTCCGATATTGTTGGTATCAATTGGATAATAAAGCGGAAAATTAGCGCGCTCATCAAGAACAATTTTCTCCCACGTCATTTTTGCAAAAAGTATATCTCTATCGTCAACGTAACCATACTCTAAAGGTTTATCATTATCAATAGCTATCTGCGCTGCTGTTCTAACACCAATTTCATCTGGGCTCTTTGCATTAAGAATATTTGCTTGAGCAAACATACCTGACACTGCAAAAAGAGCAGTAACAGTTAATAAAAAACTTTTCAATTTCATGTGTATGATTTTTTTGTTATTCAATTGTCACATGTTACATCCATATCTTGTCTAGCAATTAATCTACTAAATTCAGGTTATGGATGTTTCATCTGTTTTACATTAATTTTATTAGAATCTAAATAAATTCTAGTTTGTAAGCTCAATAAATACTGGCGATACTTTTTTAAGTATGACGCTAACACCATCGGCTTTTGCTTCAATATCAAATATTTGAATTCCAGAACCACGTTTTGCCTTACTTAAAGCTTGTTTAGCTCTAGTATCTAACTTGTTTCCACTAACTTCAATAGTTGGTTGTCCTGGAACTTTAAATTTAAATCCTGTAACACGTAATGGTAATTCAAAATCAAAGTCGTCAAATTTGGCTCCAATAGTTGAAATTTCAAGGCTATTGCGTTGCATGTTTAAAGAACCATCTTCACCTCTAACTGTACCTGTTGGTTTAGGTAAATCCTTAATTCTGAACATAGCTTTATCACTTACTGTTTGACCATCTGGCAATTTACCATTTACGTTAATGGTAACCTCTCTACCTTTAATAAGTGTAGCATCCATAATATATTTACTACCACCTGCTCTAGTTAATCCTTGGCCGCTTGCATTTACATTATTATCAGAAACACCTGCAAATGAAATAGTCATAGGGTTTTTAACTCCACGATAAACCACATTCATTTTGTCTGCCGAAATGGTAGCAGCATTTGGCTTAGGAACTGTAGCGAATGATTGTTCTACAGGAACCTCAATTTCCTCACCTTCTTGAGCAAAGATTAATTTTCCTCCAATTTTATGTTCACCGGCAGCTCCAGCATTAACTTTTAATTTTACTTTACCATCTTCAATAGCATATTCTTTTTCTGAAAGCTTTCTTCCATCTAAAGTTAATTCTACTCTGTTTGGCTTTGTTGAATTATCTTTTCTTCCTAATACAATCTGTCCATCAAATTGCTCTCCATTAAAATAAGCAGATTTAGATGTCTCTAATAAGGTTGTGTAGTTAGTCATAGACACTTCACTAGTAAGTGTTCCTTTTAACATGGTTGACATTACTTCAGATTCTGAAGTTTTAATATCAGATTGAAGTTGAGTCATTTTTGTTAAAGATGCCACTAAAGGAAATCCTTTAAAGTTATGGTCTAACCATTCAACTTTTCCAGCACCTCTTTTAACAGGTTCTGTAGCAAATTTTGCTTGTATGTCCTTAACAACGTTTGTCATTTCTGGGTTGTCCTTTAATACTTCAGCAACACCATTTCTAAAGGTTGCAATTTGAGATAAAAACTCTTGACCGTCTGGTTTAATGACATCTCCTTTGAAAAAATGTTCATCAAGGTAATCACCTTTGTCCATAATTTCGTAATCACTAGGGTCATCAACCGTAGAAGTCATTTTACCTTTCAAATCCTCTAAATAAGCATTAAAATTATCTGCTAATTTTTTAATTTGACTGGCTTTATTCTTCAATGGTTCATATTTAGCCTGTTGTTCACTAGCTTTTTGTTCTAATCCGGCCATAAAAGCATTGTTGCGTTCTGCAGCTGCTTCATTAGACTCGGTTAGCTTTTCATTCATTAATCCAAATGCCGAAAGCACTTCTTTTGACATATTTAATGCTAGCATAGCTATAAATATCAAATACATCAAGTTAATCATTTTCTGTCTGGGTGATAAATTTCCTGCTGCCATTTCTAATTATTTTTTGGGTTAATTATTAAAATTTGGGTATAAAAAACCACATAATTAGTTTTTATTCATCGCAGAAAGCATTCCACCGTAAACACCATTTAATGATGATAAATTAGATGCTAAAGATTGCATTTGTTCTTTTAATTTTGCCGCATTTTCAATTGATTCTTCATTAATAGTAGCTTGACGATTAATGCTTTCTAATTGAACTTTGTATAAACTATTTAAAGATTCCATTTGTGCAGCAGCTAATGATAATTCTTCACCATATTTTCTTGTTGCTTCAATAGAGTTTACTGCTGGCGCCATATTTTTAGCAGCTCCTTCAAAGTTTTTAATGCTGTCACCTAAACTTGCCATTAATTCGCCATCAATTTTAGCTTCTTTTAATAATTCATCTAATTTTTTTGAAAGTAGACCTTGGGCGTCTTTTGATTCTTTTTTGCTATTGGTCGATTCTCCTCCAGCTAATTCTGGATAAACTAACGACCAATCTAAATCACTATCTACAGGTTCAAATGCTGATATTGCAAAAATAATTGCTTCTGTTACTAAACCTATGGTTAACATTACGTTACCTGTTAAAGGTCCAATTTCAAAATGGATGATTTTAAATAGTGCTCCAACAATAACGATTGATGCTCCTAATCCATAAGCTAAATTCATAAACTTTTTACTTGCTCTTGACTGTGCCATAATTTTCGGTTTTTAATTTAAGTTAAATACTTAAGTAGGTTAATTAATAGTATAAAATTTTTGTTTAATTCTTTTTACCGTTTTTTGTTACTTGTGTCCCCATATAATCTTGAACGGTTCTAAATCCAATATAACATCTTGCAGAATCTGCATATTCATAGTCTCTTGAACTAACTTGTAAAAAATATGCAACATCTTTCCATGATCCTCCTCGAACCACTTTACGTTGATTGTTATTATCGTTAACACTTGGGTTTATTGTTGAAACATATTCGTAAGATGAAGGATCGTAAGCTGCATTTACCCATTCTGAAACATTCCC
>DJWL01000122.1 GCA_002441545.1 Flavobacteriaceae bacterium UBA6231 | reverse complement strand
GCACGCCCACCAATGGGTCGTAGGTATAGGTGGTGATCTGCACGTTTCCTCTTGTCTCAGCATAGACGGCCTTTCTGAAGGTGTCGAGTGCATCCCGTAAGTTCTGTTCACTGGTTGGTGTCCCCTGCTGGTGGTCTGTATCAGAGGCTGTAATAATAGGGAGTTGTAAACTTTCCATGCTCGGAATTTTTCCTTCAATTTTAGCAATGGGCTGGGTGCTGTTATAACCCCAGATGATCACAGTGGTGATGCCGTTGGTGGTGTACTGCAGCAGGTTACCTTTAGCGTCATAGGCATCGAAGGTGACTTCGGTATGGTTGCCTGTAGGGGCTTGTATATTGAAGGTGCGTACTGATGTAGGAAACAGATGAGCGGGGTCATTGTACAGGGTCTCTGTTTTCGAGAGTGTCTTTCCGGCGTCCAGGGAGTTTTTCTTTTTAATGACTGTTGTTTCTACCGGGGTGCTAATCATGTTGGCAGTGATAAGCTTGGAAATCCCTTTTTCGTGAGCATACTGATAAGTGGTTTCTAATACGGAGCCATCAGCGGAAGTGGATGTCTTCTTTACAGGATAGTCACGGGAATTGTATTCGTAAACATTTGTAGCTTTCACCAGATTGGATCCCGGAAAATATTGGGTGGTAATTTCTTTAGTCATGAGGGCAGTTCCAACAACGTCACCGTAACTTTTCTGTGCAATAAATCCTAATGTATTTGTTCCGTAATGGGGAGCAGCACCTTGGTTGCCGTTGGCATCCAGAACATAAGTGGAGTAAAAATCATATTTTCCGCCATATAAATAATAGCCATCAACTCCCTTCTGAATAGGCAGGTAGCCGATACCGGTTTTTACAAAATCAAATGGGTAATCATATTCGTAGCTTGATTCTGCCAGCAATTGGCTGTTTTCTCCGTACACTTTTTTGTTTATAAGATTGCCCCTTTTGTAGTCGTAATTTTCTATGGGTAAAAACGGTGGTGCAGTAGCGGCGATATCTTCATTAGGCATATCCCGGGGTGAGGTATATTGGAATACGGTTTTTCCCAGGCCGGTTTCCGACCGCGTCACATACTGATAGCCGATATCACTTCCTTTAGTTTGTTGTGTAAGGAGGAAATTACGAGAAGAAGTTTTACGTATATCCATTTGAAATAGTCCTGTGGTTAATGTCCCCCCAAAAGGAAACTCCAGTAGTGCCTTGTATTGTTCCGTGTACTCTGTTACCGGCAAAGGAAACACCAAAGCACCGGTGCTTTTTTTAGGGTCGTTCAGGTCATCATAACTGAACCTGACGGTTTTGTCCGCAGGTGCCGGTGGAAAAGTGATGGAAATTTTATCAAAATAGCTGATGCTATTTACCCGGATACCCCTGTAGTCAAACAGGTATTTCAGATTATTCTGGTTCCTTTCGCTAAAGGAAAACCGGAAGTTAGAACCGAAGGTCACATTTGGGGTTTGGGGTAGAGCTGGAATTAGTTTACAATAATAATCTCCGGCATAAAATGTCATGAGAACAGAAGCAGGAGGAATACCATCTAGAAATTGGAGATTTGTTAAATTCTGGGCTTCAATGTAATTATTTCCTACTTTATTATAAAATTGAAGTTTCCAGCCATGGTGATTGATTTCGCTGGTACTGATTTCAACCAGAACACTAACAGGAGCAGAACCGGTTACAGTGAATGCTTTTTTATACCCTTCAGAAAATGTATTGAAAAACACCTGATTTTCAATATGGTTCCAGTTCAGGGGATTAGCGTCAAAGTTCGTCAGTTCTTCCGCTTCGGTAATACCTCCTGCAGGCATGTTTTTCGGAGGAATATAGGTGTACGTGTTGGGTTCGTATCCAAAGAAAACAGCTCCTGTTGTTGGGTAGGTGATGGACCTCAGCACCTCAGTGCTTGCACAAGTTGTAGAAAATAAGGGAGAGGAACAAGTATAATAGCTGTTGTACCCGGTCATTAGACCTGGATCACCAATAGGCTGCGGCCCTCCCGGTATCGGGTCGCCACCATAAGAAAATATATGCTTGCCGTTGGAAGTATAATTGGTATCGGACTTTAGCTTGCTCCATTTTTCCAGCTGATGCAGGAACAGTCTTTTAAGGGTGGTCAGTGACGCTTGTTTATATACATGGCTAAGTTCAAATTTTTCGTCATAGTTTCCGTCAACACTTTTCAGGCGTATTGTTTTCAAAGTATATAAATGGCCGGGAAAATCAAAGTTGGTATCCTGTCTGCCCGGTTCATAATCAAAATTAATTTTTCCGTGCTGCAGGATCTCAATTTCTGTCAGCAGCTTGGCTTTGGTGTTGATGGTAGTAACATGATCTTCCTGTGTCCGTGGTAATCTTGCATGGTTGTGGTTTATAGCTTCCGAGTGGGGAGGAAATATGCCCAAAAATTGAGTCGTATACCTCGTTCGTTCGGTTACTGTAATGTCCGATGACTGATTATAGCGAAAGTGTACATAATCGTGACCGTATTTCTGGATCTTGCTTAAATAATAGGTGCTGTTGTACTCTGGCGAGGTAGAAGGAAAATCTTCGTAGAGTCCTCCAAAATGATCACTGGAAACTGAGTCGGTCTTGGTGGTGGATTTGCTCACTATATCAAAAACGAATGTGTTCCCATGCTCATCTGTTATGGTAAAAGAGGTAGGCTCAAGGATAACAGTGCTACTGATAACAGGACTATGGCCAACCTCTATTTTCAGGTTATTCCTGTCAAGCTTAACGGCCGTCAGGGTAAGTCCGTTTTTTTTAACGATAAACCTGCCCGTGTGATTCATGAAATTATACTGATACAGGTCATATTGGGTATCGTACTTATTCATAAAAACAGATTCAAAAGCAAATGCGTTCATGACATCCGGCCCGAGGATAACGGAATTGATAATGGATGAAGAATAGTTTTTAACGTCAGGAAGAGGACTGGATTGTGGATCAAAATAGATCCCTGATATGTACCTGTGCTGATTTGGTTTATAATTGGAGGTCACTAATTTTCTCATCTCATCAGGGCTTCCGATTACTGTTCTTGAAATACTTCCTCCGGCAAATAAACTCCAGCCTAAACCGACTTCACTCGCATAGGAATCCGATTTAGCATTATGGGTGTGATATTTTAATGATAAGGAGAGAGGCAAATCTGCAATTCCGGTATTCAATTGAACAATGGGAATATTAATATCAGGAACGCCTGTATAATGGCTCACGGGAACTTCCTCAAATTTCATCAGGTTTCCCACCGACGGCGAAGGAGGTATGACATTCGGAATGTACTGTTTGATATTCTGATCACCCGTTTGCCCGTAATGGCTTGTCCAAAAGAGGCTGATGAACATCAATGGTAAAAATATATGATTTCGCATGGTTTATTTAATCTGGTTAGTGTTGCTCCGTTTTCTGGTTCTTAATTCTAATGTTTATAGTTATATCTGTATTCTTTCAGGATCTTCCCGTTCACATCCACGATTCTTTCAAGCCTGCTGGCGGCATCATAGAGATAGACTTCGCGTATTCCGCTGGGTGGCGTAATGCTTCGCACTCCTACCAATGGATCGTAGGTGTAAGTGGTGATCTGGACGTTTCCTCTGGTTTCAGCATAAACGGCCTTTCTGAAAGTGTCCAGCGCTACCCGTAAATCCTCTTCACTGGTGGGTGTTCCCAGCTGATGGTCTGTATCAGAGGCCGCAATAATTGGGGGTAAAAAACTTTCCATGCCCGGGATTTTCCCTTCTATTTTGGCAATAGGCTGGGTGCTGTTATAGCCCCAGATGATCACAGTAGTAATGCCGTTGGTGGTGTACTGAAGCAGGTTGCCTTTAGTATCATATTTATCATAAGTAAACTCTACTGAAAAGGCCGCATTCTCTATATTGTAAGACTTAACATATTTAGGTAAAAAGGAAACGTTATTTTCCCAGGCGTTCCCGTAAATAATTTCTTTGGATTCAATAAGTTGGTTGTTTTTATATGATTCTATTTTTTTAATTTCTGAAATCCTGTTTTGAGAAAATGGAGAGTCATTCCCAATATCATAAAAATATTTCTTTTCAATAGTATTACCATCAATATAATCAATGGTATGTTTTGCTATTTTTTTATTGGTAGTATTGTATGTAAATCTCTCGTTAGTTACTACTATTTCTTGGTTTCCTCCCTCATAAAAATAGTTTTTTGTATTTTTTGAAGAGAGTTTTGCCCAACCGTATGCAAGTGACAAAGGATAAAAATCAATTTCATTAATAGGGGAAGTACCTAAATGTTGTTTGGAAAAAGAATCACAAAGAAAATCAATACAATCCTTAATAGTTGGTTCAGGCGAATTAATAGCAGAAATATATGTGGAGTAATTATGTATATTTATCGGAACTCCATTTTTCTTAAATCTTCCTTGGAAAATAGCACCATCTGGCTTATTTAATCGATAACCATAAATTTTTTCAAAATTTTCAAACGAATATGTGTTTACGTCTTCAATAAGTACCCTGTCTAATTCATCTCTTAACACTCTTTTTAACAACAAACCTCTTTTATAATCAATATTCTTTGAAGGTAAGTATGGCTTAGTATAGGTAATAAGTTCAATCTCGGGATAATCAATAGATGAAGTATATGTTTCTTCTGTAGATCCGTTTCCTGTTTCTTTTATTTCAATATTTTTGTAGCCAACGTCAGCTCCATTGGTAAACACCTTTTCTTGATTTGAAATAATAAATTTAGAGGAATAAGAATAACTACCCTGAAAAACTCCAAAGTCTAAAAATGGAGGTAAACTGCAATTAGTCCCTAATTGAGAAAGGAACCTCTGTTCTTCAAATTTCGTCTTACCAAAAACTAATGATCCACTGCTTTTTGTTGGGTCTGAAAATAAATTGTATGAAAAGACCTTTTCTTTTGAAGGCGTTATATTAATATATAGTGCATCATAATAATCTTGAGGAGCACTACTATCAAAATAACCTATAGCTTTAATTCTATTTCCTCCGCCAAGTAAAAATTCATGAGTATTATTTAAACTATAAAAATTTACAATCATATTATCTATTCCGGAATAGTTTAAGTCAAAATTATCTCTTTTAAAGGCATATTGTATGTTTGGCTCCAAAATAAACTCCCTACAGCAGTTATTATTAGGAAGTACACAATGTATAGCTTCGACATTTATACTCTGACCATTAATAATTTTAATCAGTCTAATGGTACGAGTCCACGTAGTGTGATCATTGCTGTGAACGATACTTGGGTAAGTAATAATTTTTCTTTTTTCATTAGAAATTGGAATAAGCTGTGCAGTTGCGTTACTGAAATAATAAGTATTTGATCCAATCAACGGACTATTGTATGGGTTCTCACTAAAATCATTAATTAGTTGATCTCCAATAAATGAGTATTGATTGGTTTCAAAGTGAAATATTGTAGAACCTTTTGTAGGGTAATTTATTTTTTGAAGCAAATCAAATGTACTTGCAATAGGTGATGCATCACGCATAAAATTAATATCCTGCCCAGTACAATTATCTAAATTATATGTATTAAAATACCCCCAATAATCCCTTCCAAAAATCAAAGGATTCCCTAATGGGATGTTCCTCTTATAAAAAAAATCATAACTCTCTGTCTTTATTTGATTTGGATAGCTTTTAGTAAGACCTCTTAAAAATAATCTTTTAACCAGTATTTCATTATAATCATAATCTAGTGTAAATGTAGATACTATTGAATCATTGATAGTTCTCAATTGTATTGTCTTTAAATAAGGTGTTGACGAAATTGTTGAAAAATCATCTCTACCAACCTCATAATTAAACTGAATATTTGAGCTTCCAGGAATTTTGATCGTTTGTAATTTATTCACAGAAACAAAATAACCGCTTACTATTTTAGATTTCATCGGAGGTATTTCACCCCAACAGTTTGCATATTTCATTGCATTAAATAAAATACTACTATCATCACCATAATCATTATTAATTATATTATACTGTCTATTAATCTCTGTATAAGAAGGGTTATAAGTTATTTCGAAAATAGTTTGATCATTTGCATCACTGACACTACTTAAATGAAATGAGCTTCTAAATGGTTTATCATCAGCATGTGATTCAGAAGTTATATGGTTTGATTTGATAATAGTAAAGTATTGGGAGTCTACATATTTAGTAGTTTCTTCATATATATCAAATTTATACTTATAGCCTTTTTCATCATATATTGTGAAACCTATAGGGGTAAAAGGCTGATTATTAATAGTATCGTAATGATTTATAATTTTAACTCTGTAATCACTCAGAGGTTCAATCACTATTTCGCTGCCTATCCTTCTCATTAAAAAACGACCGGAGTTCCCCATAAAATTAAACTGCCAAAAATCATGTTCTGTATCATATTTTCCATTTTCAATGGTTTCCCAATAATATTCATTTGTTATATTAGTGTTACTTTGTTCGTAATTGCTAGGATTTTGCATCCATGAATAATAAATATTACTATGATTTGGAACATCAGTATGATATAAACCGACCCTGCCTGTATTTCCCGCGCCTGCGAATGTTAATTCTTCATCTGGCAAACCGCGTACATTTCTAGAAATCGTACCTGCTGCTTGAAGACTCCAACCCAAACCCACGTCACCTGCCACATTATCAGCCTTTACATTTGCAGGATGATATCTGAGAACTATATTTACATTTACATCCTTAGAGTGAGTTGGAACATCTAGTATAGGAATACTAATGTCGGGTATGCCAGTATAATTATTTACTGCTATTTCTTGGAATTTCATTAGTGCTTCTACTGATGGAGATGGGGGTGCAACTGAAGGTATATCACCTTTTACTGTTGGATTTTGACAAAATACCGTTTTACCAAATAAAATTGTAAAAATCATTACTATTACTTTCTTGATCATTTTTTAATAATTTTAGCATTAGCTGATTTGTTATCATTGGTTTTTACTGTGACGATGTAGATTCCTTGTACCAGCTCGGAGGTGTTGATCTTAGTGATTCTGTTCGGGG